>NZ_JADQBF010000112.1 GCF_016278775.1 Demequina sp. | reverse complement strand
ATCACTCCGAGCGCGCCAGCATCGTCCATCGCGTCGATGACGGCCGCCAAGCCGGGCGCCAGGTCGAGTGCTGGCGCCTCCAGATCGTTGGTGAGGGCGGTGCCAAGCTTGACGGCGTCGCCAGCGATGAGCGCGGCCATCACCTCGGTATTGACCGCTGGCGCGGCGGCAACTATCTCGCCAAGCTCCACCATGGTGTCGAAGCGCTCGAACACCTTGGGCGTCGACAACCCTCCATGCTGGAGCGCGAACACCCAGTGAAACTCGCCGTGCGTCATCGCGGGGGACAACTGCTCTCCCCTGCCCAAGCCAATCGCTGTGTGGCCGAGCAGGCAGAAGGGAACATCGGCGCCGAGCCCGACCGCGAGCTCGTGGAGATCTGGGCGCGACACTCCGCAGTCCCACAGTTCCGCGCACGCCAGCAGTGTTGCCGCGGCATCGGCGCTGCCTCCTGCCATGCCGCCAGCCACTGGCACACCCTTGAGGATGTGGAGGTCGACACCGTCGACGATGCCGAAGGTGTCCCTGATCGCCTGGGCCGCCCTCCAGGCAAGGTTCGTCTCATCGAGCGGGACAGGGGAAGCGAAGTCCTCGAGTGACGGGGTCCAGTCCATCCTCAGCGTGATGGCGCCGTCCGAGCGCGTGGTCGCCGTGACCGTCTCGTACAGGTCCACCGCCTGGAACACGGTGGCGAGGGGGTGATAGCCATCCTCGGCGCGTGGCCCCACCGACAGTTGCAGGTTGACCTTGCCGGACGCCCTGGCCCTGACCCGCCGCTGCGATACTCCCTCGATAGCCAGATCCGCTGTCACGACGCGACCCGCGCACTCTCCAGAGCCTCAGCAATGCGCGCGAAGGCCGCGACGTCCAGTTGCTCACCCCTGGTGAGGGGCTCGATGCCTGACGCGCGCAATGCGGCCTCCGCAGCGGTTGGCGATCCGGCGATCGTTGACAGCGCGCCGCGAAGCGCCTTGCGGCGCTGCGCGAAGGCGGCGTCGATCACGGCGAAGACCTCGCGCCGTGGCGCGGTGGTCAGCGGCGCATCCCTGCGCTCCATCAGGACCAGGGCAGAGTCGACGCGCGGCACCGGCCAAAACACGGAGCGACCCACGTCGCCCGCGCGACGCACTGTGCAATACCAGGCGGCCTTGGCGCTCGGGATGCCGTATGTGCGCGACCCGGGAGGCGCCGCGAGCCTGTCCGCCACCTCCGACTGCACCATCACCAGCACGGTGGTGAGCGACGGAAAGAACTCGAGAAACCGCAGGATCACGGGCACCGACACGTTGTAGGGAAGGTTGGCCACCAGTAGCGTGGGCTCGGCATCGAGTCCCGTCACGGTCATCGCGTCCGCGTGGATGACGGTCAGGCGGTGGGCGTCGTCCGGCGCATGGCTGGCGACGGTGGCTGGCAACGCGTCCGCAAGCGTGGGGTCGATCTCGATGGCGGTGACGCGCGCCCCCGCCTCGAGCAGCGCGAGAGTCAACGATCCCAACCCCGGGCCGATCTCCACCACGTGGTCGTCCGGCTTCACCCCCGCAATGCGGACGATGCGCCGGACGGTGCCAGCGTCGATCACAAAGTTCTGGCCCCACTTCTTGGTGGGTGACGCTCCGAGCGATGCCGCCAGGGTGCGGATCTCAGAGGGTCCGAGCATCGTGGCCACGGGCCGCTAGTACCAGTTCTTGGCGGTGAAGTGACCCCATGCGCCGCAAGGAGTCGCATACCGGCCCTTGACGTAGCCGAGGCCCCACTTGATCTGGGTAGCCGGGTTGGTGCGCCAGTCGGCACCTGAGGTGGACATCTTGGAGCCTGGGAGGGCCTGCGGAATGCCATAGGCGCCGGACGAGCGGTTCTCGGCTGTATGCGACCAACCGGACTCACGCTTCCACAACTCGTCGAGGCAAGCCCACTCGTCGCCGGACCAGCCGTAAAGGTCGAGCGCCATCTGCTGGCCGAGCGCACGGTTGGTGCCCTTCTGCACGGCCGTCGCTGGCGGGATGGTGAGGGCGCCGACGGCCACGATCTCATCGGTTGGCGGCGTCACCAGCACCGAGATTCCGGGAAGACGATCGATTTCCACACCATTCACCGTCGTCACGGTGTAGCTCACGACCTCGACCCCTGGGGCTCCGGCTTGCACCACGCGTTGCGAGCCAGCCATCGCTCCGGGGTCCGACGTCTTGATCACCTCATTGGCGATCGGGTTCTCGGTGGTCACCGTCTCCACCTCGACATCGACGCTTGCCGCGCTCACCTCGGCCACAGGGATCTCTGCCGCGGTGTTGTCGCGGTCGCGCCAGGTGTCGGAGATGCTGGCGGCACCGGCGGTGGTCACGGTGACGGCAGCCACGGCACCCACCACCACGGTGGTGCCCACTTGGCGATAGGTACGCAGGCGCGCGCGAGCGTTCAGGCGTCGCTCTCGGCGACTGCCAGGCGCTGGTGGAAGCGTCCGATACGTCATGAGTTCCCTAGGTCGGCCACATGCATGTCAACCCCCCTTTGTCTCACATCGGCATACATGCGCGCAAACCCAAGGAAATAGGTGATCTTCGTGGTATACGCCTCACCACGGCCCGTACAGGCGCTCAGAGGTGGCGTCGACCGTGGTACATGCCACATCCAGCCCGCAACCGAGCACGTCGGCGATGGTGAGCATGGTGGCTGCCACTTGAGAAGGAGAGTTCACCCGACCGCGCTGGGGGTGCGGGGTGAGGAACGGCGCGTCCGTCTCCACCAGCACGCGATCGAGTGGCGTCACGGCCAGTGCAGCGCGTAGCGCCGACGCATTCTTGAAGGTGAGGTTGCCAGCAAAACTGAGGTAGTAGCCGCGGTGGACACACAGCCGGGCCATTGCCGCGTCCCCTGAGAAGCAGTGGAACACGGTGCTGTGAGGGGCACCATCGCGCTCCAACACGTCAAGCACGTCTGCATGCGCGTCGCGGTCATGGATCTGCAGCACCATGCCCAGCTCTTTGGCGAGAGCGATGTGGTCCCTGAAGGACCGCACCTGAGCCTCGCGGCCGTCCGGCCCCGTGCGGTAGTAGTCGAGCCCCGTCTCACCAATGACCCTCATTCGCGGATGGCGCGCCAACCGCGAGATTTCGGCGAGCGCCTCGTCGTAGTCAAGGCCACTGGGGTGTTCGCCAGCGGCGTGCACCGGCGCCTCGTTGGGGTGAAGTGCGACCCCTCCCACCAGGCGAACGTCGGCCTCAATGGCCTCAGCAGTCCAGCGCGCGGACTCGATGTCGCAGCCGATCTGTACGGCGCGCGTGACGCCCACCGCTGCGGCCTCGTCCAGAAGGTGCGCAGTCGTGCGCGCCTCGGCACCGCGATACGGGAAGTCGAGGTGGCAATGGTTGTCCACCACCGGCGACGGAAGCGCCTGGGGCGGGGCTGCCCATGCGACGTCGTTCACGCCTCGGCGCGCATCCGTTCGAGCTCGGCCTCCACCACGTCGTCGTCAAGCTTGGTGAAGATGGGGCTTGGCGCTGGCACTACTGTGCCTGCAACGAGGGGGTTGCGGTGCCAGGTGTTGTGCTGCACCGAGTAGTCGCCCTCGATCACGGGGTAGCTGCGGTCAGCGATATCCAGGTCTTCCACCTCGGCGATGCGCGGCATGGGGGCAAACACTCCCGTGCCGCCGAGCGCCTCGTGCACCTTCTGCGCGCCGTGCGGCATGAACGGCGCGAGCATGGTGTTGGCGTCGCTCACCAGTTGCGCTGCGACGCCCAGCACCGTCTTCATGCGCTCTGGATCCGTGGTCTTGAGCTTCCACGGCGCGGTGTCTGCCAGGTACTTGTTCGCGTCGCCGACGATGCGCATGGCCTCGCTCACGGCCTGGCGCTGGCGGTGGATGCCGATGAGCCTGCCCACCTCGTCGAAACCGGCCTGGGAGGCGTCGAGGGCGGCGGTATCGATGTCTTGCAGGTCCGTCAGCTCTGGGATCGAGCCGACATTCTTGTGCAGCAGTGTCGCCGTGCGGTTGACCAGATTTCCCCAGCCGGCCACCAGTTCGTCGTTGGTGCGGCGCTTGAATTCGGCCCACGTGAAGTCAGCGTCCGACGTCTCTGGCCCCGCCACGGCGATGAAGTAGCGCAACGCGTCTGGCTGGTAGCGGGACATCATGTCGCGCACGTAGATCACGTGCCCGCGCGAGGACGAGAACTTGTTGGACTCCATCGTCAAGTACTCGCTCGAGACCACCTCGGTCGGCAACTGGAGCTCCCCGAACTCGGAGACCCGGCCGCCCTTGGCGCCTTGGCCGTTGGCCGCGAGCAACTCGGCGGGCCAAATCTGCGAGTGGAAGGTGATGTTGTCCTTACCCATGAAGTAGTAGGACAGCGCCTCAGGGTCGTTCCACCACTTGCGCCACGCGTCTGGGTCACCCGAGCGGCGCGCCCACTCGATCGAGGCGCTCAGGTAGCCGATCACGGCGTCGAACCATACGTACAGGCGCTTGTTGGGGTTGCTGTCCCACCCCATGAGCGGCACGGGGATGCCCCAGTCGATGTCCCGCGTCATGGCGCGCGGGCGAACGTCCTTGAGCAGGTTGAGCGAGAAGTTCAGCACGTTGGGACGCCAACCCTGGCGGGCCTCAAGCCACTCGCCCAGGCGCTCAGCGAGCGCAGGGAGGTCGAGGAAGAAGTGCTCCGTCTCGACAAACTCAGGCGTCTCCCCATTGATCTTGGAGACGGGGTCGATGAGGTCGATCGCGTCGAGCTGGTTGCCGCACTTGTCGCACTGGTCGCCGCGAGCGCCGTCGTAGGAGCAGATGGGGCACGTGCCCTCGATGTAGCGATCAGGCAGGGTGCGACCGTTCGAGGGCGAGATGGCCCCTCGCGCGGTCTTCGCGATCATGTACCCGTTGTTGTGGCACGCCGTGAAGAGATCTTGGGCAACGCGGTAGTGGTTGCCAGTGGTGGTGCGGGTGAAGAGGTCATAGCTGAGGCCCAATTGCACCAGGTCCTCGACGATGACGCGGTTGTAGCGGTCAGCCAACTCCTGGGGCGGCACGCCCTCGCGTTCGGACTGGACCAGGATTGGGGTGCCGTGCTCGTCGGTTCCCGACACCATCAGGACGTCGTGCCCCGCCATCCGCATGTACCGGCTGAACACATCCGAGGGGACACCGAAACCGGCGACGTGGCCGATGTGGCGGGGCCCGTTGGCATACGGCCAGGCAACAGCAGAAAGAATGCGCGACATGCCGCTCATCCTAGTGACCGCGAGGGGATGCCCCCACTGTGCGCCACGGCCTATCGCACACATGGGGGCCGCCGAGCCACGTGGGTTCCCCTGCGAGCCGTGTGCCGATACTGTGGGCCCCAGTTGGGATGCCACCACATCTGGGGGCGACGCTGAGGGAGGGACTCATGGGCAACGCCGCGCCACTGTCACAAGACGAGGCCGTTCGACTTCTGGCCAAGTCCGATACACCTGCCGCAGCCCTTTCGGCGATCGCCGCCCAGCACCCGCACTTGCATCCCCTTGTCGATGTACACCCTCAGTGTTATGAGGGTCTGCGGATATGGATGGCACAGTACGGCCCTGCGGCGGCGCGGGCGGCGCAAGAGCCCCCCGTTGCCAGCGCACCCGTCGCCACCAATGCGCCAGCGGTGGTGCCCGCCACGGCGTCGGAGTCGGCGGAAGTCATCGCCCCCAGGCCCGGCCGTTCCCATAAGCGCCTCGTGACATGGATCGCCGTGGGAGCGATCGGCCTAGCTGGGCTCGGCGGCGCTGGGGCGTACGCGCTCAGTTACATCATGAGCGATGGGTTCGCGTCGGCAACCGAGTCGGCGGAGGCCCTCCCCTCCAGCACCTACTGGTTTGCTGAGCTGTCGATAGACCCGTCTGACAACCAGAAGCTCGAGATGAAGGAGATTCTGGAGAACATGCCGGGACTCACGGCGTACATCGAGCGCTACGCGGGAGCGCTGGACGAGGCCGACTACGGCGCGGACTTCAAACACTATGTATGGGACGCGCTGTTTGCGTCCGAGACGGCGCCATTGGAGACCTCGCTCGACTACGCCACGGACATCGAGCCGTGGTTGGGAACACGCATCACGCTCGCCCAGTTCGGCTACGTTCACACGGACGACGGCACCACCAGGGGCTCCGAGATGCTGGTGGCCATTGAGGCGTCCAACCCCGGCAAGGGCGCCGAGGTGCTTCAACAGCTCTTTGAGGACGACCTCATCAATGAGATCGGTTGGGACCGGCCGGTCGCTCACGCTCGAGACGGGTACGTCATCGTGACAGCAGACACGGTGGACATCGATGAGCTGTATTCGGGCGGTTCGCTCGGCGATTCTGCGGCGCTCAAGGGCATGTCCGACCAGTTGGGCTCACGCGGTTTGCTGACCGTCTGGGCACAGCCCAGAGCGGCCCTCGAGGCCCGTCTGGCGCTCATCGACGCAGCCGGACCCGGCTCCAATGAAATCTCCATGTCGCAGGAGAACGTCGACTGGATTCGCGACGCCACCGTCGCGACGATCGACGCGATCCCCGCCGATGCCTCTCACGGCCTGGTGCTGCGCGCAACGGATGGATCGCTCGAGTTGCTCCAAGTGGCCACGGCGGCCACCGCACCGACCCCTAGTGCCGACGGCGGCGCCATGAGCGCTGCGGGAACGCTTCCAGACGACGTCATGGCGACGGTAGCGGTGAGCGATGCGGGCTTGCTTGCCGAGGCCTTCATCTCCCCGCTGGGCTACTACCAGGCGAACGCTGGCGCCGTGAGTTTTGCGTCGATTCCCCTCGGTGGCACGTTCTTCGGCTACTACGACCCCGAGCCACAATCCGGCGACTTCCCCCCCACTGCGGCGCCTGTGGTGGGCCCCCTGATTCCATCGGGGCTCTACTCGCCGGAGGATGCCCTCTGGTCGCTCACGTGGTTGGACGGCGACCCGGAGCAGTTCAGGGCCGATTGGGAAGACGCCATCGACTACTGGCTCAACGTCTCCGTGCCGGACGGGCTGAACGACGCGCTTGGCGAGGGCGTCGTGGTTGCCGTCGATCGACAACTGCGATGCAACCTCGATGACATTGACAACTACTACGGCGAGTGTGCTGAGCCACGCGCCGCCGTGGTGGTGCACAGCGACGACATGGACGCGACCAGGTCTCTGGTGGCGGACGTTGACAGGGAGAACTGGCTCTTCGAGAACAACATTTCCGCCACGATCTCTAGGGACGATTCCCGCATCGCGTACTCACGCGGTGGCTATGGCGCGACCCTCGTCGAGATCGCGAGCTCTCCGTTGGCTGAGGACTCGGCCTACACCAGGGCGCTGCCTCGCGCGGACGGCGCCGAGATCATCGGGTTTGTACACATCGATGACCTGGTGCGCTCTGCTCAGGATCAAGGCGCCGAATTCACTGACGATCAATGGAACATCCTGCGCGACCTTGAGGCCGTCGGCTTCAGCTTTGACCTCCAGCCAGGCGGCACCACCGTGACTCGCATTACGCTGACATCTGACACGGGCGCTTAGCGCCAAGAAAGGAAATTCACGTGACTACCGAACCAACCCAACCGACGTCTGCGGGGTCTCCCGCGACGATTCCCAATCCCTTTGCGGGCGTGCCTGCATCAGACTTCGCGCGCGACGGTATTGCCCTCATCCTGCTGCTGACCTCGTTGGCAATGCCGTGGAACCTTGACAGTTTTGCGGGCACGCGAGGTGCCACTGACCACATCGTCGTGGTGCTCGTCACCGTGCTGAGCCTGTTGTCGCTCGCACTGACCTACCTGGCTCGGGCCCAGGTCTTCGGGCCTGCGGTGTCGCTCGGCTTGGCTTCGATGATTCGTGGGGCGGCCAACGTTCCCTACGTACTCGTGGTGGTCATCTACCTGCTCATCGATGCGTCGAAGGGCACGGATGATTGGTACCTCGGTGGCGGCATCGGCGCAGCAATGGCGTTTGGCCTCGCTGGCGCGATCCTCGCCGGGATGCCGCGCCACAGCGAGACCGAGTCCCTGGCCGGCTGGCAAGTATTCGCCATGCGTCAAGGCGCGGTAGGGCTCGCCGCCTTGTGGACCGTGCTGTCGTTCCTCAACCTCATCAAGGTAGCCGTTGGCTACCGCGACGCTCCAGGCAACATCCTCGCCATGGCCGTCATCTCGGTGCTGATCATTCTTGTCGGCCTCGCTGCCACGACGCTCGGGCTCTTCTTGCGAAGCGCGGCCGCGCGTGTCGCCGTCCTCGCGGGCGCGCTCGCGCTTCTGGGCACCGCCGTGATCGACTGGTGGACCGACTGGGACATGTCGACGCTCGGCATCGAGTCCTTCAACAATCCCGCCCTGAACCTGGTGCCGTTCTTGGCGTTGGGCGCCCTCATCTCCTCCCCCCTGGTGCGCTCTGGCATGAAGCCCGCGGCACGAGCGGAACGCGACACACGCGCCGCGACCTTCCTGATGCTCGTGATCGCTGGGATTGCTGGTGCCGTCGTCATCATGACGATTCTGAGGCTGATTGGGGACGAGCCCGTCTCGACCGGTGTTGCCATTGGCTACATCGTGACCCAGATCCTGATCGCCGCCGCCGTGCTCGTGGCCACCACGTTCTTGCGTCAGAACTTTGCTGGCGCGCGCATGATGGCGATCGCCGTGGTCGGTGGCACGATCATCATCGGCATCGTGTCGCTGGTGCTCGTGAACAAGATCTCTGACATCGCCAGGCTCGACATCGTGCTGCACATCGGGCTCCCGCTGGCGATCATCACGTTGCTGGCGTTGTCGTCGCGCAGCGACTCCGCAAAGCCCAAGGTGGAGGCTTCAGCATCGCCTGCAGCCGCCTCACCTGCGGCTCCAGTGCCTCCCGTGCCGCCCGCACCTCCAGCGGCTCCCGCCGCGGCAGAGGCCGCCCCGGCGGAGGCGCCAGCGCCTGAGGCTCCGTCGCACCCCCGGGCCGACGAAGCGGCTGACCCCGCGACCTCGGCTCAAGCGCTGCACGAGATCGCGACCACCGTCCCTGAACTGCGTCCCGTGGTAGCCGCCAACCCGTCGGCGTACCCCGAGTTGCTCGATTGGATGGGTCAACTGGGCGAACCTGCTGTTGACGCCCAGATCGCAAAGCGCAACGCTTAGGGCTGGTAGCGGCCGCTGACACCCCCCGTCAGCGGTCGCTACGTGCCGCCACCACCGCTGCGTACAGGTCGCGTTGCGGCACCCCGAAGGTGGCGGCCAGGTCCGCCACCACTGCCTTGGCGCGCTCACCGTCGTCCACGCGCGTGAGCGCCTCAGCGACGAGGCGATCGAGGGTGGGGGCCTGCGCAGGGCGCCCGGCGACCACAATCGCGATCTCGCCCCGGGGCTCTTCCGCGGCCGCCCAGGCGGCCAGCTCCGCGAGCGGACCCCTGCGCGTCTGCTCGTAGCGCTTGGTGATCTCTCTCGACACCGATGCCTGACGGTCCTCGCCGAAGGCTTCGACCATCGCCTGGAGGGTCGCGGCGACCCGGTGCGGAGACTCGAAGAAGATGAGAGTGCGCTGCTCGGCGGCGAGTTCCGCCAGCGCGGATGCCTTTTCACCGTCCTTGCGCGGCGGGAAGCCCTCGAACGCGAACCTATCGGTGGGCAGGCCGGACAGCGCGAGTGCGGCGAGCGGCGCAGACGGGCCAGGAAGCACCTCGATGGGAGCGTCGGCAGCGATGGCCGCGGTGAGCAGCCGGTAGCCGGGGTCTGACACCAACGGCATGCCCGCGTCGGACACCACCACGACGGTCTCCCCGGCGAGCACCCTGTCCACGAGCCGGGGCGCCACGCGGCCCTCGTTGTGCTCGTGCAGCGCGATCAGGTCGCCGCCCAAGCGGATCTGTGCGCGCATCGCCAATTCCTTGGTGACGCGAGTGTCCTCCGCCGCCACGACGTCGGCCGTTGCGAGCGCCTCCCACAGCCTCGCGCTGCCGTCGCCGACGTTGCCGATGGGGGTGGCGGCAAGGATGAGGCGGCCTGGCATGAGTCCAGACTGGCACACGGCGCGGCCATTGCTGCGCGTCGCGACGCTGACGGCGGCTAGGCTCTTGCCGTGATCGGGACCCTGTGGCGCTGGCGCGCGACCGCCATGGCCACGGCCGTCACTGGCCTGGCGGCATTGCTGCGCTTCGCCGATCTGAGCCATCCGAAGGCGCTGGTGTTTGACGAGGTGTACTACGTCCGCGGCGCTTACTCGCTGCTGACCTTCGGCTACGAGGGCGACTGGGGAGACGACGAGGGCCGCTTTGTTCAGGGCGACTACTCCGATCTCAAGACGGAAAGCGACTACATCGTCCATCCGATGGTCGGCAAGCTGCTGATCGCCGCCGGGATGAGGATGTTCGGCAACGGTCCCTTCGGCTGGCGCTTCGCTGGCGCGCTGCTCGGCACCGCGACCGTGTTGATCGTGGCACTGCTGATGCGTCGCATCACAAGGTCCACTCTCTGGGGAGGCGTGGCGGGAGTGTTGCTCGCCGTCGATGGGGTGCACATCACGATGTCGCGCACCGCGATTCTCGACGTCTTCCTCGCCTTCTTTGTGGTCGCCGGCTTCGCATTGCTGTGGCTCGATCGCTGGCGGGCGCAGCGCATCTACGACTCTCACCCGGCCGACACCGTGGGCGGCTTTGGGCCCCGGGTGGGCATCAGATGGTGGCGGCTCGCCGCATTGGTGACGTTCGGCCTGGCCGCCGGAGTGAAGTGGTCGGGGCTGTACTTTGCGGCCGCGTTCATGGTGCTCTTTGTGCTCCTGGACGCCGCCGATCGCAGGGCGGCCGGGTATCGGCACTGGCTATCGGCCACCGCGTTGCGCAACGCACTTCCCGGACTCGCGGCGACGCTCATCATCCTTCCCGCGGTGTACATCGCCCAGTGGGCCAACTGGTTTGCCACGGACGGCTCTTACCGCCGCCATTGGGCGGAGAGCAACCCTGGCGAGGGCGTCACGTGGCTGCCCGCTCCCTTGCGCTCCCTGTGGAGCTATCACGTCTCGATGTACGACTTCCACAAGGATCTGAACAGCCCTCACCCGTGGGAGTCGCACCCGAGCGGGTGGATCATCCAGTTCCGTCCCACGTCCTTCTACTTTGAGCGGGTCGAGGACGCAGACTGCATGGGCGACGGTTGCGTGCAGGCGATCACGTCTGTGGGCAATCCCCTCATCTGGTGGGCGGGGCTGGCGGCACTGTGCTACGCCATCTGGCGGTTCATGGTCCGCCGGGATGTGCTTGGCATGGTGCTGGCCGCAGGCACGTTCGCGTCATGGCTGCCGTGGGTTCCCTTCGCGCATCGCACGATCTTCACGTTCTACGCGGTCACGATGGCGCCGTTCGTGGTGATGACACTCACGTGGGCGCTCCAACGGCTCGCGCAGCCAGACGCGCTCGAGGGGCGGTTCTCGCGACGGCGGGGGCTAGCCGTGGGATGGTTCTTGGTGGCGACCCTCGCTGTGTCGGCGTTCTTCTACCCCGTGTGGACGGGCCAGTCGATTCCCGACTGGTACCGCGACATCCACGTGTGGCTGCCCACCTGGTAGTCACGCGCGGCTTCAGGCGCCGGGGTTTTCGACCAATCGCGACAACACCAAGGCGCTACGGGTGTTGTCCACCTGACGGGCCAGCCTGATCGTCTCGAGCGCATCCTCAAGATCCGTCATGGTGGCCGCGCGCATGCGCACCAAAGCGTCGGCCGATCCGGTGACGGTCCACGCCTCCACCACGTGGGGGTTGCCACCCAAGATGCGTCTCAATTCCGCGGGGGCGACGGTGCCTGTACAGAACAGTTCCACGATCGCCTCGATGGCCTGGCCGTCCACCGTGGGATCGAGTCGGACGCTAAAACCCCTGATCACACCCTCCGCGGTCATGCGGTCGATGCGTCGCTTGACGGCGGAGGGCGACAAGCCCACGCGCTGCCCGATGTCCGCGAGGCTGGCGCGGCCGTCCACTCTGAGCTCGTCGATGATCAGTCGATCCAGGTTGTCGATTGTCATGTCACGCCTCCCCACACGCTTGATTCTTGCACAGAGCATGCTACGGACGCCCGCATCTCGCGCGATCTATCGTATTCGTGCACGACTTTGTTGACATCCTGTCCGCAAGAGGTCCCCGCACGACGAGTACCGCGCGCCGCCCCAGCGCGCCACGAGAGGAGTCCCCATGGTCCTGTATGTAGATGCCCCCCGCATGCGCGAGTGGATCGGCGAACGTGGCGTCGAGCCCATCATCGTTGACCTGGTGGAACGCATGGAACAGGCCTTCTCCCGCTGGTTGGACTTTGAACGTGAACCGCGCGTCGCTTCGCATTCCAAGCACGGCGTCATCGAACTCATGCCCACCTCCGACGGCGTGCACTACGCGTTCAAGTACGTCAACGGCCACCCCTCCAACCCCGCCATGGGGCTCCAGACGGTCGCAGGCTTTGGCGTCTACGCCGACGTGGCGACCGGCTACCCGCTCATGGTCGCGGAGATGAACCTGCTCACCGCGCTGCGCACCGCGGCAACGTCGGCGATGGCCGCGCGCTACCTGGCACGGCCGGACTCGCGCGTGCTGGCCCTGATCGGCACCGGCAGCCAGTCCGAGTTCCAGACGCTCGCGATGCGCGCCATCATCGGTGTGGACTCCGTGCGCATCTGGGACGTCGACGGCGCCGCCATGGACAAGTACGAGCGCAATATGGCTGGCTTTGGCGTCGACATCTACCGGGCGACCAGCGCGGACGACGCTGCGGCTGGCGCGGACATCATCACCACGTGCACCGCCGACAAGACCAACGCGACGGTACTCACCGACGCGGCGGTCCGCCCTGGCGTGCACCTCAACGCCATCGGCGGCGACTGCCCTGGCAAGACGGAACTGGACGCCGAGACCCTGCACCGCGCCCGCATCTTTGTCGAGCACGAGCCCCAGACGCGCATCGAGGGAGAGATCCAGCAGGTGCCTGCGACGCACCCTGTCGAGGCGCTGTGGCGCGTGGTCGCCGGGGAGATTCCCGGCCGTACGGACGACGCGGAGATCACGCTCTTCGACTCCGTGGGCTTTGCGATCGAGGACTTCGTGGCGCTCGCCTACGTGCGGGATGACGTCACCGGTACCCGCTTTGCAGGCGAACTCGACCTGATCACGTCACCGGCAGACCCCAAGGACCTGTTCTCGTTGATCGCGGCGCCCGCGTTGACCCACACTCGCCGTTAGGAGCGCTGACCGCCCTTATCGACCGCGCCGGCAACCACGTCGTCGGCCGCTTCGCTCCGCGCCACGTGGGCGCGGGCGTGGTCGATCGCCTCGTAGAGGTGATCAAAGAGGTGGTGATGGTGACGCAGCGCCTGGATCACCCCTGCGCGCCGCACTTGCGCGAGGTGCCGCTCCTGCACGCCCTTGATCAGCACGGTGACGCCGCGCGCCTCGAGTGATTCGACGATCTCGACCAGTACCTGCGCGCCCGTGGCATCGAGCAACTGCAGTTGCGACAGGCGCAGGATCACCACGGAGACCCCGTCGATGGCCATCACGCGCTCCTGGACTCGCTCGGCGGCGGCAAAGAACAGCGCCCCGTCGATGCGGAACACCGCGATGCCCTCGTCCCCAGGCACGCTCGGTGCAGGGAGCTCCTCGCGGTGCACGCCTGCGGTGGCGGCGAGCGCCCGCAGGGCGAAGAACGCCGCCGCAATCAGCCCAACGCCCACCGCGTAGATGAGGTCGACGCTCACCGTCACCACGGCGGTGATCACGAACAGCAGCGCGCTCGAGCGCGAGGAGCGGAACACCGCGGTGATGGTGCGTCGCGGCACCATGCGCGCCGCCGTGACCATGAGCACGCCGGCCAACGCCGCCAAGGGGATGTTGTCCACCAGCGTGGCGCCCACCGACACGATGAGCAGTAGAGCGACCGAGTGCACCACAGCGGCCAGCCGGGTGCGGCCGCCGGAGCGGACGTTGACGGCCGTACGGGCAATCGCGCCTGTCGCTGGCATGCCGCCAAAGAATCCCGACGCGACGGAGGCGAGGCCCTGACCCACCAGTTCGCGATCCGCGTCGTACGGCCCCGTGTTCGAGTGTGCCGAGGCGACGCGGGCGGACAGCAGCGACTCGATGGCGGCGAGGGCGGCGACGGTCGCGGCCGGCACGATGAGCTGGCTCGCCAGCTCAAGGCTCACGTGAGGCACGGACGGTGCGGGAAGGCCAGCGGGAAGCGCGCCGATGAGCGCGACGGGCGCGTGCGCCACTGCGGCCACGATTGTCGCCGCGACCACCGCGAGGATCGAGCCGGGGATGCGCGGCGCCCACAGGGAGAAGCCGAGCGTCACCGCCGCCACCCCAGCGACGATGCCCAGTGACCAGACGGCGCTGCCGCCCTGAGCGTCGGCGATGGCGTGCGCAGCCTCGATGACGGCGTTGGGGCCGTGACGCGTCGAGGTGATGCCGAGGGCGCCGGGGACCTGCTGGAGAAAGATGATGATGGCGATGCCAAGGGTGAAGCCCTCGATCACCGGCCACGGGATCGCGGCCACGGCGCGGCCAAGCCGGAGAAACCCGGCGACCAGCACGAACACGCCGGCCATCGCGCTCACGACGGCGAGCGCGGCCACGCCGTTGGCGGTGATGATGGGCGCGAGCACAACGACCATGGCGCCCGTGGGGCCGGACACCTGGATGTTTGATCCTCCGAAGACTCCCGCGACGAGTCCGGCCACGATGGCCGTGACGAGTCCAGCCGCAGCGCCGGCTCCCGACGTCACTCCAAAGGCGAGCGCCAAGGGTAGGGCGACGATGCCGACGGTGACGCCGGCGATCACGTCGCCCTTCCAGGTGGTGCGCAGTTGCGAGTAGTCGGCTCGGCTGGGAAGCAGGGTGCGCAGTCGCGCCTTGCTCATCACTCGCTTGCAGACGCGACGGCGGGGGCGGGCGTCTGGTCGAGGCCCTCCGCCAGGCGATGGCGCGCGTCGAGGGTGCGGGACAGCACGGTTCTGGCGGCGGCGAGCAGTTCGCCGACTCCTGGGTCTGCGGCTCGGCAGTAGACCTGGCTGCCGCGGCGTTCAGACGTGAGCAGTCCGTAGCGGCGCAACACGGCCAGGTGCTGCGAGAGGTTGGAGGGCTTCAGGCCGGTGTCCTCGATGATGGCGGAGACGGGAACCTCTGGCTCCGCCGTCACAAGTTCCAGGATGCGGATTCTCAAGGGGTGCGCGAGGCCCCTGAACAGGTCTGCCTTGATCTCGTACAGCGGCTGGTCGTGCATCGCACCCTCTCCGTATTTCTCGACTTGCTGGATTCAGCATATCCGCAAGTCAAGGGGCGCGAACACCACGCCAGCGGGAGGGCCCGCGTCAGACGGTGCGGTGCACCACCTGGGCGGACACCTGGTCGCGCGGCATGATGAGCAACTGATCGATGTTGACATGCGCAGGTCGCGAGGCGACCCACGCGATGGCCTCCGCCACATCGTCGGCCGTCAAAGGGGTCATTCCCTCATAGACCTTGTCCGCCCGCTCTTGGTCACCGAAAAAGCGCACCAGCGAGAACTCGGTCTCCACCAGCCCCGGGTCAATCTCACACACCCTGATCGGCCGGCCCTTCATCTCCAGCCGCAGCACCCGCGTGAGCGCCTTGACCGCGTGCTTGGCCGCGTTGTAGCCCGCGCCGCCGGGGTATGGCTCGAGCGCCGCGATGGAGCCGATCGAGATCACCTGGCCGTCGCCGGACGCGATGAGCTGGGGCAGCAGCGCGCGTGTGAGACGCAGCGTGCCCATGACGTTCATCTCGAACATCCGCAGCCATTCGGCGTCGTCCGCCTCGGCCACCGACGTGGTTCCCAAGGCCCCGCCGGCATTGTTGACCAGCAGGTGGCACGGCCCCACGGCCTCGCAAAACGCGTCCACCGAGGCCTGGTCGGTGACGTCCAGCGCGTGAGCGGTGCCGCCGATCTCGGCCGCGAGCGCCTCAAGCCTGTCCACACGCCGCGCGCCCACCACCACGTGCCAGCCCTGCTGTGCGAGCAGCCGCGCGGTCGCGGCGCCGATGCCGCTCGAGGCTCCTGTGACGACGGCTGTGCGCTGAGGCATGGCTTGTTCTCCTATCGCGAAGGTGTGACGGTGACCAGCCTGCCGCTCGCGCAGGCGCTCGTCTAGTCTGCGTCGAGGCGGAGGCTGTCCCGCACGAGCGCCGCGAGCGCGTCTGGCGGCATCCCCAGGGCACGCGCCTTGCGGGAAAGCTCCACAATCTCGGATCGCAGTTCGCCGAGGGTTGCCGCGGCGGGCGTGGCGACCGCTCCCCTGCCCCTGCGCATGTCCACCAGGCCCTCCTCGCGCAACAACTGGTAGGCGCGCAGCACCGTATGGAGATTCACCTGCAGCGACGCGGCGAGTTCTCGGGCCGGCGCCAGCTTGTCGCCCGGGCGAATGTGGCCCGCCACCATGTCGGCTCGAATCGATCCGGCGACCTGATCGAAGATCGGGACGTCGCTACCGGGATCGATGCGCACCAGCACCGGTCAGGCGCCCTTGCCGGACGACGCCCTGGCGGCCAAGGCGGTGAGCACGGACGCGGCGGTGTCCGCGTCGTCCACCGTCACCACAATCCGCTTCCCGTCCTTGCGCGTCACCTGGAGGGCGTCCGAGTTGCGCAACACGATGCCGGTAGCGCCAGGGCGCGAGCGCAAGCCATAGCCGCCAAACTCCGCGAAGCCGTTGACGGGGGCGACGCCAACGTCGGCCACGTCGTCAAGTGGCACCCGCAACTTCGGGAAGCCGAGCGCCGCGACCGCGGTGAGGCCGTCGTCGTCTATCCGGATGTGGAATACCGTCGCGATGGCCGCTGCGAACGCCAAGAAGGCGAGCGAGCCGGCCAGAATCCACGCGGCCAGCAGTGCGCCGGTGACCCACGCGGTGATTGCCCCGGCGCCTACCGCCACTCCAGCCCCGCCCAGGACGAGCACTCCCCAGCGCGCGATCGTTGCCGTGCGCATCCACACCACGCGCTCGCCCGGGGCGATCTCCATGTGTGCGGTGGCCTCCCACTCGGGGCGTTCGGCGCGTTGATGCGGCTGCAGGAACCAGCCTGCGGTCCCTGCGACCCCGCCAATGGCGAACGCCGCGAGCATTGCCGGCCCGATGTCGGGAGCATCCGTCCCGGTAGCGAGGTCCCGTTGCAGGCCAACCGAGAACGTGTTGAGGGTGACGCTGAACGCCGAGATCCCGAGCGCGAACGACGCCATGAAGCGGAAGGTGCCGCCACGTGCGCCGCGACGCAACATCGGCAATGTGGTGGCGGCGACCATCGCTGGCAGCCCCAGGCCGAACCCTGCGGTGAAGGCGAGGAACGTCCAGGGCGAGCCGAAGCCGTCTGGTACGCCGCCTGGCCCCCAGTGTGTCGCCGCAGGGTCCGGCAGGTCGCCGAGCCATGCGCCCTGAAGAACGAGCGCGGCGGCGGTGAGGACGGCAGGGATGGCGAGCGCCACCAGTACGTAGCGGCTGACGACGCCTGTGGGCGTGGGTGAAGTCATGGTCGAGTCCCTCTCAAGTGCAACTGTTCTATAAAAACTATAACACTTGAGAAGAGTGCGCGACTAGAGCTCGCACCTGCCTGCCTTGAGCGCCTTGGCCAGTTCCATGTCCGCGCTGTTGTAGCCGTAGCCGGTGGTCCCGCCCGCGCCCAGCAGCACCGCGTAGGCGTCGGTGACGTTCTCGAACCGATCGCCGCCCACGTAGACCGTGCCGCATTGCTGGCGGGTGAGGTAGTGGGCCGCCTCATGGATGACGACGTTGCGGCCCTCGCCCTTGGCGCGGCTCCACGAGTCGTAGGCGTTGGTGGTGACCGTCACGGTCGAGCCGCCCGTATAGCAACCGGAGACCCAACTGCTGGAGCGCCCGCACGCCGACGTTGACCAGGAGACGCTGGTTCCGTAGGCGGCCGCCACGGCGTTGAGGTACTGCTTGGGGGTCTGCCCCGAACCTCCGCCGGAGCTTCCGCCAGACGAGCGGCTCGCGTTGGCTGCGGCCGCCCGCTCGGCAGCCTCGCGGGCCTTGCGCGCCTCCTCCGCCTTACGCTCGGCCTCGGCCTTCTCCCACGCGGCCACCTCTTCTGTGACCAACACGAGCGCGGGAGCAAACTGTTCGGCCACCGCCGACACCTCTTCTGGCTCGTCTGCGAACAGCACCGCGGTGTAGGCGCGGTTACGTTCTGCAGCGAGGGCCCGGCGCGCCTCGACCGTTGCCTTCCCCTCAGACGAGGCGAACAGTTCGTCCGCGACGCGCACCTGGATGCGCAGGTCCACCTTGACGTCCATCAGGGCCTTCACGCTCGCGAGGTCCACCTTGACCTCAGGCAGGGCTTGAGTCTGGTACCACCACGTGGGCACGTGTTCTGCACGCAGGCCAGGGGCAGGGACGGCGCCCACGGTCGGCGTGGAAAAGCCCAGGGCGAGAGCAGCCAGGGCTGCCGTCGCCATGGACAGGGTCGATGCTTTGCGAACGCGAATCCTCATGTGTTCCCCATCGGGTACTGAACCGAGGAGGTGCGCGGTTGTGATGAATGCGGCAGGAGGACGCAATTGTCCCGCTTGTCCCATGTGCCCACCGCGCCGCGGGGCGCCTGATGCTCGCTGGACGTGGCTGCATCAGCACACCTAGCAGGGGTTTTGCCTCGGGGTAGACGGGGGCGCCCGCCGCGGGTCCAGCCGACGCGCGTGGGGTGATATGCGGCACACTCGGCTTAGGGGCGCCTTGCGACAGCAAGTTCGCGGGGAGTCAGCCGCGGGCGCGCCGACCGTTCGCGGCTTCTGCCACCACGTGGGCGACGCGCTTGGCGCGTGTGTCCTCCCTCGCGGCGCTGACGATCCACCACAGCATTTGCTTGCGGGCGCTCGGAGGAAAGCCGTCCCACGCGGCCCGCGCGCCTGGCTCGTGGCTCAGCGCCGCCTGCAGGTCAGGCGGCTCCTCGAGGTCCTCGACCTGATCCGAGATGGTCCACCAGCCGTTCGCCTTCGCTGTGGCGATGGCGCGCCTGCCTGCGTCGGTCATGAGGCCGCGATCCTCGATCTCGGCTGCACGTTGGCGGTTCAGGCGCGTCCACTGACTCTTTGCCCTGCGCGGCGTGAAGAGCTGCAAACCGCGATCCTCATCGAGCACGGTGGTGGTGGAATCAATCCACCCGAAACTGATCGCCTCCTCCACCGCCTCGGGATACGGGCAACGTGGCCCACCATTCCCGGTGCGCCAGGAGCACAACCACACGCCACGCTCGGACTCGTGGTGATCCATCAGCCATGCCCGCCACTGCGCCCGCGTCTCGGCATGGAAGACCGGGTAGTCGAACTTCCAGGTCGCGGGGTGGTCTGACGCTGGTCCAGGCGGAGGTGACATGGCCATGCGGGCATCGTCGCATGCGCCGCCGACATCGCACCCGGGGACCGCACGCGAGACGGATCGTCACCTCGCCCGCGCGGAGCATCGCCACCCGTTGAACCCGACATGACGAAAGGCCGCCCTCCCGGACGGCCCTTCAGTGGTGGAGCTGAGGGGAATCGAACCCCTGACCTTCTCATTGCGAACGAGACGCGC
>NZ_JADQBF010000087.1 GCF_016278775.1 Demequina sp. | reverse complement strand
GCATGAGGGTGAGGACGTCGCCGACGAGTTCCGGATCGAGCGCAGAGGTGGGCTCATCGAACAGCAGCAGGTCGGGGCGCAGCGCGAGGGCGCGGAGAATTCCCACCCTCTGCTGTTGGCCCCCAGAAAGTTCGTGCGGATAGGCCCCCGCGCGGCTCACCATCCCCACGCGGTCCAGCAGAGCGAGCGCCTCCTTGTGGACCTGGTCACGCGGGCGCCGTTGAACCACCACGGGACCTTCCGCGATGTTCTCCAACACGGTGCGGTGGGGGAACAGGTGGTAGTGCTGGAACACCATGGCCGAGCGGTCCCGCAACGCGCGGAGCTCGCGCGGCGCCGGGCGGGCGGAGAAGTCGACGGCCGTGTCTGCGATGGTGACGCGACCGGCGTCCGGGACCTCCAAGCCGTTGAGGCACCTCAGCAGCGTGGTCTTCCCTGAGCCTGAGGCTCCGATCACGGCGAGCACCTCGCCCCGCGCCACTTTGAGGTCGACCGCACGCAGCACCTCGGTCTCGCCGAAACGCTTGGAGACACCTTCCACGGTGAGTAGGGACGATGCCGGGTTGAGGTCAGTGTGCGACATAGCGATCCAGTCTCCTTTCGACGGCGCTCTGCCCGGTCGACAGCGCCAAGCAGATCACCCAGTACACAATTGCGGCCTCGACGTACAGCGCCATGAACTCCTGGCTGAAGGCCGCGATCTGTTGGGCCTCACGGAACAATTCCGTGACCAGGATGAGTGAAGCCAACGACGTGTCCTTGACCAGCGAAATGAAGGTGTTCGACAGCGGCGGCACGGCGACCCGCGACGCCTGGGGCAGGATCACGCGGCGCAGGGAGGTGCGCCGAGACATGCCGATCATGTACGACGCCTCCCACTGTCCCTTGGGCACGGACAGAATCGCGGCGCGCACCACCTCTGCGGCGTAGCCTCCCACGTTGAGGGAGAACGCGATGATCGCGCTGGGCCACGGGTCGATAGTGAGGCCGAGGGACGGTAGCCCGTAGAACACCACGAACAGCTGTACCAAGAGCGGCGTGCCGCGAACAACGGACACGTAGAGCCGTGCCGCTGCCCTCACCGCGCGGTTGCCGTACAGCCGCATGAGCGCCACCGCCACCGCCAGCACCATTCCCACGGCGAAGGAGGCCAACGCCAAGGGGATGGTGCCTCGGATCGCCCCGCTCACCAAGGGGCCGAGCGATCCGAGCACCAGATCCCAGTCGATCTGAGTCACTGGCCCGGTGCAACCGAGACGTTGTCACCGAAGAACTCAGCGGAGATCTCCGCGAGAGTGCCGTTTTCCGCCAGCGCCGCCAGCGCGTCGTCGACGGCCCGCGCGAGCGAGTCGCTGCCCGAGGCAAACGCGAAGGCGCTACGCGAGAAGTCGTCCGTCTCGGCGGCGATCAGCAGGCCCGTGTCGCCGGTCTGCTTCTGGTAGTCGAGGAACGTCAACTTGTCATTGATAGTCGCGTCCACTCGCCCTTGCTCGACAAGCGCGGCAGCCTGTGCCCAACCCTCGATTGCCTCGATGTTGGCACCGGAGTCCTTCGCGAGAGTATGCCAGTTGGAGGTGAGCGACTGTGCGGCGGTCTTGCCCTCAAGGTCCTCGAAGGAGGCGATATCGGTGGTGCCCTCCGCAACGACGATGACGCCCGTCGAGTAGGTGTAGGGCTCGGAGAAGGTGTACGACGCTTCGCGATCGGGTGTAATGGACACCTGGTTGGCGATGACGTCGAAGCGGCCAGCCTCAAGCCCAGCGAAGATCGCGTCCCATTGGGTCTCCTCGAAACGAATCTCGACGCCTAACTCCTCTGCGACCGCTCGGGCGACCTCGACGTCGTACCCGGTGAGATCTCCCGAGCCGTCCACGTGGTAGCTGAAGGGGCGGTACGTACCCTCGGTGCCGACGACGAGTTCGCCTGCCTCCTGGACGTCGGCGAGGGACGCGTCGGCGACAGCGGCGCCGGTGGCGCCAGTAGGTGGCTCGGCGGCAGCGCCGCCCGTGCCAGAGGAGCACGCCGCAAGGACCAGTGAGGCGGCGAGGAGCGAGACGGGAAGTGCAATGCGGGTATTCATGGCTGATGCCTTTCATGGTGGAAGACGGCGCGTGCGCCGATGCGAGAACCGCCACGAGCTGGTCGCGGTGGCACGGGAGTTTCGACACGCGGCACAGGAAGGCCTGGCGGCGATGGCGAGTGGCGGCAAGGATGCCGCCGGGCTGTTGGGTGCTCCGGCTAGGAAGCGGGGCTCACGATCAACAGCTGAGCGAGGACGCCCCACGACACGACAACGCACCGCAGCCGTGGGGCGCGGGCATGTGCATCATGGAGGTGGCGTGCATGGGTACGAGGATACCGCAGCACATCCCGGCCCTTCGCACAGCCTCAACCTTCCGGGTCGACTTGCGCATTGAACATCTGTTCAGTATGTTGAACGTGTGACCAGCGAACGCGACGTGACCGCCAGGGCCCAAATCCGCAATTGCGCACTAAGGCTCTTTGGCGAACGCGGCCCCGACGCCGTCACGGTGCGCGACATCGCAGCGTGCGCTGGCGTCTCACCGGGTCTGGTGCTCCACCACTTCGGCTCCAAGCAAGGGTTGCGCGACGCCGTCGATGCGCATGTCATGACGCTCTTCGACGAGATGCTCGCCGGTGCCATCGAAGACCCGGACGCCTTCGCCTCAGGCGAGCCGCAGGTGGTCAAGGGCTTCGCGGAGCTCTTCGCCTCCCAGGTACCCCAGGACTCCCCCATACCGCCGTACCTGCGCAGGCTGCTGCTGTCAGGCGACCCCGTGGGCCGCACTCTGTTCCGCCAGTGGTTTGAGTTGTCGCTCACGGCAATGGACGCGATGGGCGCTGGCGGCAACGTGCGGTTCACGCCCGACCGCGACGCGATGGCCGCCTTTCTCATGGTCAACGACCTCGCCATGATCCTGCTCCACGACCACATCGCCGACGCGATCGGCACCGATCCGCTCACGCAAGAGGGAATGCAGCGCTGGGCCGCCGTCGCCTTTGACGTGTACCTGAACGGCGCATTCACCAAGGAGGACTCATGACACCCACCGCCCCAGCCGTCGCCACCGACACGGCGGTCCGCCTCGACGCTGTCACCAAGACGTTTGGCTCCGGTGACGCCGCAGTGCACGCCCTCAAGGGGATCGACCTTGAGATCGGCACCGGCCAGCTAGCCGTCGTGCTCGGCCCTTCCGGCTCCGGCAAGACCACCCTGTGCAACATCATCGGCGGCATCGAGACTGCCACGAGCGGCGACGTGACCGTCGGCGGTGAGAGCATCGGCGGCCGCAAGCCCGCGGAGCTGTCCGACTTCAGGCGCGATCATGTGGGATTCGTGTTCCAGTTCTTCAACCTGATCCCCACGCTCACGGCCCGCGAGAACATCGAGGTCATCATCGAGTTGACGGGACGCGGGGACAAGACTCGCGCACCTGAGCTGCTCGAGTCGGTGGGCCTTGGCGACAGAGGCGACAGTTTCCCGTCCCAACTCAGCGGCGGACAGCAACAGCGCGTCGCGCTGGCACGCGCCCTTGCCACGGACCCCGCGATCCTGCTCGCCGACGAGCCCACTGGTGCGCTCGACCTCGACACCGGCCGTCAGATCCTTGCCTTGCTGCAGGAACTGCGTGACCGCGGCCGCACCGTCGTGGTCATCACCCACAACACGTCCGTCGCTCAGATCGCCGACCGCGTCATCACCGTGGTGGATGGTCGGATCGAGTCGATAAAGGACAACGCGTCGCCGGCCAACGCCGCCGACGTCACGTGGTGATTCCCATGCGCGTCACCACCAGGAAGAGCCTCAGGGATCTCGCCAGGCAACGCGCCCAAGTCATCGCGGTGGGCGTGACCATTCTGTTGGGCGTGATGCTCTACGTCACCACCGCTGGCGCGTTTCTCAACCTCAGCGACTCCTACCAGCAGACGTACGATCGCCTCCACTTCGCCGACGTCATCGCGACCGGACCCGACCCGCAGGCCGCGGCCGACGCCGCAATCGCGGCGGGAGCGACAGACGCGATCACCCGCATCCAGGTGGATCCGCCGATGCGCATCGACGGCACCGCCCTGGTGGGTCGCGTGATCTCGCTTCCCGACTCCGGGCGCGCGGCCGTGGACGACGTGGACGTGATCGAGGGCGACTACCTCGACGAGGGCGCCACCGACCAGGTGCTCGTGGAGAAGCACGCCGCTGACACCTTCGGCCTGGCCCCCGGCGACACCGTCGAGATCTTCGGTCAAGGCACGTGGCACACGGCCACCGTGCAGGGCATCGTCGTCTCTGCCGAGTACATCTGGGCGGCCCGCAGCCGTCAAGAAGTGATCGCCGACCCCCACTCGTTCGCGGTGGTGTTCGCGCCCGAGTCCGTCGCACGCGAGTGGATGGGCGCGGAGCCCACCCAGGCACTTGCCCTCCTGCCAGAGGGCGCCGACGCCGACGCGTCCGGCCCGGTCGCCGTAGCCATGCGCGACGCCGGTGCTCACGACGTGGTGACCTGGCGCGACCAGCCGTCTCACGCGACGCTGCAAGAGGACCTCGACGGCTTCAATGAGATGTCGGTCGCCTTTCCCTTGTTGTTCCTCACGGCCGCGGGCGTGGCGTCGTACGTGATGCTCGCGAGGCGAATCCTGCGCGAGCGGCCGATTATCGGCACCCTCATGGCCTCCGGGGCTCGGCGCGGCCGGGTGTTGCGCCACTACCTGTCCCAAGGGGTGATCGTGGGTCTGGCAGGCGCGATCGTCGGCGTGATTCTGGGAGCCGCCGCCAACGGTGCGGTCACCAGCGCGTACACGGGAGCGCTCGGCATTCCCGACACGGTGGTGCGCACGCGGCCGTGGATGCTGGTGGCGGGGCTCGCCTTTGGCATCGTCGTTGGACTGCTGGGCGCCTTCGGGCCCGCGCTGACGGCGTCGCGCACCGCGCCAGCTGAGGCGATGCGCGCGAGCGCCACGCCCCTCACTCCCGGCCCGTGGAGTCGCTTCGTGGCGCGCCTTGGCCGCGTTCCCGTCACCACCCGCATGGCGCTGCGTGACGTGGGCCGCAATCGCAGGCGCACGCTCGCGACAGCCTTGGGCGGGGTACTCGCACTCGTGGTGGTCATCGCCTCCGTCGGCATGATGACGAGCATCCTCGAGGCCTTGCGCGTCCAGTATCACGAGGTCGCCACGCAGGATGCGACGGTCACGGTCGCCGCTGGCGGGATCGACGCCGACGCCCTCGCGGCCGTCGCTGGTGTCACCGCCGTGGAGCCCACCGTGGTGGGCGGCGCGACCGCCATCGCTGGGGACAAGAGCTACGCCACGTCGCTGCAGGGATTCGAGCCAGGAACGGCCATGCACGGGTTCCTCGCTCCCGACAGTTCGACGGTGGCACTGCCGGACGACGGCGTGCTCGCGGGCAAGGCGCTCACAGGCATTCTCGATGTCGAAGTGGGCGACACCATCACGCTTGCCGTCGGCGGCACCGATCATGAGGTGCGGCTCGCTGGCCTCGTCGACGAGCCGCTCGGCACCTCCCTGTACGCCACCACCGGGGTGGCTGCGGACATCCTCCCCTCACAGGGCCTTGACACCTACCTGTTGAGCGTCGACGACAGCGCGGACCGCGACCAGTTGCGCGACCAGATCACGGGCATGGAAGGCGTGGTCGCGTATCAAGACGCCGACGCCGTGGTCGGGGTGGTCGACAGCTACCTGGGCCTCTTCTACGCGTTCATCGGCGTGATGATCGCACTAGGTTCTGTCCTCGCGCTTGCCATGATCTACGTGACGATGGCAGTGAGCGTGGCCGAACGCACCGGCGAACTCGCGACGCTCAGGGCCGCCGGGGTGAGCGTCGGGAAGGTGGCGCGCACCATCGCGACGGAGAACCTCCTCGCGACCGCGCTCGGCATTCCCGTCGGGTTGTGGCTCGGGGTGCTCGCGGCGCGCGCGTTCCTCGCGTCGTTCTCGAACGACCTGTTCAATCTGCAACTCGCCATGCCGTGGTGGATGCTCCCGGCGTGCGCGCTCGGGGTGCTGGCCGCGGCCGCGCTGTCACAGTGGCCTGCCGTGCGAGCGGTGAGGCGCGTGGATGTCGCCACCGTCGTGCGCGAGCGGGCGGCGTAGGTTGCCGCCCTCACCCTTCTATTCGCCCGATGAAGAGGCTCACCTCGTCGCCGCTCACCTGAATTCTTGCCCACCGGTGGTGGCTGTGGCCAGGGCCACCTGACCACAAGGTTCCGGCGTCGTTCGCTTCATCCCAGCCTTCACTGCGCAATGCTGACTTCACCTGCTCGACCACGGCGTTGGCGTCGTCGGTCTCATACGTGACATAGACGGCGCACATGTCCGTGCCGAGCCCGTCAGGGAAGACCGCCCCGTAGTCCTTGGTGAGCTTCGCCTCGGTGTCGAGTTGGAGGAACGGCTGGGCGAGCGCCACCTCCACGTCGACCGTGCTACGCCGTTCGACCTCGAAGGCGATGACCAGCGCTAAGGCGAGCGTGGCTATGATCACGCCGACCACTACTTTGGCCCGGCGACCGCGCTCTGCCTTCATGCGGGCGAGTCTAGCGACGGTGTCGCGCGGACTCCGCCTGCGCGCGACCCAGGCTACTCCCCCCGCGCGTGCAGAAGGTCGTGCCTCACCAAGATCTCGTCGCGGGCAGGACCCACGCCGATCGCCGAGATGCGGCAACCCGAGATCTCCTCAAGGGCCACCACGTAGTCCTGTGCGTTCTGCGGAAGTTCATCGAATGTCGTCGCGCCTGAGATGTCCTCGGTCCACCCGGGGAAGGTCTCGTAGATGGGCACGGCAGCCGCGAAGTCGGCCTGGTCTTGCGGCAACTCCTCGAACCGCTTGCCGTGCACGTCGTATGCCACGCATACCGGAATCTCGTCGATGCCGGTGAGCACGTCCAGTTTGGTGAGCACAAAGTCGGTCAACCCGTTGACGCGCGTCGCGTAGCGCGCGATCACGGCGTCGTACCAACCACAGCGGCGCGGGCGCCCCGTGGTGGTGCCGAACTCGTGACCGACGTCTCGCAAGAGCTCGCCCCACTTGTCAGTGAGCTCCGTGGGGAACGGTCCCTCTCCCACGCGCGTGGTGTAGGCCTTGACGATGCCGATGACGGAGTCGATCTTGGTGGGTCCGACGCCCGAGCCGGTGCACGCGCCGCCTGCCGTCGCGTTGGACGACGTCACGAACGGGTAGGTGCCGTGGTCCACGTCGAGCATCGTCGCCTGACCGCCCTCGAACAGCACGTTCTTGCCAGCGTCAAGCGCCTGGTTGAGCAGCAACGACGTGTCCGCGACCATCGGAGCAAGCCGCTCGCGGTAGCTCAGCAGTTCGTCCACCACCTCGTCCACCTCGATGGCGCGGCGGTTGTAGATCTTGACCAGCATGTGGTTCTTCGCCACGAGCGAGCCCTCGACCTTGTCGCGCAACACGGCCTCGTCGAAGAGGTCGCCGATGCGGATTCCCAGCCGGTTGATCTTGTCGGCGTACGCCGGGCCGATGCCGCGGCCCGTGGTGCCGATCTTGCGCTTGCCCAGGAATCGCTCGGTCACCTGGTCCAGAGTGCGCGCGTACGGTGCGATCACGTGTGCAGCGTTGGAGATGAGCAACTTGGAGGGGTCGACGCCGCGCTCGATGAGCGCGTCAAGCTCGCCCATCAGCACCGACAGGTCCACGACCACGCCGTTGCCAATGACGGGCGTGACGCCCGGCGTCAGAATGCCGGACGGCAACAGGTGAAGCGCGAATTTCTGGTCGCCGATGACGACGGTGTGGCCGGCGTTGTTGCCGCCGTTGAACTTGACCACGTAGTCGACGCGGGAGCCAAGAACATCGGTGGCCTTGCCCTTACCCTCGTCGCCCCACTGGGCTCCTACGATCACGACGCCTGGCATCGCTTGACTCCCCTCACCCGGTCTGTGCCGGGGCTTGGTTGCTACTGAACGTGCGAAAGCCCCCGGCGCGATTGCGACCGGGGGCTTTCCGCATCGCAGTACCTAGATCTTCTTCCCGGACGAGCCGAGCTGCTGGCAGGCCTCGACCACACGGGCCGCCATACCTGCCTCGGCGAGCTTGCCCCAGGCGCGGGGGTCGTAGGCCTTCTTGTTGCCCCACTCGCCGTCGACCTTGAGCACGCCGTCGTAGTTCTTCATCATGTGGTCCACCACGGGACGCGTGTACGCGTACTGGGTGTCGGTGTCCACGTTCATCTTGATGACGCCGTGGCTCACAGCGGTCGCGATCTCTTCGGACGTGGAGCCGGAGCCGCCGTGGAACACGAGGTCGAACGGCTTGTCCTTGCCCACCTTGGCGCCCACCTCTGCCTGGATCTCACCCAAGATCTCGGGGCGCAGCTTGACCGCACCGGGCTTGTAAGCGCCGTGCACATTGCCGAACGTGAGGGCCGTCAGGTAGCGGCCCTTCTCGCCGGTGCCAAGCGCCTCGACGGTCGCCAGACCGTCCTCAGCGGTGGTGTACAGCTTCTCGTTGATCTCGGCCGCGTGGCCGTCCTCTTCGCCGCCGACAACGCCGATCTCGATCTCAAGAATGGTGTTCGCCGCCTGCGAGAGCTCAAGCAGCTCCACGGCAAGCTTCAGGTTGTCTTCCATCGGAACGGGCGAGCCGTCCCACATGTGCGACTGGAAGATGGGCAGTCCGCCTGCCTTGACGCGCTCCGTCGACGCCGCGAGCAGCGGGCGCAACCAGGAGTCCACGTAGTCGGGGTGGCAGTGGTCGGTGTGCAGGGCGATCGTCACGCCGTAACTGTCCGCGACCTCGCGGGCATACGCGGCGAGCGCGAGCGAGCCGATGACCGGGTTCTTGATGGTCGAGCCGGAGGCATACTGACCGCCGCCGACCGAAACCTGAATGATGCCGTCAGACTCGGCCTCCGCGAAGCCCTGAATGGCTGCGGTGATGCTCGAGGACGAGGTGATGTTGATCGCCGGGAAGGCGTACGAGCCAGCCTTGGCGGCGTCGAGCATCGCGTTGTAAGACTCGGGGGTGGCGAGGGCCATGCGTGACTCCTGAAACTCGGAAATGGTGGAAACGAACCGCCCCTATTGTGTCAGAAACCCTCGTGCCGCGCCGCTGGCCTTAGGTCCCGCGACTGACCGAGGCCCGTGGGGAGAACACCCGTCCCCTGACGGCTCCGTCTAGAGGTGCCCCGCCTCGATGTCTCCGTGCTGACCCACCCACGAGTGCATGGCGATGGCGGCGGCTGCTCCCGCGTTAATCGACCGCGTCGAGCCGTACTGCGCGATGGCGAGCGTCGCGTCGGCCGCTTCGCGCACCGCATCGGAAAGCCCGACGCTCTCTTGGCCGAACACCAGCACGCAGTCGCGCGGCAGCGCATACGTCTCGAGCGGCACCGAGCCCGGCAGGTTGTCGATGCCGATCACCGGCAGCCCCTCCCCGCGCGCCCACTGCGCGAACTCCTCCACGGTGGCGTGGTGGCGCACGTGCTGGTAGCGATCGGTCACCATGGCGCCGCGGCGGTTCCACCTGCGGTTGCCCACGATGTGCACCTCGCGCGCCATGAACGCGTTCGCCGTGCGCACCACCGAGCCGATGTTGAAGTCGTGTTGCCAGTTCTCGATCGCGACGTGAAAGGGGTGCCTTCGCGCATCCAGGTCCGCCACGATCGCGTCGTGCCGCCAATAGCGGTAGCGGTCGACGACGTTGCGGCGGTCGCCGTCGCTGAGAAGCTCCGGGTCAAGATGCTCGCCGACGGGCCACTCGCCTTGCCACGGGCCGACGCCGACGCTCTCGGTACCGTCCACGCCGGTCGTGTCACCCACGCCGGTCACCTCGTCCATGAGTGACAGGCTACGCGCGGCCGGCGAGGCTCTACGTCAGGCGAACGCTGAGAGCCGCGCTTGCCTCGCGAGCGCGTGCTCGCGCCTCATCAACCGTTGTTGCCCTCGCAAGAGTCACCGCCATGCGACGCCGCCCCTCCACGCGAGGCTTCCCGAAGAGGCGGATGTCCGTATCCGGGAGGGCGATCGCGTCGGCCACGCCGTGAAAGACGGCCACGCCCTCGCCTTCCACCACCACAGCACACGACGCGGACGGGCCGAGCGCGCTGACGTGCACCGGCAGGCCAAGAATCGCTCGCGCGTGAAGTGCGAACTCGCTCAGATCCTGCGAGACGAGGGTCACCAGGCCGGTGTCGTGCGGACGGGGCGACACCTCGGAGAACAGCACCTCATCGCCGCGCACAAACAGTTCGACCCCAAAGACGCCCCAGCCTCCCAGCGCCTTAGTCACGGCGCCAGCGATCGCGCGGGACTGCACGAGCACCTCGTGCGACATCGCCTGAGGTTGCCACGACTCGCGATAGTCGCCGTCCTCTTGCACGTGCCCAATCGGGTCAAGGAACAGTGTGCCGCCCACGTGACGCACCGTCAGTTGAGTGATCTCGTAGTCGAAGTCCACGAAGCCTTCGACGATCACCCTGGACCCCGCCGCCCGCGCACCCTGCATCGCGTACTCCCACGCGGCGTCGGCGTCGGCCGGGGTCTTGACGACGGACTGGCCCTTGCCGGAAGACGACATCACGGGCTTGACCACACACGGTGTCCCCAGTTCGCCCACTGCGGAGCGCAGCGCCTCAAGTGAGTCGACAAAGCGGTACGACGAGGTGGGAAGGCCGAGCTCCTCGGCCGCGAGGCGCCGGATTCCCTCCCGGTCCATCGTCAACCGGGTCGCCAGCGCCGTCGGAACGACGGTCACGCCCTCCGCCTCGACCTCGAGCAGCACCTCGGTGGCGATCGCCTCGATCTCCGGCACCACGAGGTGTGGTTGCTCCTCATCAATGAGGGCGCGCAACGCAGCAGGGTCGAGCATGTCAAGGACGTGCGCCCGGTGCGCCACCTGCATCGCGGGGGCGTCGGCGTAGCGATCGGCGGCAATCACCTCGACGCCAAGCCGTTGAAGCTCGATCGCGACCTCTTTGCCGAGTTCGCCAGCGCCCAACAGAAGCACGCGAGTGGCGCCGGCGGACAACGGAGTACCGATGGTGGCCGGTGTGCTGGTCATGCTCCCATCCTGTCAGGCGTAAGGGCGTGCCACTGCTGGCTTACGCTTGACCAATGCGCGCACCGATGTTGCTTCCGGACTGGATGGATCCCGAGATCCTCATCAACAGCTTCATCGACCGCTTTGGCGCGGCCGCCCTCGTGGCCATCTGCGTGGTGGTGCTCATTGAGACGGGGCTGCTTTTTCCGTTCTTGCCAGGCGACTCGCTGCTGTTCACGGTGGGCCTGTTCATCGGCACTGGCGCGCTCGACGTGCCGCTCTGGCTCGCATGCCTTGCCCTGTTCGGGGCCGCGCTTGCTGGCGACCAAATCGGCTACGCGATCGGCCGCAGAGCTGGGCCCGCGATCTTCAGGCGCCCGGACTCGCGCTTCTTCAAACAGCAGTACATCGACCAGACGCACGCCTTCTTCGAGCGCTACGGCGGCCGCGCGATCATCCTCGCCCGGTTTGTGCCGTTCGTGCGCACGTACATCCCCGTGGCCGCAGGCATCGGCAAGATGGACTACAAGCACTTCTTGCGCTACAACGCCGTCGGCGCGTTGCTGTGGGGGGTGGGCGTGACGTTGTTGGGCTACTGGCTTGGCCGCTTCGACGTGGTGAAGAACAACATCGAGATCGCGTTGATGTTGGTGGTCGGAGTATCGCTCATCCCGATCGTGGTCGAGTGGATCAAGCACCGCATCGAGGCGCGTCGGGCCTCACGCCTGTTGGAAGCAGCCGAGCAGGAGTAGCCGCGCTCCTAGAACTCGACGCTCGGCGTCTGACGGGCGGCTGGGTCCTCGATCTCGAAGTACTCGGCGCGCTTGAAGCTGAACAGGCCCGCGACGATGTTGCTGGGGAACACCTCGATCTTGGTGTTGAGCTCGCGCACGTTGGCGTTGTAGAACCGGCGACCGGCCGCGATGCGGTCCTCTGTGTTCGTGAGTTCTTGCTGCAGTTGCTGGAAGTTCTGGTTCGCCTTGAGGTCGGGGTAGGCCTCCGCGACCGCGATCAGGCGACCGAGCGCCTGCGTCAGCATGTTCTCTTGCTGCGCCTGCTCTGCCACGGAGGAGCCCGGGGCGACGGCCATGTTGCGCGCACGCGTGACCTCTTCGAAGGTCCCCTTCTCGTGCTTCGCATAGCCCTTGACGGTCTCCACCAAGTTGGGGATCAGGTCGTGACGTCGCTGCAACTCGACGTCGATCTGGCGCCACGCCTCCTGCACCAGGTTCCGCAAGCGAACCAGGCCGTTGTACAGGCCCACCACCCACAGGGAGAAGATGACGATCAGGGCGAGGACGATGACGAGGCCGATTTCCACGAGAACTCCTTCAGTTCGTTACGTCGCCGATGCTATCGGGCGGGGGACCCTGGCGCCATACGGTCGTCCCCATCGGCGGGCGACTCGTCGGTGTGGGTGAAGCGAGGATCGTACCCGCGGCGCTTGGGGCGCAGCAGGTGCTGCTCGTCCGCGGCCACCAGGTCGGGCCGGTACCCACCCGTCAGAGCCCCTGACGTGCTCGTCGACGGCAGCGGCCCGCGCGAGTTGGCGTAACGTCCATGATCCTCGATCGTGTGCCGAGGCAAGTAGCGTGCCACGGCGATGAGGCCACCTAGTCGAGTGGCCAGCGACGACGTTCCCTCGCCTTCGCGATCAATCCTGATGGCCAGTCCGCGCTCGAACAGCATCGGCGCGCGCGGCACCACGGCGTCGAGTCGCGCCAACACGCGCGGGTTCAGCATGTCGTGCGCAATGCGGGGATTGCTGCAGAGCACCCGCCAGTTGCGGTTGAACGAAGACGATTCGAAGTCCCGGTCAGCACCACCGACGAACTTGGAGACGGCGGACGTGATCCCTTCAGGGATGACCATGAGCCGGGGAAGCTCGTCGGCCAAGCGCACCACGGCCACGCGGTGACGGCCCGACACGGAGACGTTGTCGTTCACGCGCACATGCCACTCGTAGGTGCCGTCATAGCACTCGAAGCCGCCGTATCTCCCGACGATCACGTCCACGTAACACGAACTCGCCGCATTGAAGGGCGGCGTCGACAGCGGGGCCAACAACCCGCTCAGTTGTTCGTGATAGGTCCACCCGTGCATCGCCGCAAACGCCTGCGCCTCTCGCCGGCGGTGGGCGGCGAGCGCGCTGTCCGCAAAGAAGGAGCCCGCCACGGTGACCACTCCCAGCATGGCGAAGGCAATCATCAGCGGCGACGCGAGTCCCAGATAGATGGCGACTATGCCCACGGTCAGCAGGAAGGACCCGACGAATCGCAACACGTTGCGCGGGGACATCAACTGGGCGAGCCACATAGCTACTCCAGGCCGAGGTCGGCCAGCCCGTACAGCGCCAGGTACGGCAGCCCGGCCTCTTCGATCTTCTCTCGCGCTCCCGTGTCGCGATCCACAATGACGGCGACGGCCACGACGATGGCGCCCGCCTCTCTCAGCGCCTCAACCGCCGTGAGCACCGAGCCGCCGGTGGTGGAGGTGTCCTCCACCGCGACCACGCGCCGTCCGGCCACGTCGGGACCCTCGATGCGCCTTTGCAGCCCGTGCGCCTTTGACTCCTTGCGGACCACAAATGCGTCGAGTTCGAGGCCCCGCGAGGCGGCCGCATGGAGCAGGGCCCCCGCCACCGGGTCGGCGCCGAGCGTCAGGCCACCGACCGCGTCTACGTCGTCCGGCCCCCATCCTGCCTCCTCCAGTGCGTCGAGCAGGAGGTGCCCGATGAGTGGAGCGGCCGCGTGGTGCAAGGTCACCCTGCGTAGGTCGACGTAATAGTCCGCCTCTTTGCCGGAGGCGAGCGTCACCTTGCCCCGCACCACAGCTAGCCTCGTGATCAGGTCGCGCAACTGCTCGCGGGGGTTAGGCAAACTCATGCCGGCCAGCCTACCGGCGGCATGCTGGCGACGGTAGGAGTAGGCGCCGTTGCCTGAGCCTAGTTACGACTCTTGCGTGCCAACGCACGCACCCAGGTGCGCGGGAGCACTCGGATGACGCCCGTCATCGTTCCGTAGCGCACTGAGGGCGTCACCAGCACTTGCTTGCGTCGGACCCCGGCGAGAGCGGCGGCGACCACGTACTCGGGCTCCAGCCAAGCGATCTCAGGTATCTCGTCGTACGCGTCAAGCTCTGCGCGCTCGTGGAACTCGGTGTGCGTGAGACCGGGCAGCACCGCCGTGGCGCTCACTCCCGTGCCCTTCAATTGAGTCGCCAGGCCCTCAGTAAAGGACGTCACCCAGGCCTTGTGCGCCGCGTAGGTGCCGTTGCCAAGCCAGGTCGCCACCGAGGAAACGTTGAGGATCGCGCCGTGGCCCCGCGCCACCATGGCCCCCGCGGCCGCGTGCGACAAGATCAACACGGCGCGCACCATGACGTCGAGCGCGCCCACCTCCTCGTCGACCGTGGACTCCAGGAAGGGCCTTTTCAGTCCGAGGCCAGCGTTGTTCACCAGTAAGTCGATGGGGTGGACTGAGTCGGCGAGACGCGTCGCAACCGCCTGCGTGCCCTCCGGAGTGGACAGATCGGCTGCAAGGATCTCGACGTTCACACCCGTGGCGCCGGCCAGCATTTCTGCGGTCTCGCTGAGGCGATCCCGCGACCGCGCCACCAACACCACATCACGGCCAGCCGCCGCAAGATTCCACGCAAACTCTTCGCCAAGGCCGGAACTCGCTCCGGTGATCAATGCTGTAGCCACCATCCCAGGCTACGCGGATGGCCCCGGTAGCGTGGGGACATGCGCATCGCCACATGGAACGTGAACTCAATCAGGGCCCGCGTCGACCGCGTGGTCGACTACCTGGAGCGTGCAGACATCGACGTCGTGTTGATGCAGGAGACCAAGTGCAAGCCGGAGCAGTTCCCTCTCGCGCCGTTCGCCGCCGCGGGCTTCGAGGTGGCGTCACACGGTCTGAGCCAGTGGAACGGTGTGGCCATCGCCTCGCGCATCGGCATCGCCGACGTCGAGACGTCCTTTCGAGACCAACCGTCCTTCGGCAAGCCGGGCGTGGACCCGGTGGTCGAGGCGCGCGCCATCGGCGCCACCTGCGGTCCGCTACGGGTGTGGAGCGTGTACGTCCCCAATGGGCGCGGGCTCGCCGACCCTCATTACGCGTACAAGCGAGCCTTCTTGGCTCGCTTGGCTGATGCCGCGGCCACGTGGACTGACCAGCCGGTGATCATTGGCGGCGACTTCAACGTGGCGCCCACTCCTACCGACATTTGGGACGAGGCAGACGCCGAGGCCCCCACCCACGTGACGCAAGAGATTCGAGACGACCTCAAGCGGCTCGCGGATGCGGGCCTCGACGAACTGAGCAGACGCTTCATCCCTGACGAGCGGCGGTACACCTTCTGGGACTACAAACAGTTGCGTTTCCCGCGCAACGAAGGCATGCGCATCGACTTTGTGTACGCCTCCGCCTCCATCGCTACGGCGACGACGGCGTGCGTCATTGACAGGGACGAGCGCAAGGGCAAGGGCGCCTCAGACCACGTGCCCGTGGTGATTGACCTCGACCCTGACCGTCTGACGTGAACGGGTGACCCTGCTAGAGCTCTGACCCTTCAAGCGATCCGGTGGTGCGGGTCACTTCGCCGGCCGCGTCGGGCGTGTAGACCGCGCACATGACCTCGCGGTCCCCTGCACCCCAACCCTCTTCCTCGGGGTACATGTAGTACACGTCCAGAGAGGAAGAGAAGTACTCGATGCCCACGAACTCCTCGAAGCCGGTCAGGCAGGCGTCGACCGCTTCCTGCTCGATCACCGCGGCGTCGTAACCGCCATCGAACTCGACATCACCCTTGTAGTAGACCTCGGCATCGTGCTCCTTGGAGCACTCGAAGCCCTCAAGTTCCTCGACGGACGTCGAGTTGACGTCGAGATCGACGCAATCTCCCACATCGGCCGTGGGCGCCGGCAACAGTGAGCAGCCCCCCAACACCAACGCGGCACCTGCCAGTGCAACCATGACTCGCATACGTGATCTCCTCTCGCTTGACGCCCTAGCTGGCGCCCTCAGATGCTAGCGCTCTCTTGCCGGAGCGTCACTAGGCTCTTGCCGTGCCGCAATGGCGGCAACCACTGCATCGTCACCATGGAGGGCCAGCCAACTGAGGACGCTCGCCGACGTAGACGCGTGCGCGGCCACCGCTGCCCGCGCCGCTGGCGATGTATACGCGAGTTCCTCGAGTTCGGCGGGCGTCGCGGCTGGATCCGACGCGCGAGCGACGCGGGCGAGCCGCTCATCGTGCGACTCTGGCCATGGCCCGGCTGGCATCGCGAGCACCGTCGCGCCTGTGGAAGCCGCAAGGATGTGTCCCCCGGACGGCTGAGCGTGGGCCCAGCGGGGCGTCCGACGGCTCATCACTTCCCGGGTCACGACAACCGCGACCGAGAGGGACACCACCCATACCAGCGGCACATACAGCGACGACGTGGACCCACTGACTGCGAGCGCCGCAGCCAGGTACACGCCGGCCCCAGTTGACAGGACGACGCGGGACGCGAGGGACAGGGCGAGCCGCGGATGCAGCGATGCCACCACACCAACAAGGAAGAGGGCGCCGGCGATCGCTAGTGCGATCTGCTCGGCGCCCCATTCCATCAGGAATCCCCTCCACTCGGTGGAGAGAAAGGAAGTCCCCCCCTCGCGAGAGAGGATTCCATGGTCACTCCCGTACACGCAAGCCCCCACTTATGGGGGCACCCTGTGAGGAATGGCACCGCGCCTTCCACCTTCTCAACTCTGGTGGGACCCGCTATCGTGACAAAAACGACACACTCCGAGGAGAGAAATGTCCACGCGTCACACGATCGCCTTGGTAGAAGACCATGCCCTCATTGCCATTGGTTTTCGAGACCTCATCGCAGACGCCGACGACCTCGAACTTGTCGGCATGGTCGAGTCGGTGGCGGAACTGGACAACTTCGGCCGCGATCTCGACCTCGTGGTTCTGGACCTGAGGCTGAGCGACGGCTCCAAGCCGGAAGAAAATGTGGACGCCATCCACGCCAGAGGCTCGCACGTGCTCATTTACACGGGAGCTGAGGACCGCAGGCTGATCCAGTCGGCGGCCCGTTCAGGTGCGCTCGGCCTCATCCGCAAGTCGGTCACGCCCGCAGTGCTCCTCGATGCCATCAGGACGGCCGCCGATGGCCGGGAAGTCTTCGGCACCGATTGGGCGGCCGCAATCGACGCCGACGAGGTGCTGAGGGACGCGAAACTCTCGGCGCGCGAACAAGAGGTGCTAAGCCTCTACGCTTCCGGCGAGACCGCGGTAGCGGTAGCGCAGACCACAGGCCTCTCCCGAGAGACGGTCGCTGACTACGTGAGCCGGATTCGCCGCAAGTACGCCGAGGCAGGGCGCCCTGCCCACTCGCGCATCGACCTGTACAAGAGGGCCCTCGAGGACGGAATCCTGGACGGTCACGACACATGAATGGCCCGCTGACGCTCGTCGACCGCGTCAGCGAGGATACGGCTAGGGCACGGCTCGAGCGGCTCCTGTATTCGTCCGTCGGCTTGGCCGCGCTGATCTACGGCGGGGTTCTCTACGCAGGATCGGGTGGCATAGCGCGCCAGACACCCCAACTGGACGCGTGGTACGGGGCGAGCCTCATCGTCATCGCAATCGTGCTGCCGGCCGCGCTCGGCGTACTCACGTGGGTGTTGACGCGACGTTCAGTGCGGCGCTTTGCAGGCACCACCGCCATGCTGTTCCTGTTCGCCATGATGGCCTTCCCGTGGGGTCTGTCCACGCCCACGCTCGTCGACAACGCCGTCCCCTGGTATCAAGGCATCCATGCGCTCCACGGGATGATCGCGGCGATCGCCTGGCAGCGTCGAACGGTATGGGTATACGGCCTCGGCCACGGCATCGTGATTGGCGTGGTGCAGCATGCCGTTCGAGACGATGCGGGCAAGGCCGCGATTCTCGACGCCGCGGGCTCCTTGGTCTTCATCGTGGTGTTGATGGCAGCAACTCTCGGCGTCATCAGTGCCGCAGACCGCCTCGACCACGCGTCGGAGTTGGCGCGCGCGCAGGCCGCCCGCACCGCCGTCGGTCGCACGCGCGAGCGCGAAGAGACCCGCATCAACGCGATGGTGCACGACGACATCATGTCGGTCTTGCTCACGGCCTCGCGTGACAATCCACCGGCTTCGCTGAGGGACCAGGCGCGCGTCGCTATCGCCTCCATCTCTTCCCTTGAGACCCGCGACGCATCGGCCAGGGTGTACTCCAACAGGGAGACGGTGCTGGCTTTGCTCGAGGTCATCGAGCGGCTGTCACCCAGCACCGAGGTGGTACACCAAGAGGCTGGCGACATTGAGGTGCCAGCGGATGTCGTCACGGCGCTTGCGGACGCCTTGGCCGAGGCGCTTCGCAACTCCATCAGACATGCGGGGCTCGACGGAACCGAGGTGCCTCGCCGCGTCACCATCGCGGCGGACGACCGCGGCCTGGTGGTGACAATGCAAGACGAAGGCAGAGGCTTCAACACCCGCGCGGTGCAGTCACGTCGGCTCGGCATCCGGCTGAGCATCATCGAACGCATGTCGATGGTGGAGGGCGGCAGCGGCGACGTAGCGAGTCGACTGGGAGAAGGCACCACCGTCACGCTTACCTGGGTGAGGCCGTCATGACGAACCCGCGCTTCGAACCAGTTGACTCCTCCCAACTGTTGCAGCTGTCCTCAGACCCCGCGCGCGTCGTGATGGGCCTGTTCATCTTCTCCAACATCCTCTACGCCTTCGCCACCCTCGACCAGGTGAAGAGCCCAGGCCCCGTGATCGCCGCCATGATCGTCGTCAATGCCGCGGCTGTCCTGCTCGTTCTTGAGCGCCCCGACCCCTTTCCCTTGGTGCTGACCATGATCGTGGTGGGTGCCGTCGCGATCAGCACGCTGCTCGTTGCCTTCCAGTTGCCCGACGTGGGGCCTCCTGGGCGCGCGAGCTGGCACCTCGGTTCCAACACGTGGATGTTGTTCTTCTTGGCCATGCGAAGGCGTCCTGGGGCCGCCTGGCTCGGCTACGTCCTCATGGCGGCTGGCACTCTTGCCTGGACCACGTCGGTAGAGCGGGACATCGTCGAGGGCATTCTTCTGCTCGACACGCATGCGGCGATCCTGTTTGTGGGATCCCTCTTTGAGGTCAACTTGCGCCGGACCGCGCGGCGCATCAACGAGTTTGGTGAGCACTCGGTGGCATCAGCTGTCGAGGCTGCGGAGGGCGCGACCTCGGCACAGATCCGTCAGCGACAGGTCCGCGAACTGAGATCATCCGCCGTGCCGCTGCTGGAGCGCATTGTCGAGCATGGCCCTCCACAGACGGAGGCTGAGCGCCTCCACTACGCGACGTCGGAGGCCCTCTTGCGCGACGGGGTACGAGGGCGCTCACTGATGACGCCAAGGATTGCTGCGGCCGCGACCGAGGCGCGTCAACGCGGCGTCGAGGTGACCTTGCTCGATGATCGCGGGCAGGGCTTGGACTCCGGCGAGGCGATGGTGCGCATGGGCGCTGCCGTGGTGCAGGAACTCGATGCGGCCGACGAAGGATCCGTGACCGTGAGGCTCGCACCGCAGGGTCGGCCGATTGCGGTGTCCATCGTGACGTCTCGCGGTCGCGCCCGAGTGGAACTGGATGCCTCCGGCCAAGCGATGGAGGGACCCTAGCGCCGTGGTGGTGGCGCGCCTACGGCGACTCCTGCCACGCCGCCAACTCCGACAGCTTCGCTTGGAAGTCGTCGAAAGTCAGGCGATTGTCCACCGACGTGTACACGCGCATCGGTCGGCCGTCGTCTCGTGCCACGTACAGGCCCTCGTCGTCGATGTGGGGCGTCGGCAGGGTGACGTAGTCACTCGACGCCGGGTCGGGCTCGAACACGGACTGGAGAGCCGTCAGCAGCACGAGCGGCTGATCCCCCAAGGCGTAGGTCTCGCCAGCATTGCTACCTTCCTCGGCGAGCATGACCCCCACTGCGCGAATCTCTTCGTACAGGTAGGCGCCGACAGGTCCCACCGGGCGGACCGCTACGCGCAGCTCCGCCATCGACACCAAGGCTTGACGGTAGGTGGGCCTGGGCACTTGCCAGATCTGCACGGGAGAGTCGCCAAAGAGCACCTGCGCGGCCACGGTGTCGATCGTGAGGTTGTACTCAGACCGCGCCGCACCCGGCGGCAGGATGCCGATTCCCTCGTGCTCAGAGCCGCCGATCCACACGAGCGTGATGCGGTCGGCGATGTCGGGCTCGAGGAGGTACGCGGAGGCGAGGTCGGTCAGTCCGCCGCCTGCGCAGTAGTAGAGGGGGCGGGGGTCGTCGAGCAGAGCCTCGGCGATGATCGCTCGCGCGGCCGGGGTGTCGATCGGCGTCGACGCGTCCGCGAGCGCGCGCTCCGCCCCCGCCATGATGCGGTCATCCTGTACGACGCCCATGCGGGCGAAGACATCGCGCACCACCCACGCGCCGTGCTCGGCCTGGTGATCAGACGGGTCCCACACCTCGCCTGCGTGCACGTGTGAGGACACGATCAGCGGAATCTCCACGCTGGGCGAGAGCAGATGATGCACCAGTTGGAAAAGGTCGTCCGGATCGCCTATGAAGTCATTGTCGATAATGACGCGGGCGCGGGGGATGCGTTCGGCGCTGTCTATCCAGGGGATCTCCCCTAGGGTCCAGCGCCTGTTGTCAGGCACTCCGTGATCGGCACCGGGTTCCGGCATTCGCGTCATACGTAGCTCCCGACGGTGGGTTCGCTCTGGGGCGGCTTTCGAGGTCACCCTAGCGAGGCGTGGAGGCAGAAATGCCAAAGACCGGACCTGAGGTCCGGCCTTTGAGTCGCGCGCCCGGAGGGATTCGAACCCCCAACCTTCTGATCCGTGGTCTAGCGCCGCGGGCGCGCGGCACCTCGCCACCGTGTCCCGCCTTGAAGACCGTCGCCCACAGCCCGAGATCGGAAGAGC
>NZ_JADQBF010000018.1 GCF_016278775.1 Demequina sp. | reverse complement strand
CTCACCGCACCCGCCGCACACCGCACCCCATCGCAAGTCACAGCCAGAGCGGTGCCGGGCTCTCGTGCCGTGCTTGCGTGGCCGACGGGCGTTGCCCTCGCTGTGACTTGCGCACCCCTTGACGGGGTCGACTTGCTCACACTCCGTGAGGGGGGAGGGACCCTCGTCCCGTGGACCCCGTCAGACCCCTCCGTAGCGTGGAAGACGTCCCCCTTCGTCCCGGCAGTTGCGCGGGAGCGGCCCCGACGGAGTCGAACTCTTCTCGCGTGAATTGTGATGGAGCGAAACCATGGCCACCTTTGAGGCGACTGCAGTATCCACCAGCGACACGGGGCTGACCGTCAAGGCCCGCGACTTCGAGTTCCTTGTTGACGAGCCACAGTCGCTGGGCGGTGGAGACACCGGCCCCAACCCTGTCGAGTATGTGCTGGGCGCCCTGCTGGGGTGCCTCAACGTCGTAGTGCACTTGGTGGCCAAGGAGCAGGGCGTTACGCTGACCTCGTTCAAGGCGACCGCACGTGGCGACCTGGACCCCTCCAAGTTCATGGGCAAGAACATGGACGTGCGCGCGGGCTACGACGCCATCGAGGTGACCATCGAGGTCGAGGGCGACGCTGACGACGCCAAGCTCGAGGAGATCGCACGCATCTCTGAAAGCCGGTGCCCCGTCTCAGACAACCTCGCAAACGTGACGCCTGTGTCGATCAAGATCGCCAACCTCGTGACGGTCGGCTAACACCACAGCACCGCACGATCTGCTTGGCCCGCAGGGCCGCCTCCGAACGTGGGGCGGTCCCGCGGTTCGGTTGCGCAGGTGCTGGCGGCTGCGACTGATACCAAAGTGATACCATCGTTCGTATGGCGATGACACTTCGTACCGACTCGGCCGTGGAGGCCGCGCTTGAGCGACTTGCTGCCCAGCAGGGCGTGTCCAAGCATGAGGCCGCGCTCCGCGCGATTCTCCGCGATGACGCGCAGTCCCGTCTCGCCGACGACGCCATGAGTGCCTACGAGCGCGTGAGTGTGACGTACCGTGACGCGCTCGACCGCCTCGGCTCTGTCTAGGAACCGGGCATGACGGGACCGACCCGCGGCGTACCCCTGGACGTCGTGATGGTGATTATCGAGCGCGAGGGCATCGGCCCCGTGCGCGACCTGGGGCTGCTGCAGTCCGCGCTTGCGCGTCCGCATACCACCCTCATGGGTGCCGACGCCTACCCGGGCCTTGAGCTCAAGGCCGCGCAGTGACAGTGATTGTGCTCGGTGTGGTCGGGACAGTGATGGCGGGGGACACGAAGGGTGTGGCTGACGCCGGGCGTCAGTAGCCGATCCGTCTGGCTGTCCGCATAGACAAGGCTCAACTGCTACCAGACCATGGCAGCTCACCGTTCTGGCGTACCGTGCCGTCCGACGGACTCGGTGCGGTATTGAGAGGCCCACGGCGCAAGGCTGGCTGAGCCTCGCGATCGATGGCGGCAACGAGCTGTGCCCCGATCGCTTGCGCCAAAGGAATCGGCACTGCATTCCCAATCTGCCGGGCAATCGAAGTCTTGGACCCGATCCACTGGAAGTCGTCCGGGAACCCCTGCAGGCGGGCTGCCTCAAAGTGCGTGATCGCACGGTCTTCTTCAGGGTGAAGGTACCGGCCCTTCTCGGGCTTGAAGAACTCAGTTCTGATTGTCACCGAAGGTCGATCCCAGTGCATGCGCCCCATCACATCGCCGGAGCCACTCGTATGGGCGACCCAGCAACGTGCCTTGAGCGCCTCCGGGAGGTCAAAACGGTTCCCGCCAGGAGGGATGCTCGCAAAACGGGCTAGCGACAGTGGTTCGTAGTCTCGGCCCAGGTGCAGTTCGCGAGACGTGAACGGCCCTGCCAACACACGGTCTCCGACGGCCACTTTCCGTGCGGGTAGCGTGGTGTTGGTTACCGAGCGTCGCACGCCCCTCAACCCTTGCCGCACGGTGCGATGCGCGCCGAGTGTGGTCGGCTCCGGGAAACCGGGGAATGGGAGGGTCGCGAGGTGCCCAATCAGCACCGCGCGTTTGCGTGCCTGAGGCGAGCCGAAGTCTGCCGCATTGAGGACCGTTGCCTGAATCCGATATGCAGCCAGTGGTTCACCGTCGCTCGTCTCCGCGATGAAGTCTTCGTACTGCTTCGATTTCAAGAATGTCGCGACGTTCTCGACAACAAAATACTTCGGTTCTGCGAGTGCGATGGTCCTCGCGTACTCATGCCAAAGGGTGTTGCGTTCATCCTCGATGTCCTGCTTGCCAAGAGTGGAGAATCCCTGACACGGCGGACCTCCGACTATCACGTCCGCCAGCGGAACCTGATTTGTCGCGAGCCAGTCTTGGATCGACCCCTGATAGACGACGTCGCCAAAGTTCTGCCGATAAGTCGCCGCCGCGTCCACATCCAACTCGACGGCCTTGACCGTCTCGAAGCGGTCGCTCGCAGCATGAAGTCCGCACGTGATCCCGCCTGCCCCTGCGAACAGATCGAGAACGGTGATCGCTGTTGCCACGCACACACTCTATGAGACTTCGACGTGGGGAGGCGGACCGGCGCGCAAGTTGGGCGCAGGTCAACTCACACATGCAAGGCCCATTCCAATATTCCTGGGAGCAACGCGCGGTGTGGAATGCTCGACCTCGAGGCCCACGTGTCGTCACCTCTCGATATGGTGAGCAAGGCAGGTGGGGTTTGCTTGGGAGGGGAGAACACAGGTGAGTTGGCACGCGGCAGACGGTGAGCTGGAGAGGCGGATTCGTGAGCGCCAAAGGATCACCATCGAGCACTACTCTCGCGATCCCGATCTTCTGGCCGAGCACGTCGGCATGGAAGACAACTTCGAGGGAGGCGGATATGGAGAGCGTCAGGTTCAGGAACTCTTGCAAAATGCAGTCGACCAACTCGACGTGCCAGGTCGTGTCGAGTTTCGCATTGCCGATGGGGTTCTGTATTGCGCGAATGAAGGAAGACCTTTCTCGGATGATGGTATCAAGGCAGTTGCAGGGGCGTTTCTAAGTTCAAAGAGCGATGACAAGATTGGTCGATTTGGTCTTGGCTTCAAGTCAGTACTGGGCGTCAGCGATCGTCCTCAGATACTGAGCCGCTCTGTGAGTTTTGGCTTTAACGAGCCCGAAGCTACGGCCCTGTTGTCAAATCTCGACTACCGCCCGAGCCGCGTGCCGACCTTGAGAGTGCCGAGCCTGGTAGATCCAGTCTCGTTGGCGCACGTGGATCCGAATGTTGCGAGCCTCATGGAGTGGGCTACGACCATTGTCCGGCTACCTCTGATCCGCGGCGGGGACCGCATACGACGCGAGCTCGACAAGTTTGATGCCAAGTACTTGCTGTTTGCGCCGAATCTCACACGTGTCGACGTGTCACTCGCCGACATAGATGGGTCGATCGAAACAAGAACCTATCGGCGCGTTTTCGATTCGGACAGCAACCTCGTGCAACTCGAGGAGCCAGGTGGCAAGCTTCAACGCTGGAGGCTACTAGAGCGCCGTCACCAGGTGTCTGACGGCGTTGCCAAAGGGCTGCCAGCGCTCTTCCGTCGCAATCAGGTGACGGTCTCGTATGCCCTCCAACAGGGACCCGGCGGGAGTGCCGTCGGTAGATTCTGGGCTTGGTTCCCGCTGCAGGATGAGACCACAGCGAGCGGCATATTCAACGCGCCATGGCAAGTCAACGACGATCGCACATCCATGCTCCCTGGAAGCGAACTCAATCAAGAACTGTTGGAGGTGGCAGCTGAACTCGTCCTCACGGCTGCGCGCCTTGAGTCGTCCGATACGGACCCCGCGCGCCACTTGGACATACTTCCAGCTCGTGGCCGTGAGGTCCGGTCGGCCGCGGACCGCTATATGTCCGAGCGGCTGCCACAGCTCGCTCGGCGTATCCCTCTCGTTCCCACCGCCGCTGGTGACTGGGCTGTGGCCAACCAAATCGTGGCTCCAGCCGTTTCTGGCCAAGTGAATGCTTTCGCCTTGCCTCCGGACATGGTGAGGATTTGGACCGCCCTCAACCCGGTTGGGTCCATGCCTCATTGGACGTGCTACTCGACGCCTACTCGCGCAGCGCGGCTTCGGGGTTTGCTTGTCAACGATGAAGGCGAGGCTGCGTGCGGGGTTCTCCCGTTGGCGAAGTGGGTTGAACAGCTCGTCGGCTTGGGTGGGCCAAAGGCTGTTGCGGCAGCGTTGCACATAGTGGCTGGAGCCAAAGGCGACAAGGTCTTGTGGGATGAAATGGCCAAGGCGCGGGTGATTCCGCTTGCGGATGGCGACTATGCTGCGGCTCGCGACGCCAGTTCAGTCGTGTTCGCCCTTGAGGTTGACATTCCACTCTCTCAGGCTCGCGTGGTCGATTCAGGCTTGGGGGCAATCACCGGTGTCAACGAATCTCTACGGGCCATCGGCGTCCGAGATCCTTCGCCAGATGTCGTTGCGGTCGCCGCCGCTTCTCGTGCAAGCAGCAACTGGAATGATGAGCATTGGCGACAATTGTGGCTGGTGCTCGCCACTGCGAGCACGCCGGGTGCGGCCGAGGCCATCAATGCCATCACAGAACGTCGCGTAGAGATGAGACTGCCGACCATCGTGGGGAGATGGAGGCCCGCTCGGGAAGTGTGTGTCGATGCCTCGAGGGTCCCGGGACTTCCGGACCGCGCGATCGACCTTCAAGCCATCCGGGGAAGACGCGATCTCGCGGTCCTTGCTGGCGCGGTAGATGAAGTCACCGGTGACTACCCCGTTGGGCTTGAGGAGTCGTGGGCCATTTACACAGATGCCATGCAAAAACACGCGGAAAAGGCAGTTCGCGACGAGTACGGAGAGCGTTCCAGGGGCGAGCTTCAGTTCGAGCCTTACAACGGCGCGGGTCCTCTCGACATTCTCCGCGAACTTGACGCCAGCGCGAACCCCGCAACTGAAGGGGTGATCGCGCAGTGGACATTCGACATCATCCAGTGGGTCGACGAGCCAAAGCTCGCGGCCCAGATCCGTGTTAATGCCAACAAGTACGTCTCAGCGAGTTTCGAACGGCCGGAGGTGTGGGCGGCCAAGAAGTATGGCCTGGTGGGGTCATCGCTCGGACTCCGCCGGGCGCGAGCCGTCGTTTCCCACGACCTCACTGAGTTTGGTGACCTAATTCCAGTCGCGACCAGCCCCGACTGGCAGGTATTGGGTCTCCCGACGAGGCTAGGAGATGTTCCCACCCACGTGCTACAGAGTTTCCTCGAGCGGTCTGGCTATCAAGTGCGAAGCCTCGAGTCCTTTCACGCGCTTCTTGGCGAGGCAGCGTGCAGGGCTGAGCTAGCGGACGTCGCTCGGATTCCGGCGCTGAGCGCGGGTAGCGACCTTGTTGAACTCGTCGACCGGAGACGGGCGATCACAGCTTCGCAGTCCGAGCTTGACGACCTCGGACACCTCGACGTGCGATACGTGCCCGAAGGCCAGTTAACCCAGACCTTAAGAGATGTCTGGGGCCTGGCAAGCGCTGTAGATGTGATTTCGAGGGCGGTCGACTGGATTCCCGCAGGTGAACCACAATCCCTCAAATTTCTCTACCCAACGCTTGAGCGCATCGTCGACGACCTTCCCTTGGGCTACTCGATTCGCGCTTGCCACGAAATTGTCAGGCGCGTCTCGAGCCCCACAGGACAAGTTGCCACCCCGCTAAGTTTCCATCTGGAAGGGCACGAAGTCCTCGTGGACAGCGCCCTTGACGAGCATCAGGTACTTCAGTGTGTCTCGAACGCCTTGACGCTCGAGCTCACACCGAATGAGATCTCGCAGGTGATAGAGGCGGACGAGAAGTTCCGTTACAACGACCACATCCAGCGCGTGCTCGCCGAGCCCGGACTATGGCAGAAGTTGCTCGCCCTCGTTGGAAGGGAGCGCCTCGCCAGCAAATTGCCCGACGGCCTGCTCGCGCTTGTCGAACAGCGGCAGGGCGACCTTTCCGACAAACAGGTGTCGATCCTCTTCCTGAGCACCTACGGCAACGACGCATTACGCGAGCTCAAGGAGGCCATGGAGGCCATGGGCCTCAACCCGCCTCGAACATGGGACGGTAGTGCCGAGGCGGCGAATTTTGTGCTTCGGATTGGCTTTCCACGTGTCTACGCGGGGAGCCGCGAACTGCGGGCCGCAACAAGCGAACTCATTCCGGGCAAGGTTGAACTCAAAGAGTTGCACGACTTCCAACGTGATCTGTCGGGAAAGATCGAACAGCTCTTGACTACCCAAACCGAGAACGGCGGATCTCGTCGTGGCCTTCTGTATTTGCCGACCGGTGCAGGAAAGACCCGTGTAACGACGCAATCGATAGCGGAGCTCATGCGGGATGACCGGTTGGCTTCTCCAGTTCTCTGGGTCGCTCAATCCGCGGAACTGTGCGAGCAAGCGATCCTCTCGTGGACAGAGGTGTGGCGCGCGATCGGAGACGAGCGCCCGCTCGAGATCAGCCGGTATTGGGCAAACCACGAGGTTGACGAGTCATTGCAGGAATTGCAGGTTGTCGTTGCCACCGACGACAAACTCAAGAGCATGATTGGCGACCCCCACAACCGCACGGCGCACGAGTGGCTCCGATCCTGCAGCGTCGCCGTCATCGATGAAGCGCATCGAGCGGGCTCACCGACGTATACCGAGATCTTGCGATGGCTTGGCATTACGGCTGGCGCAGGCGCCAAGACGGAGCGGCCATTGTTGGGACTTACCGCAACGCCCTTCAGGGGACGCAACGCCGTTGTGAATCAACAGTTCGTGGCGCGTTTTGGCAACAACCTTCTTAACGCCCTTGACGTGGACGACCCGATCGGCCAGCTGCGCGAAATGGAGGTTCTATCGCGCGTCGAGCACCAAGTGCTCGAAGGAGTCGCGGTGCCGGACAGCCCGCGCGACGGCGCAACCGGGTCGAAGGCATGGGACGATGTCTCGCGTGAAATCCTCAAGAACCTCGGGGCAAACCTCGATCGAACGGAGATGCTCGTAGACCACATATTTCAGCAGGATCCGTCTTGGCCCATTCTCGTCTTTACTCCTTCAGTCGTGTCAGCGCACGTGACCGCAGCGCTGTTGCGCAACCGCGGCCGGACCGCCGAGGCCGTAGATGGCAGCATGCGACCTCAACAGCGTCGGCGCAAGATTGAGGACTTTCGGGACGGAAAGACACAAGTTCTCGTCAACTGCGATCTGCTCACGCAAGGGTTTGACGCGCCCCAGGTCCGCGCTCTTTACATCGCCCGGCCCACGTTCTCACCAAATCGCTACATCCAAATGGTTGGGCGCGGACTTCGTGGGCCGCGCAATGGTGGCACGCGGGACTGCTTGGTGGTCAATGTTGCTGACACTTTCAGCCAATTCGACAAGGAACTCGCGTACACGGAGTTCGACCACCTATGGGAAACGAGGTCCGAGTCATGACGAGCAAATCTCCAGGGCAGGCGGCTGTTGCGGACTACCTGGCGGCCCATTTCGTCGGTCCAAAGTTCGGCGGCAGCGAGGTCTTGGAGGCGAGTCCCACTTACGCATACCTCTCAGGCATGCTCTTCCCAGTCGAAGATGAAGATGGGAGCCCGGTCGACGAACCGGTTGCGACGATGACCGTTGGCGGTGATGACGATGTGATTCTCGACGTTGACTCCGAACTGAGCGACTACGCAACTGACGAAGACTTGGGGAGTCTCACCGCAGCGACCGGGTGGGTGCCTTCCGCTCTGGGGCTGTCCTGCGTACACGATGCGCCGTCACTCCGCTTCACAGCACGAGCCGCGGTCTACGAGCCCGTGGGCGGGGAGGAGGTGAGGGAGTCGAGGCGATCCACCGCCGACGGGTCCTGGCGTCGCCGCGAGTTGCCTCCCACGACCATCGAAGTACCAGGCGGAGCCAGCGACGCCCGCGACATCTGGGATGGCCGAGCCCGCCTGCAGTGGCGCTCCAGGAACTCCCAAGGCAACTCCATCATCACGGTTGCCCTATCAAATCTCAGCAGAGCAAAGCAAGGCACCGCGAAGCGCGAGGTGGAGAAGGTCCTATTCCAGTGTGAGGTCGAGGTCGAGGTGATTGGAGGCGAGTTGCTCCCCTACCCCAGTTCGGCTGTCGTCAACGCCTCGACTGAGGATCGTGAACTCGCGTATCGCTATCGCAACCACCCAAGTTTCGCCGTCGGGCATGGCGTGGGGACTGCTTGGAGTACATCGAGACCAGTGGTGAGCGCCGTGACAACCGCGATGCCGCACCAAGTCGTCCCTCCGGTTGTCTTCCGCTCACAGAGCGACCGGGCACTTCAAATGCGATGGCTGGCGGACGAGAGCGTTCCTGAGACGGACCTTCTCGGCGCATTGCGAGGGCTGTTTGCGGATTACGTCGTTTGGGCACGCGAGCGTGAGACGGAAGCTCTGGCTGAACCGGATTCACGCGACCGCGCGACAGCGACAGCCATCGTTGCACGCATCCGACGCGCCACCGAGCGGATCGAAGCGGGCATCCAGCTACTGGGCTCTGATAAGCAGGTGCGCAAGGCATTTCACCTGGCGAACCTGGCGATGGCGATGCAAGCTTCGCGGGGTGGCGCCAAAGAACCGGCATGGCGCCCATTCCAGCTTGCATTCATCCTCATGGCGCTTCCATCCACAGTCGATCCGAGCCACGAAGAGCGCGACCTCGTCGACCTCATATGGTTCCCAACCGGCGGCGGCAAGACCGAGGCATACTTGGGATTGGCGGCTGTCGAGATGGTGCGACGTCGGCTGAGTCGTGGATACCAAGGCGGTGGTACCGCTGTGATCACTCGATACACAATGCGATTGCTCACAGCACAGCAGTTTCAGAGAACGGCGCGACTCATTTGTGCGCTTGAGTTGCTGCGCCTGGAACGCGACGAACTGAAGGCATCGCCACCATTTGGCATCGGCCTCCTCCTCGGGAACGAGACCACTCCAGGCACCTTCAAATCCGCAGTGGAGTCGCTGAAGGATGTCCGATCACAACAGACGCCTGAGAATCCCTTTCAAGTCCGAATGTGTCCTTGGTGCTCTACCCCATTGCTGCCAACTCGGCGTTCAGGCCGCGACGATGCGTACGGCTTTGATGCCACCCCACATAGTTTTCGCATCTACTGCGTGAATAAGGACTGCGAGTTCCACGGTGCCCTACCCCTCCAAGTCGTCGACGAAGGCATCTTTGCCAGCCCGCCGACGGTGGTCGTCGCGACGGTCGACAAGTTTGCCCGTCTCGCATGGACTGCGAACGGGGGCTCCGTCTTCGGTCTCGCAAACGTCCCGTTCGACCCACCATCCATCGTGATCCAGGACGAGTTGCACTTGATATCAGGCCCGCTCGGGACGATCGTAGGGATCTACGAAGCAGCGCTGCGCGCATTGTTGGCATGGCGCGGAACGACGCCAAAGACGGTCGCATCAACGGCAACGATCCGCTCGGCATCTGAGCAAGTTCGCGGTCTGATGGCCGCTGAAGTGTCGGTCTTTCCGCCGTCGGGCCTCAATGCCGACGATAGCTACTTCGCACGTATCGACCGAGACTCGCCTGGACGCCTCTACCTCGGGCTCATGCCACAGGCGTTTGCGCCAGCCTGGTCGATCGGCCAGGTGGCGGGCCGACTATTGGCGGGCGCCGACGCGGTCCCGCTTGAGCCTCAAGAACGAGACTCCTACTGGACCTTGGTGCTCTATCACAACAGCCTGCGCGAGTTGGGCCGCACGGTCACGATCCTTCGCGATGATGTTCGAGACCTACTTCAGCGCGAAGCCAAGTCACGCGTCGGCGCACGCACGCTTACACCCGATGGAGTGGTGGAGCTGACGAGCAACGTCAAGTCACACGAGTTGGTCGAGGTGCTCGAGCGCCTCGCGGTGGCAAAGGGCGAGCCAGGCGCCATTGACGCGGTTGCGGCTACAAACATACTTTCCGTGGGCATTGATGTCAGCAGACTCGGCTTGATGCTCGTAAATGGGCAACCCAAGACCACTTCGGAATACATCCAGGCCACGAGTCGAGTGGGCCGCGACGAGACCCCCGGCATCGTGATGACGCTGTACAGGTCTGGCAAGGCAAGGGATCGGTCGACCTTTGAGTCGTTTAGCAACTTCCACAATTCGTTCTACCGGTTTGTCGAACCGACGTCGGTCACGCCCTGGGCGCTCCAGGCGCGCCGGCGCGCGGCGCGGGCGGCTCTCGTGATCCTTGTGAGGCACGGCGCGGGTTGGAGTTCAAATTCCTCGGCTGGACTCTTCGAGCAAGGCGCACGGGGGGTGCAGAAGGCCCTGTCAATGCTTGAAAGGCACATCACCGTGGCGGATCCGCGCGAAGCCGCGGACGTGCTCTCGGAGTTGCGTGCCGCGGCCGACGATTGGGCGGCGCGCATCAGGTCTTCGCCAACGCCACTCAAGTACGAATCGCGGAAGGACGTGCAGGAGCGGTTGCTCAAGAGTTTCGGCGACGACGGTCCGGGTTGGCCGACGATGCACTCCATGAGGTCTGTCGACAGGCAGGTCCGCATACGCCCAAGAGGAGAAAGCACATGACCACGCGCGTACTTCGGCTGAGCGCCTCCCAGTTGATATCCCCATTTGGGCCCGGAGCCGTCGTTGATGTGCTCGGCGAGTCATTTGTGACGCTCACTGGCGAGAACTGGCCAAAACGTTCGCTCCTCGAGGAGGTCGTATGCGAGCGCCTCAGTTCGAGGATAGGCGTGCAGAAGCTGTACCGACCTCCAATGCGCGACGACGCGGCGGACCCGCATGCGCTAGGCATCCAGGTTGCGCGCTTTCCAGCGTGGTTGTTCTGCCAAACCTGTCGTCAGATGGTGAGGTGGGGGCCGAAGGAAGAGAACGGGGTAGCCCCGGCCTGCACTTCTGATGGCGGGCGGCTCGTTCCGATGCGTTTTGTCGTGGCGTGTCGTGACAGGAGCCACGCTACAGATGTTCCGTGGCGTGAATGGGTCCACAGAGCTCCGGGGGTGAGCACAGAGTGCAAGGAAGGACCTCGCCTTCGCTTTCGCCAGGCCGCGAATGGCTCGCCCGGCCTATCTGGCCTTGAGGTGATATGCGACGCGTGCGACGCGGCTCGCACACTCGGCGACCTCCGTGCGGATGTCCTCGTGCGTGACGGACTGCGGTGCCACGGAGTGCAGCCCTGGGAAGGCACTTGGAAAGAGTGTGACTCACCTCTAGAAGTACTCCAGCGCGGAGCAACCAGCTTTCACTACGGTGAGACCACGTCTGCGATCGATATACCTTCTATGACACGCACCGAGATGACCGTAGAAGAGCGGGTATCGGCGCATCCACTCTTCTTGGGCTTGAAGGAATCTCTTCATCTGCCACACGCTCGAGCGCTCGCCGAGATCATCGCTGCCGCACTCGACATCACTGCCGATGTGGTGGAGGCCATCGCAAGTGAGGCCGCCGTTGGCGGGATACGTGCGACGCCGGGCGTCCGCGCTGGGCTCCTCGCCGAGGAGTTCGCTGCGTTCGAGGCTGCCAACCGCGACGAGGCGGACGAGGTCAACTTCAAGACGCGCAAGGGTGGGTTCGAGCTCCACTCAGTGGATCCGGTCGAACGGGCCCTCGCAAACCTGTTCGAATCGATTGTTCTGGTTGACCGCCTCCGGGAGGTCCGCGCGAGCGTCAGCTTCAGCAGATACCGCCCCGACGCGGACCCTGTGCCTTCGGTCAGTGCAATCCCGAATGAAGCGTCGTGGCTTCCCGCGATTGAAGGCTTTGGCGAAGGTATCTTTCTGAGAGTCAGCGAGCGTGCGGTGAATGAGTGGTTGCTTGACCCGGGAGTGCAGGCCCGGGCGGGTCTGCTCGAGATGAAGGCCATCCAGTCGCGGTTTGCGGCGCGACTTCACAACTTCTCCGCACAGTTTGTCGCTCTGCATTCGCTCGCGCATGCGCTACTTCGAGAGCTTGCGTTCACGTCGGGCTACACCGCTGCATCCTTGCGCGAACGCGTCTACTGCGGAGAGGGAGGGAACTACGGAGTATTCATCTACACGACTTCAAGCGACGAAGAGGGGACTCTCGGTGGTCTTGTCCGCGAGGGTGAACATGACCGTATCGGGACCGCGATTGCGCGGGCGATCGCGCAGCTCAATTGGTGCTCGAACGACCCAGTTTGCGCAGAGTCAGATCCGCATAACTTGGACGGGCTCAACCTCGCAGCGTGTCACTCATGTCTCTTAGCCTCAGAGACGTCATGTGAAGGATCCAACGTGCTCCTCGATCGCGTCCTGCTTGTCGGAGACGAGCACACGCGAGGGCTGCTGGTCCCCGTGCTGGACGCGATCACGGGTTAAGACTAGAGGCCAACGCTGGGCGGTACAGGGTCAATTCCGGGTCGCGTTGTGGCTGTGTGTCCGTCGCAGTTCTCACGCGCATCAGGCAGTCGTCTAGCGGTGTAGGCCGGGGGCGTTGCGGCGTAGCGACCGCGAACCCGCTCACTGAGCGTTGAGAAAGTCTTTGAACGTGAGCTCCAGTCGGTGTGGGTCTGGCCGCTTCTTTCGCTCCGGTACTACCGCGAGTCGCTTGCCATCAATCCCTTGGATTGCATGCACGAGAACAGGCCCGTCTTCCATCGCCAGCAGTCGGGGGCTCACATGCAGTCGGTAGCCCGCGTCGATGCCGATGCTCTTGGCGTCGTACGCGCGGTGGTGTATCGAGCACAAGGCGAGGCCGTTTTCCACCACGGGTTGGCCATTGGGATCTGTGTCACTGCGGATGTGTGCGGCATCCAGTAGCGATGCCTCTGGGAGCGCACAGATGGCGCACCTCGACGCGTACGCGTCCATCACGATCATGCGAAAGCGAGGCTGGTGAAGGCGCGTTCGCACGAGCCTGTCAATCCACATCCGCTCGATCTCGACCTCGACCGCGCTGCCAGCTTCCGCGCGCTCGGCGAGTTCAACGGTGGCCGTCATAGCCCCCAGGTCAATGGCGGTGACGTAGACCTGCCCGATCAACAGGTATTGCTTGGGAATTGGTTTGTAGAAGTACAGGACCGGCACCCCATCCTCATGCGCTCGCACTAACTTCCCATTCGAGGGGTCGCGTCGGCCGTGCTTGTCGATGGCCAGTGGATAGGTCCAGACACCGGGCGCGATTTCGGTGTCGAGGTACCGGCCCTTTTCTGAGGTGACGATAGAGAGCGTCGTGGGCCAATCCTCTCGGTTGCGGATGCCGCGTCCCTGCGGGTCAACCAGAGGGAGTCGCTGTCCGTCAACTTCGTATCCGAGCAGGTAGTCACGAGAGACCGGCCGGGTTCCGCCGTCGGACGCTGTCAAGACATCCGAGTAGATTCGGCGCCGGAGCTCTTCGGTGTCGGACGGCATGTCCGTAGCTTGTCGGAATTGCTGACGAGAAGCTAGTGCCAAGGCGAATATGTCCCATGACATCTGTGATACCACAGTGATACCATTTGCCCCATGGCTATGACACTGCGCACCGATCCCGAGTTCGAGGCCGCGCTGGCGTTCCTGGCGCAGCACGACAACGGCTCCAAGCAAGAGGCCGTTCGTCGGGCAGTCATGGAACGTGCCGCGCGGCTCGGCCACCAGGACCGTGTCGCCGCACTTTCCGCGGAGTCCAAGGACCGCTGGGCAGAGACGCTCAATCGCCTCGGCACCGTCTAGCCCATGACTGAATGGCTCACCCTCGAGGACCTGCTGTACCTCGCGGAAGACATCGGCGTGGGGCCGGTGCGCGACATCGGCCTGCTGGAGTCGGCTGCGGCGCGCCCCGCGACCACGTTCATGGGCGCCTACTCCTACCCAAGCCTTGAGCTCAAGGCCGCGGCGCTCTTCCACTCGCTGGTGTGCAATCACGCGCTGATCGACGGCAATAAGCGGCTCGGATGGCACGCGACCGTCGTGTTCCTTGCGCTCAACGGCTGTGAGCCCGACCTCACTCAAGATGAGGCCTTCGAACTCACGATGGAGGTCGCGTCAGGGGAGTTGCGGGACGTCGAGGCGATTGCGCCGGGACTGAAGGTCATCGAGCGCTGACGCCGGGCCGCGAGTCGCTACACCCCCGCTGCGACCCGCCCAAGCCCCGCCATCTCCGAAGCGCACGCGTTCCCGCCCGTCACAGCAAACCCCACAATGCCTGGCCGCGCAGGGTCAGCCAACGCACCGGCCAAGCCAGCAGCCCCGGCGCCCTCGCACAAGGTGTGAGCAGCGGTCGCCATGAGTGACATGCCGTGGCGCAGATCGTCGTCCGACACCAACAGGAAGTCGTCCAGCCGGTCGCGCATCACGGACTGCGGCAGTTCAAAACCGGTGCCGGTCGCGAGCCCGCCCGCAAAGGTATGAGCCTCGACGGTCTGGATGGTGCCGGTCCGCCACGATTCATACGCAGCGGAAGCGCCCGACGCCTGGACACCCACTACTCGCGTCGACGGCGCAAGGGCATCGCGCACCAGTAGCGCGCCCGCCAAGCCGGAGCCCGACCCCACCGGCAGGTACAGCGTCTCGATCTCGGGATGAGCCTGCAGCAACTCCAAATACACCGTGCCGTGGCCGTAGACGATCGCGGGAGTGTTGCCGGGGTTCACAAAATGCAGACCCTCACGCGCAGCGAGCCCTACCGCGAACTCGGCAGCCTGCGCCATGTCGGCGCCCTCGATCACGGCTCGGGCACCCCAAGCACGTACCGCGTCGACTTTGCCGGCCGGAGTGCTGCGCGGCATGACGATCGTGGCGGACACGCCGGACCGCGCGGCGGCATACGCCAAGGACTGGGCATGGTTGCCGGTGGAGACAGTGATCAGCCCGGCCGCGCGTGCCTCGGGGGAGAGCGTCGCCAGCAGGTTGAGCCCGCCGCGCACCTTGAAGGCGCCGGTGGGTTGCACGTTCTCGTGCTTCACGATCGTGCGTGAGCCCACGGCCGCGTCCAGCACCGGGTACGACCACGCGGGCGTCGGGGGCAGGAGATCGCGCAAGCGGTCGGCCGCCTCGAACACGCCGTCAACGGTGAGCTTCTCCATCCCCCGAGCATCGCTCACCCGTCACCCAGAGGTCCAATGAATGTTATCGACCAAAACCATAGACAGGGTAGATACAATCAGCGCATGATCGACGTCACCAGGCTCCAAGTCCTTGTCGCCCTCGCCAAGTACGGCACAGCGTCGGCCGCTGCGGAGGCCCTCCACTACTCCCAGCCCACCGTCTCCCACCACCTCAAGCGACTCGAAGCCGAGACGGGCGCCGTCCTGATGCGCCGCGTCGGCCGGGGTCTGGTCCTCACCGACGACGGCAAGCGCCTGGCCGCCAGGGGAGAGGAGATCCTGGGCCTCATCACGCGCGCGTCCACGGAACTCGCGTCGGCCGTCTCGCTCCATAGCGGGCACGTGCGGCTCGCGATCTTCCCGTCGGGCATGGCCACGCTGGCCCCTCGCATCGTCACCGAAATGTCCCAGCGCCACCCCGGCCTCCAACTCGACATCGCGGAGGCCGAGCCGCCTGAGGCAGAGCGCCTGCTCATCGAGGGCAAGGTGGACCTGGCCATCACCTTCACCTACCCCCAGCAACAATGCAGCGACGCGGTCACGTCCGACGTGATGGGCGAGGACCCGCTCTACCTGGTCACCCCTCCGGCGCGTCACATCGACGGCACCATGGCAGTGGCGGGGCTGGTCGACTTCCACGACGACGACTGGCTCGCCGGATGCGAACGATGCCGCGGCTACCTGGTGAGCGCGTGCGCGCAGGCGGGCTTCCAGCCGAACATCCGCTTCGCGTCTGACGACTACGTGGCCACCCAAGCGCTCATCGCCGTGGGTCACGGGGTGACGATGCTTCCTGGGCTCGCGCTCGCGGCGCACAGACATCCCGACGTTGAGGTCACCCGCGTCGAGGGCGCCGCCCGCTCCCTCCGGCTGCTGTCGCTCGGGCGCCCGCCGCTGCCGCCAGCTCTCGATGCGGCGAGCGCGGTGGTCAAGGAAATCGTCGCCGCGGTGGTGGGCTCACCCCAGCCCGTCACAGTGTCGCCGTAGACTCGCGACGTGATTGTTCACGATTCCGAGACTGACCAAGGCATCGTTCGCTGGCGCGAGCAGGGCGATGCCGACGCACGCCTGACCGCCTTTTGGCATCACGGAACCCCCGGCATCGGAGCGCCTCCCACTCCGCTGCTCGACGCGTCGGAAGAGCTCGGCATCAGGTGGCTGAGCTTCGACCGCCCCGGTTACGGAGGCTCCAGTCCCACCGACTCGTGGAGCATCGTCGATGCCGCCGCAGTGACACAGCACGTGGCCGACGTTGCGGGTGCCGGGCGCTTCTCGGTGGTGGGGCATTCCGGTGGCGGCCCCCACGCGCTGGCCTGCGCCGCGCTGCTGGGGGATCGTGTCTCGGCCGCCGTCTCCGTCTCAGGACTCGCACCGTACGACGCTGCCAGGCTCGACTGGTTCGCAGGGATGTACGACGGCGGGGTTGCGGAGTTGCGCACCGCAGTCACTGGCGCCGACGCATTGCGCGCCTTCCTGGAGGACCTGGACGACGATCCGGCCATGTTCACAGAGGCGGACATCGAGGCGCTCGAGGGCACGTGGTCCTCGTTCGGAGGCCTCGCGGCCGCTGGCGTGGCGGAGGGGCTCGGTGGAGTCGTCTCCGACAACCTCGCCTACGTCAACCCGTGGGGCTTCGCTGTGGAAAGCGTCGCCGTCCCCACCCTGCTGGTGCACGGCACCGACGACCGCATCGTGCCCGTGTCTCACTCCCACTGGTTGGAGCAGCACGTGCCAGGCGTCCACCTGTGGGAGCGGCCAGGCGATGGTCACATCTCGGTGATGGGCGCGGGCTTCGACGTGCTCGACTGGCTGATCGCCCACGCGTAGGCACTAGCCCTGAGGGCCCCTTGTGCCGCGCTTTTCCAGGGGTAGGGTGGCGGCATGGAGGCCAGCCGATGACCAATTCCTTCGCGGTGACACGCAATCCCACTCCTGCCTCGGACGCCGATCGCGCCCGCCTCATGGACTCCCCGCCCTTCGGCACGGTCTTCACAGATCACATGGCGAAGGCCACATGGACGCTCGACGGGGGTTGGGACGACCACCGCGTCGATCCCTTCTCCGAGCTCACGCTCCACCCGGCCGCCCTGGTGTTGCACTACGGGCAGCAGGTGTTCGAGGGTCTCAAGGCCTACCGTTGGGCCGACGGTTCGGTCCACCTCTTCCGGCCAGAGTCGAATGCCGCGAGGTTTGCGGCGTCGGCGCACAGGCTGGCGCTTCCAGAGCTTCCGGAAGAGGACTTCATCGCTTCAATTGAGGCGCTGCTGAGCGTCGACTCCCCGTGGGTGCCACACGAGCCAGAATCAAGTCTGTATTTGCGGCCCATGCTCATCGGCACGGAGCCGTGCCTGGGGGTGCGACCCTCGCTCACTGTGGAGTACATGCTGCTGGCCTCGCCTGTGGGCGCCTACTTTGCCGGCGGAGTGAAGCCGGTCTCCATCTGGGTGGCTCAAGGCTTCCACCGCGCAGGCGCGGGCGGCACCGGCCAGGCCAAGACGGCTGGCAACTACGCGGCTTCCATGCTCCCGCAGCAGCAGGCTCAAGACAACGGCTGCGGACAGGTGCTGTTCCTCGACGCGCGCGAGGACAAGTACATCGAAGAACTGGGCGGCATGAACGTGTTCGCCGTGATGGCCGACGGCTCCGTCATCACACCCCGCCTAACGGGCACCATTCTGGAAGGGGTGACCAGAAACTCCGTCATCGGCCTGCTGTGCGACGAGGGCCACGACGTGGTGGAGCGCGACCTCGAACTCGAGGAACTTCGCGCTGGCGTTGCCCGCGGCGAGGTGGTGGAATTCTTCGCATGCGGCACGGCTGCCGTGGTGACCCCTGTCGCGCGGCTGGTGTCACCCGACTTCGACCTGACGGTGGGCGAGGGCAAGCCAGGGGCGGTCACAATGGCGGTGAGGGAGCGGCTCACTGGCATCCAGTACGGGCGTGCAGACGACGTATTTGGCTGGATGCGTGCCGTCGCCTGACGCACGGAAAAGCGCGTCGCTGACGCCGAGAGATCGGCACAGGATCGACCTGTAACTTACGGCTCCGTAGGTTATGCTGGTGGCATGACTCAGACAGTGTTGTCGTCCCCAGGCCTCGCCTCCATTCCGGAGACCATGCACCTCACCTCCTTGCTCAACTCTCTGGTCGAGGCGGAACCGGACCGCGTGTTCGCGGAGGTCAAGAACGAGCAGGGCGAGTGGTCGCCCGTCACGCTCGCCGAGTATCAGGCGAGCGTGCGCGCCGTCGCCAAGGGATTGATTGCCGCAGGAGTCAAGCCGGGTGATCGCGTCGGCCTAGTGGGCGAGACCCGCATCGAGTGGTCAATCGTCGATTTCGCGATCTTCGCCGCAGGGGCGGTCACGGTACCCATCTATCCCTCGTCTTCCGACTCCCAGTTCGCGTGGATCGTCGACGACGCTGGCATCAAGGTGGTTGCTGCGGAGCGGGCCGAGTCTCGCGAGACCCTTGCCGCGCTCGACGGCGCGCCCCGAGTGTTCGGCCTCGATGAGGCGGCGATGGACGAACTCGCGCAATTGGGCAAGGGCGTTTCCGATGCCGAACTCGACGCGTGCACCACAGACGTGGTGGGCGCGGATCTCACCACCATCATCTACACGTCGGGCACTACCGGCAGGCCGAAGGGCGCCATGCTCACGCACCGCAACTTCGTGGAGCATGCCAAGAACGTCGAACTTGACCCCAACTTCGGCGGCTTTGTGCGCGGCGAGACCAGGGGTCTGCTGTTCCTGCCGCTCGCGCACGTGTTTGCGCGACTGGTGATGGTGCTCGCGCTGAGCTCCGGCGCCGTCATCGGCTACGCGCCCACGCACAAGACCCTGGCCGCCGACCTCGCGTCTTTCCGGCCCACCTGGATGCCGCTGGTGCCTCGGGTGTTGGAGACCATCTACAACCGTGCGGACACCTCCATGAGGGGTGCGCGCAAGGTGATCTTCCGCTGGTCCGCAGGCGTAGCGCGCAAGAAGTCTATGGCGCGCGAGACCGGTGGTGCAGGGGCGTGGCTCAACTTCCGCTTCGCGATCGCCGACCGCCTGGTGCTGGGCAAGATTCGCCACCTGCTCGGCGGGCAACTCGCCTATGTGCTGTCAGGCGGCGCCCGCCTGACCCCCGAGATCGGGCACTTCTTCCGCGGTGCAGGCGTGGAGGTGCTCCAGGGCTACGGGCTCACAGAGACGACGGCGGCGCACGCTGGCTCTCCCGACAAGACCGGCATCATGGGCACGGTGGGCCAACCGATTGCTGGCGGCGAGTTCACGCTCGCGGAGGATGGCGAAATCCTCACCCGCGGCATCAACACCTTTGCGGGCTACTGGAACGCGCCAGACCTGACCGCCGAGGTCATGCGCGACGGCTGGTTCGCGACAGGAGACCTGGGCGAGATTCACGACGGCACGCTCACCGTCGTCGGCCGCAAGAAGGAACTGCTCGTGCTCTCTTCAGGAAAGAACGTGCAGCCCGCGGTGCTTGAGGACGCCATGCGATCGCACCCGGCGATCCAAGACACCGTGGTGGTGGGGGAGGGACGGCACTTCGTGTCGGCCCTTGTGGCGCTCGACGAGGTGTTGCTGCCCGCGTGGCTCGTGGCCCACAAGTTGCCAGAGATGGACGTTGCGGAGGCTTCGATGAACGAGCGCGTCCGCGAACTCGTGGGGCGCGCCATTGCCGCGGCAAACGAGCACGTTTCTCGCGCGGAGGCGATCAAGGAGTACCGGATCCTTCCGCGCGGCTTCTCCGAGGCCAGCGAGGAACTGACCGCATCGCTCAAGATTCGCCGCGACGTGGTCCTCAAGAACTTCGCTGCTGTGGTCGAAGACATCTACTCCCGCGCCTTCCCCAAGGCCGGCGGCGAGGCGTAGCCGCAGCTCGGTCAGCCGGCCTGCTCCTGCTCGGAGAACCACTCGTTGAACACCATCACGTTCTCCGCATGCTCCTCGAAGGTCGTGGCGAACAGCGTCTCACCGTTGTCAGTGTTGACCACCACGAAGTAGAGCCAGTCGCCCGCCGCCGGGTGGAGCACCGCATCGACGGCCGCATCGGAAGGCGAGTTGATGGCCGCCGGCGGTAGGCCCTCATACATGTAGGTGTTGTAGGGGCTGTCGACCGCGTACCCGTCATCGGAGACCAGGTTGACGTCGGGGCGCACCACGTAGAGAAGTGGGGACTCGAGTTGGAGCGGCATCGCCTGGTCGAGGCGGTTCTGGATGACCCGCGCGACCTTCGGCATGTCAGACGCCAACTGCGTCTCGGCCTCCACAAGGGACGCCTTGGTGATGACGTCCTGCCACTGCTCTCGGGGCACCCCCAGCGTCTCGAGTTGCGCCACCCGCTGAGCCACCAAAGAACGGGCGATCTTCGCGGGGCTCGCGTCCGGTCCCACCGTGTAGGAGCCTGGCTTGATCCAGCCCTCCGGGTTGGCATCGCCGGGAGCGGCCGTGGCGATGGCGTCGAGCAAAGCCTGCTCGTCCACTCCAAGCGCAAGTGCGGCGTCGACTACCCACTCGTCCAGCCTGTCGCCCGTGGAGAAGGAGACGACGGTGTACTCAAGAATCGTCGCATCTTCCGGGGGAGAGGGTGTGGTGCTCGCAGAGGGGGACACGCCGGGTGTCCGACTATCGGCGGCGCCGTCCAGCAGCGCTAGCGTGCCCCAGGCGCCGCCTCCCAGCACACCAATGCTTGCTACAGAGGTCGCCGACGCTCGCGCGATGCGGTGTACCCGCACCCGGTGCGCCACGCCCGCGTGGCTGGTGGAGAGGTTCGTGTCGGCAAACTGAGCCGCACCGAGCCGCTCGATGGTGGCGAGGTAGTCGTGTGCGTTGGTCATCGTGAGCCTCCTGCTTGAGGGTGGGAAACGACGTCGACGCCGAGTTCGGAGGGGAACTCCACGTCGGCAAGGGCGACACGCAGCTTTGCGGTCGCGTCTGACAGGTAGCGCTTGACGGTGCCGGTGGCGAGGCCGAGCTCCGCCGCCACGCCGGCCACGGGGCGGTCCTCGAGGTAGCGAAGCACCACGCAGGCGCGCTCCCGCGGCGGGAGCGTCAGTAGCGCCGCGTGGAAGTCGAGAGACTCCACGATGGACTCGGAA
>NZ_JADQBF010000072.1 GCF_016278775.1 Demequina sp. | reverse complement strand
AGAAGGTCATGCAGACCGGCAAGGCGCTCGCGATCATCGCCGAGGACGTCGAGTCAGAGGCTCTCGCCACGCTCGTGGTCAACAAGCTCAAGGGCACGTTCAAGGCCGTCGCCGTCAAGGCGCCAGGTTTTGGCGACCGTCGCAAGGCGATGCTTCAGGACATGGCCATCCTCACGGGTGGAACTGTCATCTCCGAGTCGGTGGGCCTCTCGCTCGAGAACGCCACGCTCGACCTGCTCGGCCAGGCCCGCAAGGTCGTCGTCACCAAGGACGAGACGACCATCGTCGAGGGTGCCGGAAGCGACGAGCAGCTCGCAGGGCGGGTCAAGCAGATCCGCGCCGAGATCGAGAACTCTGACTCCGACTACGACCGCGAGAAGCTGCAGGAGCGCCTGGCCAAGCTGGCAGGTGGCGTGGCAGTCATCAAGGCCGGAGCGGCGACAGAGGTCGAGCTCAAGGAGCGCAAGCACCGCATCGAAGACGCCGTTCGCAACGCGAAGGCCGCCGTCGAAGAGGGCATCGTCGCCGGTGGCGGCGTGGCGCTCATCCAGGCAGGCATCAAGGCATTCGCCACTCTCGAGCTCGAGGGTGACGAGGCAACGGGTGCTCGCATCGTGGAGATCGCCGTCTCTGCGCCGCTGCGCCAGATCGCGATCAACGCCGGCCTTGAGGGCGGCGTTGTGGTCGAGAAGGTCAAGAACCTCCCAGTGGGTCACGGCCTCAACGCCGCGACCGGCGTGTACGAGGACCTCTTGGCCGCGGGCGTGAACGACCCGGTCAAGGTGACGCGCTCTGCCCTGCAGAACGCGGCATCCATCGCGGCCTTGTTCCTCACGACCGAAGCGGTCATTGCCGACAAGCCAGAGCCTCACGGGTCGATGCCTCAGGGCGGCGGCGACATGGGCGGCATGGGTGGCATGGGCTTCTAGCCCCCAGCTGACACACACGAAGGGCCCCCGGTTTCCCGGGGGCCCTTCGTCGTGCCTTGCCTGCGCCGTGTCCGAGCGGGGGCTAGGGAATCTCGCTGAGCGTCTTCTCCACTGACTCGAGTCGCGAGTCGATCAGGGAGAGTCGTTCCAGCAACTTGGCATTGACCTCCGACGACTGGCGGAGCGCCTCGGCCAACTTCTCGTCGGCTTCAGATCGCGGACTGGGGCGGCGTTTCATCGCCTCGACGATGATGCCAGAGCCTGAGCCGACGATGGTGACCAGGACGGCCATCAGCAAGAGGGCGAATGGCCACGAGATGTCGGTCATGATGGTTCCTCACTTTCGGGGCTAGCGGCGACCGCGCGAGCGATCACCTCGGAATCGATGGTGACGGCGAAGGGAAGGACGGAGAAGATCTTGACCGCCTTGCCGTCGTCGCCGAGTTCTAGGCGGCCGGTGACGAAGCCTGCCACCTCGAGCTTCCGCAGGTGCATGTAGAGAAGGGCGCGCGACATCCTGACCCGACGGGCGAGTTCGCTGACGTGGAGCTCGCGGTGAGACAACTCCGCGAGGATCCTCATGCGCTGTGGACTCGCCACGGCGAGAAGCTGGGAGACGAGCGTTCCCATCGGGCTCTCCGACGCCAGCGAGTCCGACACGCCTTACCTCCTCTTGCACCTGTAATAAGAAACTTACACATGTCGTCAAGAGACGACGAGGGTCTTAGGTCCCGCGCGGCTGATCCGCTCAGGGAAGGTCGTGCGGAGGCTCGTCCGGTCTTGCACGGCGCTCCGCTGAGGTGACCCGGAGCCCGGAGGCACGCAAGCGCCGGACCAGGTCGCGCCCGTCCACCAGCTGTGCGCCGGCCTCCATGAGGCGCGCGTGCATGTCTTCCGGCACGTCATAGTGATCCAGGTCGAAACCGCGCTCAGGGATGCCCACCGATTGCGCGAACTTGTGGAGCTCCTCGAGCGACGTATCGGAGACCAGGTGTCCCCAGACTCTCCCGTGGCGCGGCCACAGGGGCGGATCGATCAGGACTGCCATGGACACTGACCCTAGCCCGCCGGGCGTGGGACGGCCGGTGCTACTCGCCGCTTGCTGCTGGCAACGAGAAGGACACCTGCCCGCCGTCACCAAGGTCCGATGCCGCCACTGTTCCGCCGTGGGCGGCCACAATTGCCGCCACGATCGCGAGGCCGAGGCCCGAGCCGCCCGTGTCCCTGGTGCGCGAGTCGTCTGCGCGATAGAAGCGTTCGAAGATCCGCTCACCATCCCCAGCAGGGAAGCCGGGCCCGTGATCGCGAACGGTCACGGTCACGGTGGCGCCTTCTCGCATCACGTTCAGCTCGACGGCGGAGCCCGCTGGCGTGTACCGCAATACGTTTCCTGCGAGGTTGGCCAGCACCTGGGCCAGGTGCCGCGATGAGCCCCGCACCACGCACCGTCCCCGGTGGGTAACCGTGACCGCGCGGGAGGGGTCTTGCGCCCGCAGGTCAGCCGCGGCCTCCGACACCACCGCGGCCAGGTCGACCTCAGCGTCGGCGGTGAGGTGCGAGGCGTCCTCGTCTGAGCGAGCGAGCAGCAGCAGATCGTCCACGAGGTCAGACATGCGCGCCGCGTTGGCTTCGATTCTGCCGACGGCGTCGCCCTTCTCATCGCCGCCTACACGGTGCAGTTCGGCATAGCCGAGGATGGCGGCCAGCGGAGTGCGCAACTCGTGTGAAGCGTCGGACACGAAGCGGCGTAGCCGCTCCTGAGTCGCCTCACCTTGCTCGAGCGCGCCGTGCAGGCGATCGATCATGACGTTGAGAGAAGCCGCGAGCGATCCCGCCTCTGTCGAGCGCGGATAGTCGGGAACCCGGCGCGAGAGATCTCCTTGGGCGATGGCCGCGGCCGTCCGCTCCGCCTCGCCGAGGGGCCGCAGGGAGCGCCGAGTCGCCCAGGCTGCCAGGCCGGCGGCGAGCACGGCGACCGCGATGCCGAGCACGATGATCCCTTGCCTCAGGGTGGTGGTGGCCGCCCCTGGGTCCCTCAGGGGCATCAAGACCGCCACGGTGGTGCCGCCCCCGCCGACGTCGCGGACAAGCACGCGCCACGCCTCACCTTGCGCGCGTGATGTGTAGGGATCGGCGGTATCGCTGCGGAAGGTCACCTCAGGCACGGGGCGACCGTCGTTGAGTTGTAGCGTGAGGTCCTGAGCGACCGAGCCGTCGGCGCGAATGACAGCGACGAGCACATCGCTACGTGGGCGCAAGGCGTCCACCGCGTCGGAACGGCGTGATCGCCCCTCGGCTCGCAGAACCGTTCCCGGCCGCTCCTCGATGACGGCGATCGCCTCCTCAAGCCTGCTGTCGATCTGCCCCACGAGCGTGCGGTTGAGCAACGCCAACGCCGCGGCCCCCAACACGAGTTCCGTCAGGAGCACGAGCACGAGCGCGATCCCCGGGATCGTCCATCGCAACGGCCATTTGGTCACGACGGCTCCTTGAGGACATAGCCGACGCCACGCTTGGTGTGAAGCAGGGGAGCGCCAAAGGGGGCGTCCACCTTGCGCCGTAGATACGACATGTAGGTCTCGACGATGGCGCCGTCTGAGCCAGCCGCATAGCCCCACACCTCATCCAGAATCCGCGCCTTGCTGAGCACCACTCCCGGGTTGGCCATGAGATAGCGCAGCAGCGCGAACTCGGTGGGAGTGAGGTCCAATGGTGTGCCTGCCCGGCTCGCCTCGTGAGCGTCCTGGTCGAGGGTGAGATCGCCGACGCTCAACACGGCGGCGTTTCGGATGGCCGGCCGCGAGCGGCGCAGGATGGCCTCGATCCGTGCCGCCACTTCGGCAAGAGAGAACGGCTTGGTGACGTAGTCGTCCGCGCCCACGGTGAAGCCAGCCAAGGCGTCCTCAGGCGCGTCGCGGGCGGTCAGGAAGAGCACCGGAACGTCGTCTCCACGCGCCCTGAGCTTGCGGACGGTCGTGAAGCCGTCCATGGTCGGCATCATGACGTCCATCACCACCAGGTCTGCCGCGGTGTGCAGAAGGTGATCGAGGGCGGCTCGGCCAGAAGCCACTGCGTCGGTGGCGTAGCCAGCGAACCTGAGCGAGGTGGCGAGGAGTTCGCGCAGGTCGGGCTCGTCGTCGACCACCAGGATGCGGGCTGGCTGCTGCGTCATGCCTTTAGTGTGGCGCTCCAGGCTGGGAGAAGCCTGGGAACGCGCCCGTACACGTGCCGTCGCCCTTGTAGACTTGGCACACGCGCAGCGACTGCGTTGCGTGGGAGAGGTGCACGTGCCAACCGGACGAGTGAAGTGGTTTGACGCCGACAAGGGTTTCGGCTTCATCGCCAGCGAAGAGGGCGACGAGGTGTTCTTGCACGCCTCGGCGCTGCCCGAGGGCGTGTCTTCCCCCCGCCAAGGCACCAAGGTCGAGTACTCCGTGGTGGACGGCAGGCGTGGGCCTTCCGCGATGAGCGTCATCATCACCGAGCAAGCGCCCTCCGTCGCCCAGGCGCAGCGCAAGCCCGCGGACGACATGACGATGATTGTGGAAGACCTGATCAAGATGCTCGACGGCGTCTCGAACTCCTTGCGCAAGGGTCGCTATCCCGAGCCCGCTAAGGGCAAGCAGGTGGCATCAGTGTTGCGCGCCGTCGCGGAGCAGTTGGAGGCCTGATGGCAGTCGCAGTGGAGGACCGCATCACCGACGCAGCACGCGCCGCCGTGGTAGAGACGGCTGGCGATGAGTCTCCCGTTGGTGACATGCTCGGAAGCGAGCCAGGTGCAGATGGGCTCGTGTCGGTGCGCTTCGCGTGCATGCTCCCCGGCTACCACGGTTGGGAATGGGCCGTGGACCTCGCGGTCATCGATGACACGGTGACAGTGTGCGAGTCGGCGCTGCTTCCCGGCAGCGACGCACTGCTCGGCCCCACCTGGGTGCCGTGGTCGGAACGCGTCCAGCCTGGCGATCTCGAGCCCGGCATGATCCTGCCGTATCAGGCCGAGGACCCTCGCCTCATTCCGGGGTACACCGAGACGGGCGACGAGGACCGCGATGCGATCGCGAACTTTGAGTTTGGATTGGGACGCGAGCGTGTGCTCGCCCCCGAGGCTCGTGAAGCCGCCGCGCAGCGCTGGTATCGGGGCTCTCATGGCCCCACGGCGGCCTCTGCGGTCGCGGCCGGCGCCGTGTGCGCGACGTGTGCCTTCGCCCTGCCCGTCGCGGGCTCCATGCGGACGATGTTTGGCGTGTGCGCCAATGAGTGGTCGCCCTCCGATGGCCGCGTGGTCAGCATGGACCACGGTTGCGGTGCCCACTCGCAGACAGACGCTGAGCGGCGTGCCTCCGAATGGCCGGGGCTTGACCCGGTGATCGACTCTGCCGCGCTGGACGCTCTCGACCTGACGACACCCGACCCTGAGCCCGAGCCAGAGGCCGTGACCGAGCCGGTGGCTGAGCCTGAGGCAGACCCCGCTGCAGACCCCGCCGCTGAGACCGAACAAGAAGCGACGCCGCAGGACGCCGAGCAGGACAAGGCGCCGCAGGCGCCAGCCGAGTAGTCAAGCGCAACGCAACCCTGGCGTCGTGCGCCTTGTCGCCGCTGGGGTGGTCACCAGTTGTCGACTACCCAGTCAATGCACGCGAGGAGTGCCTCGACGTCGGCCGTGTCCACGGCAGGGAACACGCCGATCCGGAGTTGGTTGCGGCCCAGCTTTCGGTAGGGAAAGACATCCACGATGCCGTGTGCGCGCAGGACGGCCTGCAACTCGCTCGAGTCGACATCGTCGATGAGGTCGACGGTGGCGACCACGGGGGAGCGGTGGGCGGGATCAGCGACAAATGGTGACGCGAAGTCGCGCGCATCGGCCCATGCGTAGATCGCAGCGGACGACGCTTGGGACCGGGCGGCCATCGCCGTCAGGCCGCCTTGGTCCAGCATCCACTCGAGTTGAGACCGCATCATGATCAGCGCGGAGATGGCTGGTGTGTTCAGGGTCTGCTCCGCACGCGAATTGGTGACCACGTCGGCGAGTGACAGCGACGGCGGAATGTACCGGCCGCTGGCCTCGATGTGTGCGATGCGGTCCACCGCCGCAGGGGAGGCGAGGGCAAACCACAGGCCGCCGTCTGACGCGAACGACTTTTGGGGCGCGAAGTAATAGAAGTCCACCTGGGTGGGGTCAAGGTCAATGGCGCCGGCCGCGGAGGTCCCGTCGATCACGATGAGCGCGTCGGCGGCACCTTCGACGCGCCGCACGGGGGCGGTCGCGCCGGTCGAGGTCTCGTTGTGTGGCCAGGCGTACGTGTCGACGCCTGGCTCGCGCGTTGGCAGGGCGATCGACCCGGGAACAGCGCGATGGACCGTGGGCTCGACCAAGTGAGGCGCCGCGGCCACGGATGCGGCGAACTTGGAGCCGAACTCGCCGAAGGCGGCAAGCTGGGCCTTCTCTGAGATGAGTCCGAACGCGGCCGCGTCCCACACGAACGTCGAGCCGCCGTTGGAGAGCAGCACCTCGTAACCGTCAGGCAGCCGGTACAGCTCGGCGAGCATCCGCCGCACGTCCCCGACCAGGCTCCGCACGGGCGCTTGTCGATGCGAGGTGCCGAGCACACTCGGGTTTGCGTCGACGATCGCCTGCACTTGCGCGGGCCGCACCTTCGAAGGGCCAGACCCAAACCGACCGTCGCGCGGCAACAAGTGGCTGGGGATCGTCAGTTTTCCGCTCATGTGCACAGAGTAGTAGGGGTGTCGATGGCATGATGGCGAGCGTGATCGCCCTGACTCCCTACGTGCAACGCTTCGACTGGGGAGCGCCAGATGGCATCCCCGAACTGCTCGGGATTCCCTCCGACGGCGGACCGTACGCAGAGGCATGGTGGGGCGCACACCCGCTCACGCCGTCCGACACCGAGGAGGGTCCGCTGGACGCGGTGATCGCCCGCGATCCGGTGGCGGCGCTTGGCGACGACGTGGCCGAGAGCTTTGGGCGCCTGCCGTACCTGCTCAAGGTGCTCTCGATTGCGCGACCACTCTCCATCCAAGTCCACCCGACGTCGGAAGCCGCGTGTGACGGCTTTGCCGCCGAGCAGGCGCAAGGCATCGCCTACGGCGATCGGGCGCGCGCCTTCAAGGACCCGTTCCACAAGCCCGAACTGCTGGTAGCCATGACGCACATGGGGGTGCTCGTAGGGTTTCGCCCCGCGGCCGACCTGCGCCGCGACCTCGAGTCGCTCGGCGGAGCTGGCGCGCTTGCGCTGACGGAGGCGCTCGACGCCGGGGGACTGGCGGCCTACGTGACTGCGGCGCTCGACGGCGGACACCTTGACACGGTCGCGGCACTCGCCTCGTTGCCGGAGGGAGGGGGCGGCTCGCTCGGCGCGGCGCGCCTGGCCGCGCAGACGTACCCTGCGGACCCCGGTGTGCTCGTGGCGTTCGCGATGAACGCGGTGTCCTTGGCGCCTGGCGAGGCCATCTTCACCCCCGCTGGCGTGGTGCACTGCTACTTGGGTGGCATGGGTCTGGAGATCATGGCGAACTCCGACAACGTGGTGCGCGCGGGCCTCACCTCCAAGCCGGTCAACTCTGAGCTGTTGCGCACGCTTGCGCGGCTGGAACACACGCGTCCGATACGACCCGCCGTTGTCGCCGAAGGCGCCGTGCGCCACTTCTCCACCGACGCAGAAGAGTTCGGACTCGACATCGTTGTGGGTGGGACCGCTGTCGTCACGAGTGGACCCCGTATCGTCTTGGCGCTTGGCAGCGATTGCCTGGTGGTCACCGAAGCCGAGAGTCGCACCCTTGCCAAGGGGCATGCGGTCTTCGTGCCCTCGAGCGCTGGGCCTGTCACCGTCACCTCCGAGGGCTTGACGGCGATCGCGACCGCACCCCTCGCGCGCCGCTAGTCTGGCGTCATGACTATGCGCGTATCGGTTTTCGGCACGGGGTACCTTGGCGCCACTCACGCCGCAGGAATGGCAGAACTGGGACACGACGTCGTCGGAGTCGACATTGACCCGGCGAAGGTGGCTCGCCTTTCCCAAGGAGAGGTCCCCTTCTACGAGCCCGGTCTGCCAGAACTGCTCTCCAAGCACGTGAGTTCCGGCCGACTCAGGTTCACCACTGACGCGTCTGAGGCCGCCGACGCTGATGTCCACTTCATTGGTGTGGGCACGCCTCAGAAGCGCGGCGAGTATGCGGCAGACATGACGTTTGTCGACGCCGTGATTGAGACGCTCGCGCCGATGCTCACGCGTCCCACGGTGATTCTTGGCAAGTCGACAGTGCCGGTGGGGACGGCTGCTCGCTTGGCGGCCCGCGTGCGCGAACTCGCCCCTGTGGGCGACAAGGCCGAGTTGGGCTGGAACCCGGAGTTTCTGCGCGAGGGATTTGCGGTCGAGGACACGCTGAGGCCTGATCGACAGGTGCTCGGCATCGACAGGGACCGTCCGGGCCGCGTCGAGGCGGTGACCCGCGAGGTGTACGCCGAGATCATCGGTAGGGGCACGCCGTTCCTCGTGACGGACCTGCCGACCGCTGAGTTGGTGAAGGTGAGCGCGAACGCCTTCCTTGCCACCAAGATCTCCTTTATCAACGCGATTGCGGAGGTCTGTGAGGCGACCGGAGCTGACGTCGTGGAACTGGCGGACGCCATCGGCTTCGACGACCGCATCGGACGCAAGTTCTTGGGCGCCGGGCTGGGCTTCGGCGGTGGTTGCCTTCCCAAGGACATCCGGGCCTTCCAGGCGCGTGCGACGGAACTGGGCGTCGATCAGGCGCTCGCGTTCTTGCGTGAGGTCGATTCCGTGAACCTGCGTCGCAGGCAGCACGTGCTCGACCTTGCCGTGCGAGAGCTGGGAGGCAAGATCGACGGCCGCACCGTCGCGGTTCTGGGCGCCGCCTTCAAGCCGAACAGCGACGACGTACGGGACTCGCCTGCCCTGGATGTGGCCGGTCGATTCCACCTGATGGGTGCCAACGTCAAGGTGTACGACCCTCAAGCGATGGACAACGCCAAGGCGGTGTGGCCCACGCTGACCTTCGCGGAGTCCATGATGGACGCGGTCGCTGACGCCGACGCCGTGGTGGTCTCGACGGAGTGGAAAGAGTTCAGGGAGGCGGACCCGGCGGTGTTGCGGGCGCACTCTCATGGTGACTTGGTGATTGATGGCCGCAACTGCCTCGACGTCGAAGCGTGGAAGGCGGCCGGGTGGCGCTACCGGGGTATGGGGAGACACGCAAGATGACTGACCTCATCGACACCACGGAGATGTACCTGCGGACCATCTATGAGCTGATTGAGGACGGTGTGCCGCCGCTGAGGGCGCGCATCGCCGAGCAGTTGGGCCACTCGGGGCCGACGGTGTCTCAAACGATCGCACGGATGGAGCGGGACGGACTTGTGGTGGTGGGGGAGGATCGCACCCTCGTTCTGACGGCCACTGGCGTGGACCGAGCCACCAAGGTGATGCGCAAGCACAGGCTTGCCGAACGGCTGTTGACCGACGTCATCGGACTGGATCTGCTGCACGTTCACGAAGAGGCGTGCCGCTGGGAACATGTGATGAGCGACCGTGTCGAGCGCCGCCTGGTGGAGATGTTGGGGCGCCCGGAGAGGTCTCCGTACGGGAACCTCATTCCGGGCCTTGAGGAGCTGGATGTGACTCCGGCCGAGCCGTCTGCCGCGGCGGCCAGGCCCGTCAGCATTGCGGAGGCCCTCGCTTCCGGGTTGACTCGCGCAACTCTCGTGCGAATTGGTGAAAACCCACAAGCACTTGCCGGTTTCCTCCAAGAGGCCTCAGAGATTGGGCTCCTACCTGGTACTTCGGTAGGACTTCGGTCCCATGACGACGAGGTGGAACTGTCAACGGATCTCGGATCCCTGGTGGTCTCCGGGGACGTTGCGCGGCACCTGTTCGTTAGCCCCGAAGCCAGGTACTCTGGCGTTCAGGTAAAGTAAGTCAGTCAACAGGAGCGGTATCAACCACTCCGGGCATGGTGCGAGCGATCAGTCACAGGGGGTGGCGTATGAGGTCGAGCAGCATGCTTGCAGGCGCTGACAGCGCGAAGGGAACGGGAATTTGAGGTACGGATACATGCGCGCCAAGACGCGCGCGGTGGCAGTCTCTGCGGGTGTGGCGCTGGTTGTGGTGCCCCTGTCAGGAGCAGCCGCCGTAGCGATCGCCGGTGACACGGCGACCACGCCCGACGTCGACGCGGTAGCCATTCAAGGCGCCGAGTTCGTCGACCAGGTCGAGCAGATTGGCGCTCCTGTAGCGGCCGACTCTGAAGCTGGCTTCACGGTCGAGACCCCGTCTCTTGACGTAAAGCCCAACCCCAAGCCCGTTGTGGTGCGACGCGCGCCGACGACGTCGGCCCGGACTGTGGCCAACAGTGCCAATGTGTCGCAGGCCATCGCCGGGTCCTCCATCATCGCTGAGGCATCCAAGTACGTGGGCCTGCCTTACGCTACAGGCGGCACGTCGCCCAGCACGGGCTTCGACTGCTCTGGCTTTGTGAGCTACGTGTATGCGCAGTTCGGAATCTCGCTGCCCCGCACCTCAGGTGCGTACTACAACGTGGGCACGCGCGTGAGTTCGCCTCAGCCAGGCGACATCATCGTGTCTCCCGGACACCTCGGCATCTATGCAGGCCCCAACCTGCAGATCGACTCGCCGCGACCCGGCAAGACGATCCAGTTCCGTGGCATCTGGCAAAGCAACCCGGTGTACGTTCGCGTCACCGGCTAGCATTCGTGGCGGCCTTGGCGCTCGCCGTCCCGTAACGTGGTGTGCATGCGCACTTCAGGGATCGAGCGGCTCGGCCGCCATGTCAGCGAAATCGGCTTGGGCTGCTGGCAGCTCGGAGCCGACTGGGGCAACGTAGACGAGGACCGCTCACAGGCGATTCTTGAGGCGGCGGCCGATGCCGGAGTCACTTTCTTCGACACGGCCGACGTCTACGGTGACGGACGTTCGGAGCGGGCGATCGGGCAATTCCTTGCCTCGCGTGCTGACTCCGAGAACTTCTTCGTGGCCACCAAGATGGGGCGCCGGGCCGATCCGCATGTGGCGGAGGCGTACACGCTCGACGCGTTCAGGGCGTGGACGGATCGCTCGCGGGAGAACCTCGGGGTCGACACTCTCGACTTGGTCCAGCTCCACTGCCCACCCACCTCGGTGTTCTTTGACCCGGCCACGTACGACGCTTTGCGCGTGCTCGTGGACGAGGGTCGTGTCCGCGCGTGGGGCGTCTCTGTCGAGAAGGTCGAGGAGGCGCTTCAGGCGTTGCGTGAACCCGACCTGGCATCGATCCAGATTGTCCTCAACGTGTTCCGTCGTAAGCCGCTCGAGCAAGTGGCGACGGAGGCCGCCCGGGCAGGCGTCGGCATCATCGCCCGCGTGCCCCTCGCGTCCGGACTGTTGTCCGGCAAGTACGACGCGAACACCACCTTTGCCGAGAACGACCACCGCAACTACAACCGCGAAGGCGCCGCCTTCGACGTGGGCGAGACTTTCGCAGGAGTGCCCTACGACGTCGGCGTCCGTGCGGCCCAAGAGGTTGCCGCGCTCACGCCACAGGGCTGGACCACGGCGCAGATGGCGCTCCGTTGGCTCACCCAGTCCGGCGTCAGCACGGCGATTCCTGGTGCGCGCACCGTGGAGCAGGCACAAGGCAACGCTGCCGTGGGAGACCTTCCTTCCCTCGACGACACCACGATGGCGGAACTCGCGCGCATCTACAACGACTCGATTCGCGAGCACGTGCACGCTCGCTGGTGAGGCATCGCAGCACCGTCCTACGTGTGTTGCTCCCCGCACGCGTAGGCGAGTGATGACTGTGACGTTGGTAACTCCCTTTCCGTGAAGGAACCCCGCAAGCCTATGCTTGGTTGCAAGGACGAAACGGCAAACCCGTCGCGAGGCGGGGACGCAAAGCCACGGGACCCACGAGGTCAGCCGGGCCACCGAACAAGGGGACTCTCGTGATACGGACATCCCGCAGCCGGACCACTACGAGGCGCGCGACAACGCCGGGTGTGGCCCGATGAGTAGCGACCGCCGCGAAATCACGAGCGAGAAGTTTCGCATCTGGCTACGTCCAGACGGCATGGTGGAGATTGCCTGGGCCCCCCACGTGCCGTCCGTCCTTGAGGACGCACTCGCCGTTATCGACGCCATGTCCGAACTGACGGGTGGTCGCGCGGCCCCGCTCCTGGTGCACACAGAGGACGCAGGCCCCCAGAGTCGGGAGGCGCGGATGGAGTTCATTCGTCGGCAGGAGGTCGTGTCGGCAGTCGCCTTGATTGTCGGGAACCCGCTGAGTCGGATGATGGCGACGTTCTTCATCAATGTCAGCAAGCCCGACGTGCCCATTCGCCTGTTCGAGGACCAGGCCGACGCTGTCGCCTGGCTCAAGGAGCACATCACGTGAACGCGTCCGCCCAGTCGCCGGGCGGAGACGACATACCAGATCTGAATCAACGGCTCGAAGAGATCGTCTACGTCATCCAGGATCTTGCCGCCCTTCGATTCGGTGCCCGCGCCACGGTAGGCACCCGCGGCGACTTCGTTGACGCCGTTGCGGCTGGTGTCAACTCGCTCGGCGAGGAACTCGAGGCGTCCTATGAAGAGTTGGAGCGCCGCGTTGCTGAGCGAACGGCGGAACTCGCAATCGCTACTCGGGAATTGAGGCGCCAGGCGAGGAACGACAACCTGACTGGCCTCGCGAACCGCGTTGCCCTGTGGGATCAGTTGACGCAACGGCTCGCTGCCGCGGACAGACGCCACGCGCGAACCGCAATCCTGTTTCTCGACCTCGACGACTTCAAGATGGTGAACGACACCTTTGGCCATGCCGCGGGTGATCAGTTGCTCGTGGAAGCGGCCCGACGCATCTCGGCCGAGTTGAGGGCAGGCGACACCGCTGCCCGCGTTGGTGGCGACGAGTTTGTGGTGTTGCTCGACGATGTGGCCACGGGAGAGGCCGCGTTGGCGGTCGCGCGCCGTGTCGCCGACAGCCTCCGAGCACCGTACGAGTTCGAGGGGCATGAGTACACCACCACCAGCAGCATCGGTGTGGCGCTGGCCGGGGACGGACTCACCACCGCTGACGCGATCGTCGCTGCGGCCGATGCGGCCATGTACGACGCCAAGCGAAGCGGTCGAGGCATGTGCGTCCTCCACAGCAAGTTCCACTACGGTCCGCCGTCGTTGATCGACGCGCGGAGGAGTTGACCACGCGGGTGCATGCGGCTGCCCGCATTCGGTAGGCTTGTCGGGCCCTAGCGCCTGTAGCTCAGGGGATAGAGCACCGCTCTCCTAAAGCGGGTGTCGGCAGTTCGAATCTGCCCAGGCGCACACTTCGGGGTTTCCGGCTCTGGATGTACTCCGACGGTGCATGACGTGCGCTGCTTCGCGATCGGGCGCGGTGCACGGATTCGTGACAATTCTGACTTGACGCTTGGCGACGAGCGTTCCTGCTGGAAGGATGGGAGTCGACGCAGGCCGCAGGGCTGGCGTAGGCTCCGCCCGAGCGCGGAAGACGTGGGGGCTCGTCGGTGGGCCTCTGGCATGGCCGGATGGATGACGCCCGTCACCATCGGCGTGAGAGCGAACGGGCAGGCCGGGTAGGCCGGGGCGCCGTAAGGCGCCTGGTGCCCGTCCGACGCAGGGCGGGCGTGGCGCGACGCGCAGCGGCCGCGACTGCGGTGCAGCAAAGGAGGAGATGTGGCACGACCAGCCCAGAGCCGGTCCGGCCGAGCGCGCGCGGATTCCCGCCAGCAGCGCCGCCGCCCACAGCGCCCTACCGAGCCGGGCCTGATTCCCGTGCTCGTCGGCATCGCTCGCGACATTGAGAACGCGATGCGGCGACCGCCGCCGCGTTCAGGAGTCCGCACCAAGTTCCAGGTGGTGGCGCTGCTGGTGCGCGAAGAGCGCGCGCGGGTCAAGGCGGACAGCGCGCTGACCACCGCGAAGAGGGACAAGGAACTCAAGCGGCTCGACGGGGTGGCCACACAGTTGGCCAAGATCGCCGCCAGGGACACCTCCTTGCTCGAATTGCTTGCTGAGGACGCGCGCGTGTCCCAGTCGGCGCGCGAGTACAAGGCGACTGTGATGAGGGCAGGCGGCTTGGAACCGCCTGAAGAACCCGTGCCCGCCCCGCCTACTGCGACGGATCCGAACGCCCAGAACCGCGTCGTTCCGCAATCCGTGATCTCCCGGCAACTCGCCAACCCGTTCCTCGCACCCGACTTCGAGGCCGCCGCCGAGCGGCGCGCAGGCAAGCCGCGCAGGCTCGCAGGTTGGGAGTTGCTCGAGCCGCTCTTCCGCTCCTTTGAACAGGCCGACGCTGGTGCCCCCGCCTGCATGACGCTCCCCGAGCCGCGTTCGATGACGTCGCCGGCTGGACTCGAGTTGATGCCTCACCAGGCAAGGGTCATCGGGGCCACGGGCCGAGGTCATCGCACCTTCCTGCTCGCCGACGAGCCAGGGCTTGGAAAGACGGCGCAGGCGCTCCTCGCGGCGCAGGTTGCCGACGCGTACCCCTTGCTGGTGGTGGTGCCCAACGTCGTCAAGACCAACTGGGCCCATGAGGTGGGCATGTGGACGCCGACGCGCCGCTCCACCGTGGTCCACGGCGACGGCGAGCAGATCGACGCCTTCGCCGATGTGGTCATCGTCAACTATGAACTCCTCGACCGTCACGTGGGCTGGATGGGCGACATAGGCTTCCGCGGCATGGTGGTCGACGAGGCCCACTTCATCAAGAACAAGCGCTCCCAGCGCTCCCAACACGTGCTCGACATCGCCGACCGCATCCGCGCCCGCACCGCGCGCCCGCTCATGATGGCGCTCACCGGCACCCCGCTCATCAACGACATCGAGGACTTCCGTGCCATCTGGCAGTTCCTGGGCTGGATCGACGACGAGAAGCCCCTTGGCAAGCTGATGAGCGCGCTCGAGGAGACGGGGCTCACGCCCGCCGACCGCGGCTTCCCGTCCGCCGCGAGGTCCGCGGTGATCGACATGGGAATCGTGCGCCGCCGCAAGGTTGACGTGGTCGCGGACATCCCGGCCAGGCGCGTGGCGGACCTGCCGGTCGAGCTCGATGGCGCCGTCGGCCGTTCGATCCGTGCGGCAGAGACGGCGTTGGCGAAACGGCTTGTCGAGCGCTACCGCGCAGCGTTGGAATGGCGCGGGGACGACGACGCGGTGGAGGGCATCGACCACGAGTTGGCTCGTCGCGTGGCGGCCGCGGAACTCAAGGACTCCCAGTCCAAGACCTCCGGCGAGAACGTCTTCACCATGGTCCGCCGCATTGGCCAAGCCAAGGCGGGGCCAGCGGCCGACTATGCCGCACAACTCGCCCGCACCGTCGGCAAGGTCGTGTTCTTTGCCAAGCACATCGACGTCATGGACCAGGCCGAGCAGATGTTCGCCGAGCGCGGCATCCGCTACGCCTCGATTCGTGGTGACCAGACGCCCAAGGCGCGCGAAAAGGCCATTGACGCGTTCACCAACGATCCCGAGGTGTCGATCGTGGTGTGCTCCCTCATGGCAGCCGGCGTGGGGTTGAACCTTCAGGTCGCCTCGAACATGGTGCTGGCAGAACTCTCCTGGACTGACGCCGAGCAGACGCAGGCGATCGACAGAATCCACCGCATCGGCCAGGCAGAGCCCGTCACCGCGTGGCGCATCATCGCCGCACAGACCATCGACTCCAAGATCGCCGAACTGATCGACTCCAAGTCGGGGCTGGCCGCGAGGGCGCTCGATGGGGCAGGCGAAGACGACGGGGCATCGTCGACCGACGTGCAACTCGAGGCGCTGGTCGGGTTGCTCACCGACGCCCTCGCCGGTGAGGGCGAGGGCTGAGCCGCCACAGCGTCGGCCGAATCGGGGACTATTGTCCCCGCCGCCTGCGCGGGACGCGATGCGACACTGCTAGTGAAGCCGCAGGAGGTCAGCGATGGAAGACGTGGGTGCCCGCCGGGCCTCTGCGCGCCCTGGCACCGGTGAGACCACTGACAACTGGCTCGCGGTCGCGCTCGCGCTGCTTGGGGTAGGGGTCGCGGCGGTGGCCATTCTGGGGCCCCTGCTGACGGATGTGATCCGCTATCACGTGTCAGACGGCGCAGCGAACCAGATCGCCGGCGGGGACTTTGCCGGGCTGGTGTTGGTGGCGCCGGTCAGCCTGTTCGCGAGCGTGCTGGTGGCGCGCCGCCACCGAGCCGGTGCAGTTCTCGCCATGGGACCCGCCGCCTACGTGGCGTACACCGCGATCCAGCTTTCCGTCGGCGGCGACGTCGACCGCTACGCGGGCAACAGCGAGAAGTTCTTTCCCCTCTATGTGGGACTGCTGGTACTGGCCCTCGCCGTCGCCATCCGCGCATGGTCAGCGATCGACGTGGACCGGCTCCCCACCACCACGCGGCGACTCGACCGCCTCGTCGGCTGGTTCGCGTTGGTGGTCGCGGCGTTCCTGGCCATTGGCCTGCACCTGCCCGGTCTGCTCGACGCGTGGCAAGACCAGCCGAGCGCGCCCGAGTACCTTGCCGACCCGGTCGTGTTCTGGCTGGTCAAGGTCATGGACCTCGGCCTCGTGGTGCCTGCCCTCGTGGCCGTGGGGTGGGGGAGCCTGCGCGGGGCCGCCTGGGCGGCCAGGGCCAAGTACGCGGCGGTCGGATGGATGGCGATGCTCGGCACGGCCGTCGCGGGGATGGCCATCACCATGCAGGCCACAGGTGACCCGGCAGCCACCACGGCCAACACCGTGGCCTTCACTACCTTTGCGGTGATTGCGCTCGCCATCGCCGTGGCGGCGTACCGACCGTTGTTCCAGGCCCGACGGGTGGGCGCATGACTCCAGCTCCGCCGTTGCCCGGCGAGCGGTTCGACGCCGTCATCGTGGGCGCCGGGGCCGCTGGGCTGTCGCTCGCGTGCCACCTGGCTGACGCAGGGTGGGGCGACAAGGTCCTGATCGTCGACGACGCTTCACACCCCCTGGAGGCGCGGTCGTGGGCGTGGTGGAGCAAGGGGACGGGACTGCTCGACTCGGCCGCATCGGTGGAGGTTCGGCACTTGCGGGTGGCGGGAGGCGGCTGGCGCCGGACCCAGGCACTCGAGCCCTATTCCTACCGACGCATCACGGGGCCGGAGTTGTCCGCGGAGACCGATCGGATCATCGGCGCGCGTCCGGGTTACCGACGCGTGGTGGGGTCTGCGCGCGCCCTTGCCCGGGAGGGGGCCGGCTGCCGCGTGCTGATTGACGTGCCTGAACCCGGCGGGGCGCGCACCGTCGAGGTCAGCGCGCGCTGGGTGTTCGACAGCGTCGGTCTGGGAGTTCCGTCCGCTTCACCGGCGTCGGCCGCCTACCTGGACTTCCATGGTCTGCACATCGAGTGCCCCACGGATGTTTTTGACCCGGGAACCGCCACCCTGATGGACTTCCGCACTGACCAGACCGCAGGCGCGGCGTTCGTCTACGTGCTGCCCACCTCGGCACGAAGCGCGCTGGTCGAGCGCACCGTCTTCGCGTTCTCTGACACCTACGACCGGGGCCTCCATGGCGCGCGGCACGAGGACCACGTCCGCGACTACATCGGTGCCCACGTCCGCGCGGGCGCGTACAAGGTGACCGGGCGTGAGGTGGGGACCATTCCGCTCCAGCGCGGCCCTGCCCCGACGCCCAAGGGACCGGTCATCCCCATCGGGGCGACCGCTGGCATGGTCAGAGCAAGCACGGGGTATGGTTTCGCGCGGATCCAGCGCCACAGCGCCGCCATCGCTTCGTGCCTGGCACGTGGTCGACACCCTGCGAGCGCCGCGCCTGCCAGGCGGTGGAGCCGCGCACTCGACGACGCCCTGTTGCGCGTCATTCGCGAGGACCGGACAGCCGCCGTCGAGCTTTTCGCCACACTGTTCACACGCAATCCGGCACCACGCATCCTCGCCTTCCTGGAGGAGGAGGCTTCGCCACTCAGCCAGATCGCACTCTGTGTCACCCTCCCGGTGGGGCCGTTCTTGCGGGCTCAGGTGCGCGCGGCGACCGGCACACGGGCGGCAAATCCGCGCGTGCCGTACGCAGAGTCGGACACGGTGTCCCACCCTTCACGGTGACTGGACTGTGCGAATGTGGGAGCCGTCGGCGCGTGCGTTCAGTCGCGGCGTTTCTCGTGCTGTGTGGCGCCCAGGATGTGGCAGACGCTCGCATCGGAGCAATCGGCGGGGTCAAGGATGCGGCTTCGGGCGACGAGTCGTTCCAGTTCCGCCTCGAGCATGCGCAGCTCGGCTTGCCGCGCGCGGACGCTATCGAGCTTTCCGCCAAGCAAGGCAACCACGTGTGTGCACGGCACACGTCCCACATCCCGCAGGTCGATCACGCTGCCAATCTCGGCGAGCGTGAGCCCAGCGGACTGCGCGCCGCGAATGAAGAGCACTCGGGAGACGCTCGAGTCGTCGTAGGTGCGGTAGCCGTTGGCGGTTCGCCGCGGTGCGGGCAGGAGCCCCTCGCGTTCGTAGAACCTGATGGTCTGGCTAGTCACGCCCACGGCGTGGGAAAGTTCCCCGATCAGCATGCCCACAGCCTACCTCTTGACCCTATAGTGCACTTCAGGGTCTACGGTCGGCATATGAACATCACGCTGCAGTACTTCGACGGCTGCCCGAACTGGAAGATCGCCGACGAACGCCTCGCCGTGCTCGCGGCGGGGCACCTCGACCTTGGGATCGGCTATCAGCAGATCGAGACGGTTGAGGATGCTGAGCGCGTCGGTTTCCACGGATCGCCCACCATCCTCATTGACGGAACGGACCCGTTTTCGCGCGCCGACGGAAGCGTCGGACTGGCATGCCGCATCTACCAGACCCCACAAGGCCCGGCTGGTGCACCGACGCTTGAGCAGCTACGTGAAGCGATAGACCCTCAATGATTGCCCCAACGTTGCGCACCACCGGGGCCCGCTTCGGGTTCGCACAGACGCCGACGCCACCCGCCCACAAGGAGACAACATGACTCACTACGACCTCATCGTGATCGGCGCCGGAATGGCTGGAATCGGCGCCGCCAACAAGTGCGCTTCTCAAGGCTGGAGCGTCGCGATCGTCGACGAGCTCCCTTACGGCGGCACCTGCGCGCTGCGGGGATGCGACCCCAAGAAGATCCTGCGGCGCGGTGCCGAGATTATCGACAGCGCCCGGCTGATGCAGGGCAAGGGCATCGATGCCAACGACCTGTCGATCAACTGGGGCGATCTCATGGGCCACAAGCACGGGTTCGTTGACCCCATGCCGCAGAGTATGGAAGATGGCCTCGCGGGTAACGGCGTGGCCACCCTGCACGGGTCGGTCACGTTCACCGATAAGAACCGCATTGAGGTGGACGGCGCTCCGCACGAGGCGTCACACTTCCTGATCGCCACCGGCGCCCGCCCCCGCCCGCTCGACTTCCCGGGTCACGAGCACCTGGTCGACAGCACAGAGTTCATGGATCTCGACAAACTCCCCAAGCGGATCCTGTTCGTCGGCGGCGGGTTCATCTCCTTCGAGTTCGCCCACATTGCCGCACGCGCTGGAAGCGCCCCGATCATCATCGATCGCGGGGCGCGCCCGCTGAAGGGATTCGACCCCGACCTCGTCGAGCTGCTCGTCACGCGCGGCGCAGCCGCAGGCATCGACGTACGACGCTCCACGACTATCAACGGCATCCACCAGACGGCATCTGGCCTCCAGGTAAGCGTCGAGCGATCAGGCGCGACCGAAACGATCGAATGCGACCTCGTCGTCCACGGCGCAGGACGAGTTCCGGATCTCACCAGGCTCGACCTCGACGCCGCCGGCGTCGAGTGGAGTGAGCGTGGGGTGAGCGTGGCTGGGCACCTGCAGAGCACCACCAATCCGGCCGTCTACGCGGCAGGCGATGCGGCGAACACCCCTGGCATGCCACTCACCCCGGTCGCGGTGTTCGAGGGCAAGGTGGCAGCCTCAAATATGCTGAAGGACACCACCACCGTTCCGGACTACACCGGTATCCCCACGGCCGTGTTCACCATCCCCGAACTCGTCCGGGTGGGTCTGTTGGAGCAGGAAGCTCGAGCGCAGGGGCTGGACATCGAGGTTCGCTACCGAGATACCAGCGCCTGGTATTCCAACTACCGCATCGGAGAGACCGCTGCGGCCAGCAAGATCCTCGTGGACCGCTCTACCGACCTGATTGTCGGCGCTCACCTCATGGGGCCCGAGTACGGCGAGCTGATCAACACCATCGCCATGGCGATGAAGCTGGGCCTCACCACTAGACAGGTGAAGTCGGCGTCCGCCGCATACCCGTCTGCGGGCTCGGACCTCGGCTCCATGCTCTGACGACGGTGACTGCTGGGTTGGTGCGCCGGGTCGAACGATTCCGCCTTCATACGCGAGGACCACCAGTTGGGCGCGGTCGCGAGCTCCGAGCTTCATGAGGAGCCTGCTCACATGGGTCTTCACCGTCGCGTAAGGGACTCGATGCGCCGAGCAAGCAACTCGTCGTCTTCGAAAACAGCGGCCACACCCCGCAGCGAGACGAGCCTGGCAGGTTCGCCGAGTACCTGCGCGAGGTGGCGATTGACAGCAGCAGATGAGTGCTTGACGCCGCTGGCATAGGGGCGTCACAATGCGTCCAACGATGCGCGTCGGCTGCACAAGTCGGCGCGCATTGTCGCTTGACCGGCGGGCGCGGCGTGGCAGTCGGGGGCGGGGTTGCCGCATCGTTACCGTAGGTTCGTGGTGGACTACATCTCGCGGGCGCTTGTCGCCGACGCGCTGAGCCAGTGGCGGGCTCATCTGAGCTCGCGCTCGACGGTGTCACCACTGCGCAGTCTCACGGCCACGCAGTCCGCCATCATTGAGCTTGAGCACGCGCATCCTTCCGGGCTCGCCCAACTCTTTGCCGGGCGCGCGACCCTGCTGTCCACGCTCGTCCAGGACCGTGAGGAGTATGCGGCGGCCTCCCTGCGAGGGCGGCTCATCCTCGAGGAATCCGTCGGCGTGGCTGCCACGACGGGCATGTGGACCGCCGCGCTGGTGGTGGGCACCGTGTCGTGGGAGGGCTGCGAGATGCCTCTCCTGCTGCGGCCAGTGTCTCTTGACGCCGCCCGTCAGGACGACCTGGTCATCACGTTGAGACACGAGGCCTTCCTCAACCCGGTGTTCGCCGCGATCCTGCGCGACCGCGGCGGTCCCGCCGATCTCGCCTCCCGCGCGCCCCAAACCCTTGATGGCAGGGAGTTCGACCCCCGCCCGTTGTGGTCAGAGGTGCGCGACCACGCGCACCTGTTCGACCAGCTGGAAGTCACCAAGCGCCTGCTGATCGGTGCTTTCGACGATCCCGAGCAACGCCTGCTGGACGACTTGGACGACCTCGACCCCGTCATCGGCATCTCCGACGTGGTGGCGGCCATCGCTGGCGACGCCGACGCTCGCGCGGCACTCGCGGAGCCGTTGCCTCGGTGGGCGGCGGTAGAACGCGACCCCTTCGCCGAACGCGGCATGGGCGACCTGGACGACTCCTCGTTCTCTGTGCTCGACACGGTGGCGCTCGGTCGCTCGGTCGCCGTCGACGCTCCGCCAGGTTCAGACGCCACGGCGGTGGTCGCTGCGATAGCCGCGGACGCCGCCGCATCGGGCCGCACGGCGATCGTGGTGGGAGGCTCCGACGCCGCGCTCGCCTCCGTCGATGACGCGCTGGCGTCGGCTGGCGCTGGTGACGTGGCGCTCACTGGCGTGGTGACTGCCTGGAACGCGGAGTCGCGCTCGCGGTTGCTCGCGTCTCTCACGCTTGACACCCCTGAGATCGACGAATCCGAACTGCGCGTGCTGGGCGAGCAACTCCTCAGCGCCAGGTACGACGCAGCGGCCCGCTACGACGCGCTGCACCGGCCGCACCGCCCGTGGGGAGTGAGCGCATTCGAGACGGTCCAGGCGATCGTGCGCCTCACCGCTCAGCAGCCGCAGCCTGGCACGACAGTCCGGCTGGGATCCGACGCAGCCGCCGCCGTCGCCGAACACGGGCTGGGTCACGTGGCCGCGGCGATCGTGGAACGCCTCCACGGTGAGGCGGAGTGGCCGGATGAGCCAGATGCCGATCCAGCGGATCAGGTCGCCCCGTGGTGGTACCGGATCGCCACCTCCGACGAACACGGGGCCGAACTGGACGAGGCCCTTGCCGTCATGGTGCGGATGGTGGCTGGACTTCGCGCGGATGCTCGGGCGGCGGCGACCGATTCAGGGGTGGACGAGGCACAGACACTGTCCGTGTGGCGCGAGCAGGTGAGGCTGTTCAGCGACGTGCAGGTGACGCTCGACACGTTCTCGCCAGCGGTGTACCACCGATCCTTGTCCGAGTTGGTCGCCGCCACCGCGCCCCGCGTCGACGACGACGACGATCCCGACATGTCGCGTCGCGTGCGCCGGGCGTTGGTCAGGCGTGCGCGTGAACTGTTGAGGCCCGGCCGCGACGCCTCGACTCTCCACACCCGACTGGTAGCCGCCGCCGCCGAGGCCGAGAAGTGGCGCGTGCACTGCTCCTCCGGCGGTTGGCCGGTGGTGCCGGACGGCTACCTCGACTTCGCGGCCCGGCTGGCGCGCGCGGAGGACGCGTGGGCCATTCTCGCTCCCGTGCTGCCGGACGCCTGCGGGATTGCCGAACCAGCCGAAACCGAGTGGGGCGAGTTGGCGTCGGCGCTCGACGACCTTGCGGGCGG
>NZ_JADQBF010000048.1 GCF_016278775.1 Demequina sp. | reverse complement strand
CTTCCGATCTAGCGGGATGATGATGCGATCTCTTGAGACGGCGTCCTCGAGGGCTTCCTTCGCGAGGTGGGAGGCGACTCCCTGGCCCTGGAAGGCGTCGAGCACCTCGGTGTGGACGAAGGCGATGTGGGTTTCCGACTGTTCGAATTGCGCGAAGCCAGCCTCGTCGCCGTCCACCGTCATGTCGTAGCGCCCGGAGGCGTCATTGCGGGCGACGGAGATCCTTCTGTGTTCGGTCATGGTGCTCCCTTCTTGGGTGCGGTGCCGCCGGTGGCCAGGCGCATCAGGTCCGACTCAAGATCGATACCCGTCTCCGTGCCGCCGGCTGATCCGAACTCGTGGCTGTAGTTCTGCCAGGACTCATCCCGCACCGCCTTGGCAAAACCGGACTCCATGAGCAGCACGAGTTCGAGCGCGGCCCTGTCGATACGGCCGGTGAGTGCCTTGTCTTGCCAGTCCTCCGTGGCGGCGAACAGGCTGGTCGGGACGGTCAGCGTGCGCAGGTAGGCGAACAGCGAGCGCATCTCTTCATCCACCACCAGCGCGTGGCGCGCGGTGCCTGCGGTCGCCGCGAGGATGACGGGCTTGCCAATCAGCAGGTCGTTGTCCAGCACCTGGAAGAACGAGGTGAAAAGCCCAGAGGCGCCCGCCTTGTACACGGGAGCGGCGGCGATGATGCCGTCGGCGTCCACCAGGGCCGCAATGGCGCGCTTGAAGCGCTCCCCAAGGTGCTGTGAAGACAGCGCGGCCGGAAGCTCAGGCAGCAGCTCGCGCAAGTCGATCACCGTGGTGGTGACCTCGCGGCCGCGCGCCTGGCCCAGCGCCCTGACGCGCGCCGCAGCACGGTCCGCCAGGAGCCTGGTGGACGACGGGTCCGAGACGCCAGCATTGACGACGACGAGGTTGAGGGGTGAGGTCATGACAGTTCCTCTTCCTTACGGTTCAGGAGCGCGGCAAGTGCCGCGAGGGTTGACATCTGGTCGGGGGTGAGGCGGGCGGCCATGGCGTCGGCGACGGAACGGGCGTGCGCCCTGCCCACGCGCCGCTGGACCGCGCTGCCCTCCTCAGTGAGCGAGAGCAAGGTGGCCCTCGCGTCGGCCGGGTCCGGCTGTCTGGCGAGCAGGCCGCGCTCCACCAACCGCTCCACCAAGCGCGAGAGCCCCGGCTGGCTGAGCATGAGGTGGCGGCCCAGTTCGCCCAGGCGCTGAGGCTTGGGGCACTTGGAGAGCGTGTAGAGCACGTCGTACTCGTGCAGCGAGACCTCGCACCACATGTCCTCGGCCGCGAACCGGCGCATGAGCGTGGTGTGGGCGCCCAGCAAGGCCTCCCATGCCTCGTTGGCCTGGCGCAAAGGGATGGCGGCGTCGACGGTGGTCATCACAGCGCCGGGTAGGACGCGGTGACCTCCGCGTCGGTGTCCTGGTAGGGCGAGGAGCCGGTGACGTTGTCACCCCTGTTGGCGTTGGGGCGCGGACGGCGAGGCTCGGCGTCGCCGTACTTGGCCTTGACGAGGCTCGCGTGCGTGGGGGCGTCAGCGGCTTCTGGGTCGCGGCGGTCTGCCAGCTCGCGGCGGAGCACCGGGACCACCTCGCCGCCGAGCAGTTCGAGCTGGTCGAGCACCATCTCGACCGGCATGCCCGCGTGATCGATGAGGAACATCTGGCGCTGGTAGTCGCCGAAGGTCTCTTGGAACGTGAGGGTCTTGTCGATGACCTCCTGAACCGAGCCGACGCTCAGGGGAGTTTGGTCGGAGAACTCCTCCATCGTCGGCCCGTGACCGTAGACCGGCGCCTCGTTGAAGTACGGCCGGAACTGAGACTTGGCCTCCTGAGAGGTCTTGCCAATGAACGCCTGGCCGCCGAGGCCGACAATCGCCTGCTTGGCGGTGCCGTGCCCGTAGTGCTCAAAGCGCTGACGGTAGAAGTCAATGAGGCGCTTGTAGTGGTCCTTGGGCCAGAAGATGTTGTTGGCAAAGTAGCCGTTGCCGTAGAAGGCCGCCTGCTCGGCGATCTCAGGGGTGCGGATCGAGCCGTGCCACACGAACGGCGGCACATCATCAAGCGGGCGCGGCGTGGACGTGAAGCCCTGGAGGGGTGTGCGGAAGCTGCCCTCCCAGTCGACGACGTCCTCTCGCCACAGGCGGTGCAGCAGGTTGTAGTTCTCGAGCGCGAGCGGCAGGCCCTGCCTGATGTCCTGGCCAAACCACGGGTAGACGGGCGCGGTGTTGCCGCGGCCCAGCATCAGGTCCATGCGGCCCTTGCTGAGGTGCTGGAGCATCGCGTACTCCTCGGCGATGCGCACAGGGTCGTTGGTGGTGATGAGCGTGGTCGACGTGGTGACGATGATGCGCTCGGTGAGTGCAGCGATGTGGGCCAGCAGGGTGGTGGGGGAGGACGAGAAGAAGGGCGGGTTGTGGTGCTCGCCGATCGCGAAGGCGTCGAGGCCAACATCTTCGGCCTTCACCGCGATCTTGACGATGTTGGCGATGCGCTCCGCCTCGGTGGGCGTGACGCCGCTGATGGGGTCGCGAGTGATGTCGCTGACGGACATGATGCCGAACTGCATGGGTGCCTCCTTGGCCGGGGAATCCTGAACGCTAAATACATGCGTATGCATCTTTCAACGCGGGTGATGCTCAGGTATTCCTTGGCTGTGCGGCGGGGCGATCCCTAGCCGGTGAGGCCGAGGGTCGCGCGGGCTGCCCGCGCGAGTTCGACGCCGTAGGAGCGGCCGTGCCCGGCGGCGTGCACCGCGAGGGGGTGGAGTTGGTGGAGCGGAATGCGCTCCTCCCACCCCGAACGTAGCGGGGCGACTGACTGGTAACCATTGATGATCTCGGCGAGGTGGGGTGCGCCGAAGAGGGCCAGCATCGCCAGATCCGTCTCCGCATGGCCGCCGTGTGCAGCGGGATCGATCATCACCACGCCTTGCGGTCCGAACAGCACGTTGCCGCCCCACAGGTCACCGTGAATGCGGGACGGCGGGGCGTCGTCGTCAAAGTGGCCCGCCGTCACGGCCTCGCACGCCTTCTGTACTGTCTGGAGCTCGGCCTCGGTGATGTTACCCGCCGCCACCGCCGCGTCGGCGAAGGGCAGAACGCGGCCCGTCGCGTAGAACTCGCCCCATGACTCGGACTCCACGCGCGGCATCTCGCGCCTGCCGATGAACAGCGGTCCATCCCAGCCGTCTGGTCCCGACCCGAAGGCTGGCGCGCCCGCCTTGTGGGTGGTGGCGAGGTCGCGGCCGAATTGGTGGGCGGCCCGCGCCGTTGGCTCGACGTGCTCGACGCGTTCGAGTTCGATGCGGCCTGCCGCGACGTCCACGACGGCCGCGACGGCGGCGCCCCCGGCATCGGCGAGCCAGCGGATGCCAGCCGCCTCCGCCTCAAAGAATCCCGGCGGCGCGTCGGCGCGTTGTTTGACGATGCTGTCCATCCCACCCATGGTGCCACTCAGTGGGCGTCGGGAGGGGCGTCCGGACTCGAAGGCGTCCGGCCGCCGACGCCGCCAAAAACCGTCACACCTAGTGCGCTGGCGTGATGACCGCCGGAGGGGAAACGTCGCGATGCCCACGCCCCGTAAGCGAGCCAGCGAGCAGCACCACTGCGACTCCAGCCACAGGGACCAGCAACAAGCCGACACGCAGGCTCGTGGCGTCGGCGATCACGCCCACGAGAGGCGGCCCCACAAGGAAGGACAGCCGCAGCGCCCAACTGACCAAGGTGATGCCCGTGCCAGGCTTGAGCCCGGGAATCTCGTCCGAGGCCGCGAAGGCGGCGGGGATGGTGGTCGCCACGCCAAGCCCGGCCGCGGCAAAGCCCACCAACGTGCCGGCGACAGTGGGCCAGGCGAGCGCGACGCCCATGCCCACCGCGGTAAGCGCCCCGCCCGCCCGCGCGACGGCCCTGTTTCCCCACCGGTCGACCAGCTTGTCGCCGATCAGGCGGCCCACAAAGTGAAGCGCCATGAGGCTCACGAGCGCGTAGCCAGCAAGCTTCTCGTCGACACCCAAGTCTTCTGCCATGTAGATCGAGGACCAGGTGATCGCCGCGTCCTCCGCCACCGCTCCCGCGATCGCAACGAGCCCAAGCATGACGAGCGTAATCGCGGCGGCACGGGGAATGCGGAACCTGCGCCGCGGCGCATCGTGCGCATGCTCGACCTCGTCACGATCGACGCCTGTCCCCGGCCCGAGCATCAACACACGAGCGAGCACCGCCATGCCAAGGAACAGCGCCGAGGACAGACCAAGGTGCATGCCGATGCTGAGTTTGAGGGCAATCGCCGCTCCACCGAGCAAGCCACCCAAAGCGGCGCCGAGCGACCACATGGCGTGAAGCCCATTGATGATCGACCGCCCCATTCGCCGCTGGACCCCCATGCCCTGGGCATTCTGCGCCACGTCGGTGTTCGCATCCAGTGCCCCGTTCACGAACAGGAGCGCCGCGAACAGCAACACCACAGGGGAGACCCCCGCGCCCCAGATCACGAAAGCCTGGATCGCGAGCGTGATGGTGGCGAGCCGCGCGGACCCGAATCGACGCAGCATCGTGCCCGACAAGAGGCCCAAAGTGATGCCGCCGAGCGAACCAAACGCCCACGCCACGCCAAAGCCGGTGTAACTGAGCTCCAGGTGCTCCTTGATCTCGGGCAGCCGCGGCACGATGTTGGCCAGCATGGCGCCGTTGGCAAGAAACAGGAGGCTGACGCCGATGCGCGCCTTGCGCAGGCGGGGCGTCTCGATGACGCGTTCTGCGGCGGTCATGAGGCGGTCACCTCGAACGGCCCAACCAACAGATCGGAGAGCCGGGAGGACGGCCCCACGAGCAACTCGAAGGCACCGGGTTCAACCACGCGCGCACCGTCGGAAGTCACGATCGAACACGAGGCGGTCGGCACTTCGAGATCCACCGTGGCGGCCTCGCCGGGCGCGACCGTGACGTGGGCAAAGGACTTGAGCTCTCGATCAGCCCAGGTAGCGGAGGTATTCACGTCTCGAACATAGACCTGCACCGTCTCGATCGCCGCACGGCTTCCCGTGTTGGCCACGGTCACCCGGGCGCGCACCGTGTCGCTTGCGCTCAGCGTCGGCATCAGTACCTCAAGGTCGCGGTACTCGACCGTGGAGTAGCCCAGGCCGTCGCCGAACACCCACGCGGGCTCTTGAGTGAGGTCTGCGTAGCGGTGCCCGTGCTGTGCGTCGATCTGGTTGTAGTACGTGGGCTGCTGGCCCACATGGCGCGGCCACGAGATCGGCAGACGGCCGCTCGGCTCGAACTCGCCGAACAGGAGCTCGGCAACGGCCTGGCCGCCCACCATCCCTGGATTGGCCGCCCACACGACGGCAGCGGCGCGATCGGCCGACGGCGGCAACACGTGGGGTTTGGAGGCGAGCACCACCAGAATCACAGGGACGCCCGTGTCAAGCAGCGCGTCGAGAAGAGCCACCTGACCGCCGAGCAACTCGAGCGTCGCGGTGGAGCGACCCTCGCCCACCAACTCAATGCGGTCTCCCAAGACCGCCACCACTACGTCAGCGCCACGAGCGGCCTCGACGGCCTCGGCAATCATCGCGGGATCGGCGGCGACGGGCATCGCGATGTCTGGCCGCGGTTGCCCGTCTGGGAAGAACTCGCCCACCGGGTCCGGTCCTGTCGTGATGATCTCGGCGCCCTTCGCGTACGCGACCTCGCAGCCATCGGAGGCGAGTGCGCGCAGGCCGTCGAGCACCGTGGTGATGGCATCGGGGTCGTGACCGGTGGTGAGCCAGTGCGCCTGCCCCGAATTGCCGGCCCAGTCTCCCAATTGGGTGTCAGCATCGTCCGCGTTGGGCCCCACCACAGCGATCTTCCGGACGCTCTGGCGAAGAGGGAGCAACCCGTCGTTGCGCAGCAACACCAGCGAGCGGCGCGCGGCCTCGAGGTTGAGCGCTGTGTGGGCAGGCTGCGCGATCACGGCTCGCTGGCGTTCAGGATCGGGAAGCCGGGGGTTCTCGAACAGTCCCAGGTCGAACTTGAGGGTGAGGATACGTCCCACCGCCTGGTCGATGAGCTGCTCATCGAGGAGACCCTGCGCGACGGCCTGCTGTGCGCCCTCAAAGAACGCCGGGGTGGTCATGATCATGTCGTTGCCAGCACGGACGGCCGCCGCGGCGGCGTGAGCGTAGTCGGGGAACAACCGCTGCTCGCGTACCAGGTTGCCCACGTTGTCCCAGTCAGTGATGAGCATGCCCTTGTAGCCCCATTCCTCACGGAGCACGTCCCCCAGCAGCCACTTGTTGATCGTGATAGGCACGCCGTCGATCCCCTGATAGCCCAGCATGAAGGTGGCGCAGCCCTCGCGCGCGACCTTCTCAAAGGGAGACAAGAACCACGAGCGCAACTTCCGCTGTGAGATGTCGGCTTCGGAGGCGTCGCGGCCACCCTGGGTCTCCGAGTACCCGGCAAAGTGCTTGGCGGTCGCCAGGATCGCCGTGGGGTCGCCAAGTCCGTCGCCTTGATAGCCGCGCATCATCGCTGCAGCAAGTTCGCCGATGAGGTATGGGTCTTCGCCAAAGGTCTCGCTCACTCGTCCCCAGCGCAGGTCGCGACTGATGCACAGCACGGGGGAGAAGGTCCAGTGCACGCCGGTCGGGGCGACCTCCACGGCGGTCGCGCGGCCGATGCGTTCCAAGAGGTCGGCGTCGAAGCTCGCGGCGAGGCCCAATTGGGTCGGGTAGATGGTGGCGCCCTTGAAGAACGAGTGCCCGTGAATGCAATCCTCACCGATCAGGATCGGGATGCGCAGCCGTGTCTTCTTGGCGAGTTCGCCCGCTGCGACAAGGTTGGCGGGGGACATGTGCAGCATGGACCCCACGTGGAAGTCGCGGATGGGAGACTCGACGCCGTCGTTGGCGTGCAACTGCATCATCTGACCCACCTTTTCCGGGAGGGTCATGCGAGACACGAGGTCGGCGACGCGTGCGGACGTGGGAAGGGCTGGATCGAGATAGGGCGCGGTGTTCACGTCACTTTTTCTACCATGTGGTAGAAAAGTTAGCAAGGAGGCGGCCATGACAATCGACGGACGCGCGCTCAGGGGCGACACCACGAGGCAAGTGGTGCTCGACACCGCTCTCGAAATGTTCGCCAAGCAGGGGTACCGGGCGACGTCGGTGCGCGACATTGCCGCCCGCTCCGGCATCACCCATCCCGGTCTGCTCTATCACTTCCCGACCAAGCAGGCGCTCCTGATGGCGGCGCTGAAACGACGCGACGAGGTGGATTGCATCGAGGAGGACGACGGCGTGGTTGAGTTCGCTGACCTGGACGGGCGGGCCCTGCTCGCGCACCTCGTGGCCGGGGCCGCCAAGAACGCGACCAAGCGCGGCCTCGTCGAGCTCTTCGCCAGCCTGTCGGTCGAGGCGACCGCTCCTGACCATCCCGCCCACGAGTACTTTGTGGACCGCTACGCCTCGCTACGCGCGACCCTTGTCAGGGGCCTGGAAGAGCTCGATGCCGCGGGCCAACTGCGCCCAGGCGTGGTGCCCGCTGTGACGGCGGCGCACCTCATCGCGCTGATGGACGGATTGCAGATCCAATGGTTGCTTGACCCTCAGACCGACATGGCTGGGGCCCTCGCGGGCTACGTCAATGGCCTGCTCGTGCACCCTTTCGACGCCGGGTAGGGGCGTGGGGCTAGACGCGCAGGGGCGCCCGCAACACCCGCGCAAGCGGATTTGCGCCGCCCAAGGCACAGGAATACACGAACTATCAGGAGCGTTACACGACTACACGGCACATAGGGCCGGAGGTCCTGGGTCCCGGGACCGGGACCGTCCTACAGTCTGTAGTGAGCGCCGATACGCGTTCAGGTCCCCCACGACCTCGGATAGGAGAAAATCATGGCAACGACCACAAGCGACAGCGACGTCTCGACAGCCACAGAGTCCAAGCTGGGCTGGGTATTCCTCAGCCTCACTCGCATTTCCCTCGGCTTCGTCTTCCTCTGGGCGTTCTTCGACAAGCTGTTGGCACTCGGCTATTCCACAGGACGGGATGGCGAGACCGGCAAGGTCGACTACTTCGGCGATGCAGCCTGGATCAGCGGCGGGCACGTCACCGAGGGCTACCTCACCTACGGAAGCAACCCTGACGGCCCGTTCCACGACCTCTTCGTAGACATGGGCTCCCAGCGTTGGACCGACTGGCTCTTCATGCTCGGCTTGCTCGGCATCGGCGCGGCACTCATGCTCGGCATCGGCACCAAGATCGCAGCCTGGTCCGGCGCCGCCATGATGGTGTTCATGTTCCTGTCGGCAATTCCGCTCGACAACAACCCCATCATCGACGACCACATCGTCTACGCGCTTGCCGGCATCGGCATCGTGTATGTCGAACTCAGGCGTCAGTCCATTGGCCTTGGTGGCTGGTGGCGCAACGTCGATCTGGTCAAGAAGAACGGCTGGCTCGTCTAGCAGTTCGCAGTCGACTAGTTCGCAGTCGAAGGGCCGGTGCGCACAAGCGCCCGGCCCTTCGCCATGCGTGGACTCAGGCGGGGACGGCGCGCTGCGTCTTGGACCGCCGGTCCTCAAGAAGCTCGTGGGTGACCACGCGCGCCATCTGCGGGAGCAGGTCCCTCGAACGCTTGGCGACCCATGGCACCCCGTTGCGGGTCATCCACCAGGCACGCGAGATCAGCGACGGAGCAGGCCCGGCGGCACCAATGGGCGCCGCTTGCACGTAGCGGTGCGAGACCCGCTGCAACGCGGCGGCAGTGAGCGCGCGGTGGCCCTCCGGAGAGGGGTGGATGCGATCGACATGCCAGGCGACGTCGCCCAGGCGGCCAAACACCTCTGCTCCGTCGATCAGATGCACACGAGTGCCAGCCACGGCGGCCTCGATCGCCCCGTTGGCCTGACCAATGCGTCGCCCCATCACGGTGGAGACTCGGCGGCCTAGTACTGAGAACGCGTCGATCCGGTCGAGGCTGATCATCACGATCTCTCGGCCCGGCCGCTCTAGGCGCTCCAGGGCGTCCCTCAGGTGCGCGGTGATCTCCGCGGGGCAGAAGTCCCCGCGCAGCACGTCGTTTCCTCCCACGGTCAAGAGCACAATGTCTGGGCGCGTCATGAGCGCCGACGGAACCTGGGTGAGGCCCAGGTCACGCGCACGGGTGCCGTTGGCGGCCAGATTGACGTACTCCGACGCCCCTACGGCGTGCGCGAGGTGCGCCGCCCAACCCGCCCCGACACCTCCCACCGGGGAGTCACCAATGCCCAATGTGACCGAGTCTCCGAGTGCCACAACCCGCGGGCCCCGTCCGGACCGCTCAGTAGCGTGGCTCGTCATCAGTTCCTCCCGGGGTCCCGTTCCTGCTGGGTGGCGGCTAGGGCTGCTTCGTGGAGTGCGAGCATGCGGTCGACCGTCGCGGACCACGGCATCGTCTCGGCGCGGGCGCGTGAGGCCTTCCGGCGACTTCGAGGTTCTCTGGCGAGTATCGCCTCAATGGCCTCCGCAAATGCCTCTGGGGTGCCGTCCGCGGCTTGGCCAGCATCGCCCACCACCTCGGGAAGGGCAGAGGCCGCGTTGACGACGGCGGGAGTGCCCGACGCGAGCGCCTCCAGTGCCGCCAAGCCGAAAGTCTCGATCGGGCCTGGGGCGACCACAGCGTCGGCGCTGGCAAGAAGCCTCGCGAAGAGCTCGCTGTCGGACACGAACCCGAGGAACGTGATGGGGAGGCCCTCTGCCAGCTCCTGCATCTGCGGCGCGATGTTCCCCGTGCCGGCACTCACCAGGTGGACGGAGCGCCCGCGCTCCGTGAGTAGGCGCACCGCCTCGATCGCGAGCTCCGGGCGCTTCTCCGTTGACAATCGGGACGCCATCAAGATCAGGAACTCGGCCCCCTCGGCGTACCGCGCGTGCACGTCCGCGCTCGCGTTGCGCGGGTGGAAGCGGTCAAGATCCACGCCCAGCGGCACCTTGACGGACTCGAGCCCTGCGCGCGTGAACTCTGCGCGCGCGTACTCGGTGGTGCACACCACGGTGGTGAAGCGTCGGTGGGTTCCCTTGTTGTGCCAGTCGGCCATGCCTTCCACGGGGAGCCGCTTGTCGAGCCACGAGGGGAGGTTTGCGTGCATGATGCCGTCGGCCCGCTCGTGGGCGAAGAACGCGGAAGGGATGCCGCGTGAGGACGCCCACCCGCCGAGCGACCGCAATGTGGTGCGGTCGGAGACCTCGAGCACGTCAGGGGCAAAGCCGGTGAGGATGCCGCGCACTTCGCGAGTACGCATGATGACGCGGTAGCCGCCAGAGAGCGGCACCGTGGGGGATTTCACGGTGACGCGGCGACCATACGGGGTCTCTTCGTCGGCGTCTGTGGGCCCAGGGACCACCAACAACATCTCGTGACCCCGCTCCTGATAGCCCGCGCCGAGAGCATGCATGGCAGTGCGCAGGCCCCCTGACGTTGGCCCGTAGAAGTTGGCGATGTGGGCTATGCGCATCAGGTGTTGCCCTTCGCACGGGCATTGCGTGCCTTCGCCGATGCCACCTCGCCAGGGCGCCAGATCAGACCGCGCAGGGCCTTGTCGACGTCGGCAGTAAGCGCGGGACGGTCGCTGTGGATCCTTGTCGCCTCGGCGTAGTAGTCCATGAGGCTGTCGCACACCTTCTCCCACGTGCGGCCCTCGACAGACATGCGGCAGTGAGCGGAGAACCGCTCCCGAAGCTCAGCGTCGTTCGCCAAGGTGGACACATAGCCCACGAGCTCGTCGAGCATTCCAGGCGTGTACAGAAAGCCCGTCTCACCGTGGTCGACAAGGTCGATGGGCCCGCCTCGGCGAGGAGCCACCACCGGCACTCCCGATGCGAGCGCCTCTTGGATGGTCTGACAGAACGTCTCCACCTCGCCGCAGTGCACAAAGATGTCGAAACTCGCGACCGTTTCCGCGAGGTCCTCGCCCGTGAGAAAGCCGGTGAAGTGGGCGTCGGGAAGGAGCGTGCGTAGCTTCTCGTGAGAGGGACCTTCGCCCACAATGACGACGCTGATGCCGTCGACGCTCGCGAGCCTGGCCAGATCTTCCACGCGCTTTTCCGCCGCGAGGCGGCCCACGTAGCCCACCACCACTTCTCCCTTGGGGGCCCACTCCTTGCGCCGTTCGGCCGAGCGCTTGGACGGGTGGAAGCGCGCGGCGTCCACACCGCGGGGCCACAGGCGCAGCCGCGGAACACCAAGCTGCTCCAGTTGCCGCATCGCGTAGGTCGATGGGGCGAGCGTGAGGTCGGCGCGTTCGTGAATGTTGAGCACCCTGTTCCACAGGATGCCCTCGCCCCATGCCAGGTGATAGCGGTCCGCGTAGCTGGGAATCTCCGTCTGGTATACCGCCACGCTCGGCAGATCCAACTCATTCGCGGCACGTACGGCCGTCCACCCCAGAGTGAACGGCGAGGCGAGGTGGACGATGTCCGGCTCGTACTCCTCGAGCACCCTGGAGATCTTGCCGACCCCGCTGAGGGCCACCCGCACGTCCCGATACCCTGGCCAGCCCATTGCGGGCAGGCGGGTAATGGAGGCGATCCCGTAGCGCACGGGACCCTCGCTGCCCTTGGATTCAGGCGCGATCACCATGGCCTCGTCGCCGCGAGTGGTGAGGTGATCGATGACGCGAAGCAGCGAGTTCGTCACGCCGTTGGAGTGCGGCAGGAACGACTCGGCTACCAAAGCGACTTTCACGCCCTCATTGTGACCTACCTGGGGCTCCGACGTGGGGAGTACCGCAATGGCGAAGATGAAGGTTGGGTGACGAGTGGGTGACAATGGCGGCATGAGAACCCGCATCGCGGTCGCCTTGACGGCCCTGGTGAGTGCCGGTGTCGCGACGATGGTCGCGGCTCCAGCGTCCGCTCACACGTCCCTGATCGACGTGCAGCCGACCGAGGGCGACACGGTGCAGGAGGGCACCGTCGTGAGCCTCACCTTCTCTGACGACTTGCTCGACCTTGGCACCGAGATGATCGTGACAGATGCCGACGGCGACGCCGTTGCCTTGGAGGTGGAGCGCCCCGATCCCGCGACAGTGGCCGCGACGCTACCGGTGATGGAAGGCGGGCCAGTGACGGTGTCGTGGAGAGTCGTGGCAGCAGACGGGCACCCGATCGAGGGCACGCTGAGCTACGTTGCCGAGGCGGTGGCGGCCTCCGAGACTGCCCCTTCTCTGGCACCCGCGACCGCGTCCCCATCGGCGTCGGACGCAGCCACGGCGTCGGCGACGTCCCCTGCGGCGCCTGACCAGGGTGAGCCTTCTGAAAGCGGCGGCCTGAACTGGACCGTCTGGATCGCCGTGGCCGCCGCGATCTTCGCCGCCGCCGCGGTGGCGACCGCGGCCAAGAGACGCCGCTAGCGCGCGAAGCACGCCGCACCACCCGTGGGAACATGGGGGCATGGAATTGAGGCTCGGCACCAGGGGCAGCGCGTTGGCCAGGGCTCAGTCGCGCACGCTTGCCGACGCCCTCACCCGGTTGGCGCACGACCGCGGCCTCGACCTCTCGATCGAGCTTCACATCGTCACCACGAGTGGCGACCAATCGACCGAGTCCCTCGTGGGCTTGTCGCAGACGGGCGTGTTCGTTGCCGCCGTGCGTCAGGCGCTGCTCGACGGCGAGTGTGACCTGATCGTTCACTCTCTCAAGGACATGCCGGTGGCGGAGCATGACGGCATCGCGCTCGCCGCGCTGCCGTCGCGAGAGGACTCCCGCGACGCCCTGTGTTCTGGCGGCGTGGCGCTCGGTGATCTGCCCCAGGGCGCAAAGGTAGGAACGGGTTCCCCGCGCCGCAGCGCTCAATTGCTGGCGCTCCGGCCGGACCTCGAAATTGGTCCGCTGAGGGGAAACGTCGATACCCGTTTGGCCGCCGTGGGCGACCGTTACGACGCGGTGGTGCTCGCCGTGGCCGGGCTCAAGCGCGTGGGTCGGGCCGAGGCCATCAGCCACGTGTTTTCCTACCACGACATGCTCCCAGCGGCGGGACAAGGAGCGCTCGCGATCGAGACGCTCCCAAGCCTGGACCCCCAGGTGGCCGACGTGATCGCCTCGCTTGACCACGCGGCGACTCGTGCCGCTGTCACCGCGGAACGCGCGGCTCTTGGCGTGCTCGACGCCGGCTGCGCCGTGCCCGTGGGCGCCCACGCCTCGATTGAGGGCGACACCCTCACTTTGCACGTGCGCGCGATCCACCCCTCTGGCAGTCTGCAACTCAACGAGAAGGTGCGCGGGCCGGTTGCCCACGCGGCTTCGCTCGGTCGTTCAGCGGCGCACGCTTTGTTGGGGCGCGGGGCCGCGAGGCTCGTGGGTGCCTCATGACGGACTCCCTTCAAGGAATCCGGGTGGTGGTGCCCGTCACGAAGGGTCGACTAGACCTCGCAGACACGTTGCGCGGCCTTGGCGCGACCGTGATGGAGGGCGAGTTCATCGTCATCCAACCCACCGCGGATCCCCTCGCGTTGCGCGCCGCTGTCGGCAGGTGGTGCGACGGCGAATACGAGTGGATGGCCATCACGAGTCGCAACGCCCTGGGCGCTCTTCATGCAGCCGCCGAGACGTCGGGACGCACGCTGACGGCGCCGATGCCTCCAGCCAGCCTCGCCGTGGTGGGGGAAGCCACCGCGCGGGCCAGCGCCGACATCGGGCTTGAGGTGGCGCTGCGCCCCTCGCGCCAGCAGTCGGCCGGCGGGCTGGTGGCCGAGTTCCCTGAGGGCCGGGGGCGAGTGCTGGTCCCAGTGGGCAACCTGGCGGGAGACACGCTTGAGCGCGGGCTTGCTCGCAAGGGGTGGAGCGTCGACGCCGTCGAGGCATACCGGACAGTCGATGGGCCAGGCCTGGACGCCGACGCCGTCGCGGCGGTTGGCAGCGGCGCGGTCGATGCGGTGGTCCTCACGTCGGGGTCGGTCGCCAAGCGCTTCGCGGCGCAGTGTGCCACGGTGGCACAGAACGTCGCAATGATCGCGATGGGGCAGACCACCGCGTCGGCAGCGCGGGCCGAGGGACTCGACGTGGCGCTCGTGGCCGCTACCCCCGACTACGAGTCCGTGATCGCGGCCGTGCGCCGTGCCGTGGAAGGAGACAGGGCATGACGGACCACATCGATCGACCCCGGCGGTTGCGCTCAACGGCGGCCATGCGCCGCCTGGTGCGGGAGACGCGGCCACACGCCGCGCAATTGGTGCTCCCCGTGTTTGTGAGGGAGGGGCTCGCGGCCGCCAAGCCCATCGAGTCGATTCCCGGGGTGTCCCAGTTGCCCCTCGCGGACGTGCGTGGCGTGGTCGAGCAGGCAGTCTCCGCCGGGATCAGCGGCATCATGCTGTTCGCCGTCCCGGACGTGCGTGACGAGGAGGGCACCGCCGCTTGCGCCGAGGACGGGATTCTCAACGCCGCGATCCGCGAGGCCGCAGATGCCGCTCAGGGACGCATCGTCATCATGGCTGACCTCTGCCTCGACGAGTTCACGTCACACGGGCACTGCGGAGTGCTCGACTCGCGCGGGCAGGTGGACAACGACGCCACGCTCGCCGTTTACGAGCGGATGGCGGTGGCGCAGGCGGAGGCCGGCGCCCACGTGCTGGGGCTGAGCGGCATGATGGACGGCCAGGTGGCCGCCGTGCGAGGAGCGCTCGAGCGCTCCGGTCACCACGACGTGGTGGTGCTTGCCTACTCGGCCAAGTACGCGTCGGCGTTCTACGGGCCCTTCAGAGACGCGGTGGAATCGACCCTCGAAGGTGACCGCCGCACCTACCAAATGGACCCGGGCAACGCCCGCGAGGGCGTGCGCGAGGCGACACTGGATCTTGCTCAAGGCGCCGACATCGTGATGATCAAGCCGGCGCTGCCGTACCTCGACGTCGTGGCGGCAGTAGCTGCGGTTTCGCACGTGCCCGTCGCGGCGTACCACGTCTCTGGGGAGTACGCCCAGATCGAGGCGGCCGCCGCCAACGGTTGGATCGACCGCAAGGCCGCCCACCTCGAGGTGCTGACCTCGATGGTGCGAGCGGGCGCAGACATCGTGCTCACATACGCCGCGCTGGACTTGGCCGCGTGGCTGGGAGAGGAATCATGAGGTTCAATCGCCACGCTTTCGCGCGCACCATGAAGGCCGCGACGATGCGCACCGAAAGGGGCGCTCGCGGCTGGAGCGCACGTGCTGAGGACGTGCTGCCTGGCGGCGTGAACAGCCCCGTGCGCGCCTGGAACGGGGTGGGAGGCGATCCACTTCCCATCACGTCGGCCAGGGGCGCGACCATCACCGATGCCGCGAATCACACCCGCATCGACCTGGTGGGCTCCTGGGGAGCCGCTATCGCGGGTCACGCGCACCCGCACGTGGTCGCGGCGGTCACGAAGGCGGCCAAGAAGGGCCTCAGCTTTGGCGCCACCACGGAGGCGGAGGTGGAACTCGCGGAGGCCATCAGGGGCCGCATCGCCCCGGCCGCCAGGGTGCGCCTCGTCTCTACCGGTACCGAGGCCACCATGACGGCACTGCGCATCGCGCGCGCCGCGACCGGCCGCGACAAGGTGGTCAAGTTTGCTGGCTGCTACCACGGCCACGCTGACCCGTTCTTGGTGGCGGCAGGCTCCGGCCTCGCCACCGCGGGGGTGCCGGACAGCGCGGGCGTGACCGCCACCACGGCCGCAGACACGATCGTGATTCCCTACGGAGACGTCGACGCGCTGACGGCGGCGTTCGCCGAGCACGGCCAGACGATCGCCGCCGTCATCACGGAGGCGGCGCCAGCCAACATGGGAGTGGTGCGACCGCCGGACGGCTTCAACGCGCTGATTGCGTCGCTCGCGAGCAACGAGGGCGCTGTGTTCATCCTCGACGAGGTGTTGACGGGCTTCAGGGCGGGCCCGCACGGATGGTGGGGAGTCGAGCGCGACGAGGCCCTGCTGCGTGGCGACCGGCCATGGGAGCCGGACCTCATCACGTACGGCAAGGTCATCGGCGGGGGTCTGCCCGTGGCCGCGGTCGCTGGCCGAGCCGACCTCATGGACATGCTCGCGCCGGTGGGCGCGGTGTACCAAGCGGGAACGCTGTCGGGAAACCCCGTTGCGGTAGCGGCCGGGCTGGCGACGTTCGAGGTCATGGACGCCGATGCCTATGCCCGCCTTGCGATCGCGGCCGACGCCGTGCGGGAGGGGGTCAGCGAAGCCCTCACGGCCTCGAGAGTGACTCACGCGGTAGGGCGAGCAGGCACGTTGTTCTCGTTCTTCCTCGGACTGGACACGCCGCCCGCGTCGTTCGATCAGGTCGCCGCGCAGGACACTGCGGCCTACTCTTCGCTGTTCCATCACATGCGGGCTGCAGGGGTCGCGCTGCCGCCCAGCGCATTCGAGTCGTGGTTCGTTTCTGCAGCGCATGACGACCGCGTCACACGCCGAGTGGTCGACGCTGCGGGGTCCTGGCGCTCGTGACCTATCTGTTGGGGCTACACCTCGCCGGGAAGAGGGTGCTGGTGGCCGGCGCTGGCAGCGTCGGAACCAGGCGCGCCGTCGCCATGGCCCAAGAGGGAGCCCTCGTGGTGGTCGTCGCGCCAGAAGCCGACGGTGCCGTGCGCGCGGCTGCGTCACGCGGAGAGATGACGTGGCATCAGCGCACCGTGACACGCAGCGACATTGACGGGGTGTGGCTGGTGATGGCGGCGACGGACAACCCCACGGTGAACGCGGCGCTGGTGGAGTGGTCCGAGGAGGCGGGGGTGTGGAGCGTCAACGCCTCCGACGTATCGCGCAGCGCGGCACGGGTCGCGGCGCAGTCCCGGCACGGAGATCTGGCGCTCGGTGTGGTCTCGCTCGGGGAGGCCGATCCGCTGAGGGCGGTGCACGTGCGCGACGCCCTCGCCGCGCGCCTTGACGAGGGCGAGATCGACACCCGACACCGTCGCGCGAGGGACGGACGCGTGGTGCTCGTGGGATCGGGGCCGGGGGCAGACGACCTCATCACGGTGCGGGGCATGCGCGCGCTCGCGGAGGCAGACGTGGTGATCGCCGATCGCCTCGCCGCAACGGGACTGCTCGATCGCTTGCCTCCCGACGTCGAGATCATCGACGTGGGCAAGTCACGCGACAACCATCCCGTGCCCCAAGACCAGATCAACGACTTGCTGGTGGATCGTGCGCAAGCCGGCAAGTGCGTCGTGCGCCTCAAGGGAGGCGACCCGTTCGTGTTTGGGCGCGGAGGCGAGGAAGTCCACGCGTGTCTCGAGGCGGGGATCTCGGTCGAGGTGATACCAGGCGTGAGCTCCGCCCTCGGGCTGCCCGCGCTCGCAGGGATCCCCGTGACTCAGCGCTCCGTGGCGGCGACCGTCGTGATTACGTCTGGCCACGCGGGTCCCGATGCCACCGCGACCGCAGCGATGGCCGCGGGCGCCACGGTGGTGGCGCTCATGGCGGTGAGCCACCTGAACGAGTTTGTGACTGCTGGCCTTGAGGCGGGCGCCTCGCCAGACACGCCCGTCGCGATCATCGAAAGCGGCTCCATGCCCGGTGAGCGCATCACCCGCGCCACGCTGGCACGCGTAAGTCTTATTGCGGACGAAACGGGCGTGAAACCTCCCGCGGTTATCGTCATCGGAGACGTCGCACAACCGGGGCTCCTCGCGTCGGAGGTAGCCCGCACCGCACGCCCGTAGGGAGGTCCAGTGGGTGAAGACCGCATGACCCAGACCCCGATCCTCATTGGCTGTGCCCATGGGACCGCGTCCACAGAAGGCCAGGCCGTGGTGCGGCAGATCATCGAGGACGTGCGCGTTGCCATGCCGGACGTCGACGTGAGGGAGGCCTACGTCGACGTGCACGGGCCGTTCCTTGACGACGTCATCGCGGAGATTCCCGTGAGCGAGGAGGGGTTGACCGCCGTGGTGGTGCCGCTGCTGCTCGCCAGCGGCTATCACGTCTATCACGACATCGCGAAGGCGGTCGGGTCGCGCCCCGACGTGGTGAGCGCCGATGCTCTCGGTCCGGATTCGCGACTGGTGGACATCGTGCTTGATCGCCTGCGCGAGGCGCACGTCCCCGCCGAAGCCACCCTGGTGCTCGCGGCGGCAGGGTCCTCCGATCCCAGGTCCGCGGCCGATACGGAGGCTGCCGCAGAGATGCTGCGCGGGGCGTGGGGCGGCCCGGTGCGGGTGGGCTTCGCGGCGGGACATGAGCCCTCCGTCGCCGACGCGGTGGCCCAGGCACACGAGTTCGGCGAGGACGGCGTCGTGGCCGTCGCGTCGTTCTTGCTCGCACCGGGCGTGTTCCAGAAGCGACTGGGCGAGGCAGGCGCCGACTACGTGACCGGGCCGCTCGCGCCTCACCCCGACTTGGTGAGCATCGTCGCTGAGCGTTACGGTGCCCTCACCCATGGACAACACTGACCCCTACCTCAGACAGCGCGTTCTTCCCGGATTCGGTGATGCGGGACAGCGGGCGCTCGCCGACGCGCGCGTCGCGATTGTGGGAGTCGGCGGGCTTGGTTGTCCCGTGGCGTTGTACCTGGCCGCCGCCGGTGTGGGGCACCTGACGCTCATCGACTCTGACACCGTGGCGGACTCCAATCTGCATAGGCAGATCCTGTTCAGCCCGTCCGATGTAGGTCGCGCCAAGGTGGACGCGGCCGCCGCCAGGCTTGGAGCCATGGCTCCGCGCGTGAGCGTCGTCGCCGTGCAGTCGCGGCTCACTTCCGAGAACGCGGGGGAGGCCCTGACCGGCCACGACGTGATCGTCGACTCCACCGACACCTTTGCCTCGCGCCTCACCGTCGCCGACGCCGCCGCCGGGTTGGGCATTCCCGTCGCGTGGGGCGCGGTGCAGGGTTGGTTCGGGCAGGTCACCGTCTTTGACGGCGCGGTGGGGCTGCGCGACATCTTTCCCGTCGAGCCGCCGCCTGACTTTGGGGTCTGCGACGCTGGGGGCGTGCTGGGAACTCTTTGCGGTCAGGTGGGCACCGCGATGGCGACCGAAGCGGTGAAGCTCATCACCGGCATCGGCGTGCCTTTGAGCGGTGTGTTGTCGGTGATCGACTCGCGCGAAGGGCGCTGGCGCGATCTGGACGTGCGCCGCGCCGATGGGGCGGAGGGTTAGGCATGCGCACCGCCGACGAACACGCGCTGGCCGCGCTCGCACTTGCCCCTGCGCCCGTGTCCGTTGAACTGGAGCTGCGGGACGCGCTCGGCCACGTCACCGCAGCGCCGGTCACGGCGAGCGTCGACTCTCCGCCCTTTGACAACTCCGCGATGGACGGCTTCGCGGTGCAGTGGGCCGACGTGCACACCGCCACCGCCGACGCGCCGGTCACGCTCGCGCTCATGGGGGAGTCGCGTGCAGGCGTGCCCTTTGCGGAGACGCTGTTGCCTGGGCGTGCCATCCGCATCATGACGGGCGCGCCGATGCCAGCCGGTGCCGACACCGTGGTGCCGCTCGAGGTGACGTCTTCCGACGATCAGGCCGTGACCATTCGGGAGGTGCGTGCCGAGGGCGCGCACGTACGTAGGTGCGGGGAGGACGCGCGCACAGGGGACGAGGTGATCGGCAGCGGCGTCGAGCTCTCCGCCCGCCATCTCGCGGCCGCAGCCGCGGTGGGCGCCTCTCGCGTGTCCGTGTTCCGCAGCCCGCGCGTCGGCATCCTGTCCACCGGCGACGAACTCGCGCCGCTGGGCGCGACCTTGGCGCCTGGCCAGATCTACGAGTCCAACTCTGTCCTGCTGGGAGGGGCCGTGCGGCGCGCTGGCGGGGTTCCCGTGCTTCTGGGTCCCGTGGGAGACAGCGTGGCCGATGTGGTGGCCGCGATCGGGCGCGACGACGTTGACCTGATCGTCACGACTGGTGGCGTCAGCGTCGGCGCGTATGACGTGATCAAGGCGGCGCTCGCGGGCCTGGGCGTCGAGTTCATGACGGTCGCGATGCAGCCTGGCAAGCCGCAAGGCCTCGGCAGCGTGGACGGCGTGCCGCTGCTGTGCCTGCCGGGAAACCCGGTGTCGGTGGCGGTGTCCTTCGAGCTGTTTGTGCTGCCCGTCATCCGAGCGATGCGCGGGCTTCCGGGGCAACTGCCGTGGGCGTCGGCGACGGTGTCCGAAGGCTGGTCAAGTCCCGCCGGCCGCGAGCAGTTCATGCCGGTGCGCTGGGAGGCGGGCTCGGTGCAGCCAGCGACCGGCCGCGGGGCGGGCTCGCACCTGATGGCACGACTCGCTCTGGCCGAAGGGCTCGCGCGAGTTCCCGCCGACGTCACGGACGTACGCGTTGGCGATAGCCTCGAGTTCAGGAGGTTTGCCGGATGAGCGAGTTCACGCACCTTGACGATGCCGGCCATGCCCGCATGGTCGACGTCACCCAGAAGCAGCCAACGGTGCGCACCGCCACCGCGGAGGGTTTTGTCGAGTGCGCGCCCCACGTGGTGGAGGCTCTGAGGGACGGCTCGGTGCCCAAGGGCGACGTGCTCGCGGTGGCGCGCATCGCGGGCATCGCAGGAGCCAAGCGCACCCCTGAACTGTTGCCGCTCGCCCACGTGATTGGGGTGCACGGCGTCACGGTTGACCTGGAGATCGCCGACGCTGGGGTCGCCATCCGCGCCACCGTCAGCACGGCTGATCGCACGGGCGTGGAGATGGAGGCGCTCACCGCCGTGAGCGTGGCCGCGCTCAACGTGATCGACATGGTCAAGGGACTCGACAAGGCCACGAGCCTGCGCGACGTCCGCCTGGTCGCGAAGGACGGCGGCAAGTCTGGTGCTTGGCGCAGGGAAGATAGCGTCGGGTCGTGAGCCCTGAGATCCCACCGTTTGCCGCGGTCATCGTGGCCGGGGGAGCAGGCTCGCGCCTGTCTGGAGTGTCCAAGCCGGAGCTGAAGATCGCCGGCCGCACCCTGCTGGAGCGCACCCTGGACGCGTGCGAGGGCGCCTCCAACGTCGTCGTTGTGGGGGGCGAGCACTTGAGGCGCGAGGGGGCGCTGTGGGCGTGCGAGGACCCTCCTGGTTCTGGGCCCGCTGCGGGACTCGCCGCGGGGCTTGGCGCGCTCGACGCCGAGGGCGATCGGTCGCCGCTGGTGCTGGTGCTTGGCACCGACACCCCACGCGCGAGCGCCGTGGCCGGGGTCTTGCTCGAGCGGATGCGTGACGGCTGTCCTGAGGTGGACGGCGCGTGGCTGGTGGACTCGTCGGGAAAACCTCAGCCGCTCGTGGCCGTGTATCGGCGGGACGCGATCGTGAACCGTTGCGCCTCGCACGCTGCGCCGGGTGCCTCGCTGCGGCGAGTCACGGAGGGTCTGACCATGATTGCCGTGCCCGACGTTCACGACGCTTCCAGGGACGTGGATACTTGGGAGGACGTGGAGTACTGGGAAGGGAAGCTGTCATGAAGCAGGATCAACTCGAGGCTTGGGTGACGGCGCTGAGCCAGGAACTCGACATCGACGTGACGGGCCTCGACACGCAGGCCCTGCTGGACGTGGCGCGCGACGCCGCGCACTCCGTGATGCGCCCGGCGGCACCGCTCGCGACCTTCCTGGTGGGCTATGCCGCTGGCGCAGCAGGCACCGGCATGGCTGGCGTCGAGGAGGCCACTGCCAAGGCGTCGGCGTTGGCGCTCGCCTGGTCCCAGGGCGATGAATGAGGGTCACTGCCAGGCTGTTTGCTGCCGCGGCCGAGGCCGTGGGCGCCAACGAGGTGACGGTTGAGGCGAGCGACGTCGCTGGCCTGCGTGAGGTGCTGGGCGCCGCGAGCGACACCGCCGGGCCCGTGATTCGTCAGTGCGCCGTGCTGGACGGCGGCGTGCGCAGGGACGATACCTACGTGCTCGCCGAGGGCGCGACGGTTGACGTCATGCCGCCCTTCGCTGGGGGATGATCTCGCGGCGCGACGGTGTTCCAGAGTCATGGTGAACAAGCGAGTTGAGCAGGATGCAGCCCGCGCGGCGGTCGGGATTGGCGATGACCCGCGCGAGGCGATCGAAGCAGGCGTGCTCATGGCCAACGGCCGCCTCGCGGGTCGCCAGTTTGCGTCGCGCGCCGAGGCGGAGGCGTGGGCTCGGCCGGACCTGGGCGACCAGGTGGTGGAGTTCAACATCCTGTGTGAGTGCTCGTTCACCTCGTGACGAGCGCGGCATTCTCACAGCGATGGCCGCGGCTGGAGAGCGACCGAGTGTTCGTGGGCGAACGGGCGACGCAGGCGACTGAATCGGACCGCGATCATCGGGTGTGCCTCAACCGTGCAGAGCAGACTTGATCGCGATGGGAGGAACCATGATCGCCGAACTCAATCGCATGGTCGACGTGATCGAGGAGCGCCTCGAAGAAGAAATCGATGTGCCCTCGATCGCAACCAGTTTGGGGACCACGGAGTACCACCTGCGCCGCATGTTCTCGTCTCTGGCCGGCATGCCGTTGTCGGAGTACGTCAGGAGACGACGGATGACAGTGGCGGCGGCAGGCATCACCGCGGGCGACCACATGCTCGGAGTTGCTGTCCGGTTCGGATACGGCTCTGAAGAGGCGTTCGGAAGGGCATTCCGTGCTGTGCACGGCGTCAGTCCCGCTGACGTGCGACGCAACGGTGGCCCCCTCCTGTCACAACCGAAGATCAGGTTTCGCCTGACAGTTGAAGGGAGCAACACCATGAAGACGCGCATCGTCGAACGCCCTGCATTCCGCCTCGTCGGACACGCGGCGCGTGTGCCACTCGTCCACCGGGGCGTGAACCCGCACATCCAGGCGCACATCGCCGCGTTTCCAGCGGCGGAACACCAGCGCCTCAAGGGGCTGGGGGACACCGAGCCAACTGGCTTGCTCCAGGTCAGCGACGACGTCGATCCCGACTATGCCGAGGGCAGTGAACTCACGTACTTGCATGGCGTGGCGCTCGACGCGGCGACCGCGGCTCCGGAGGACCTTGACGTGATCGAGGTTCCGGAGGGTTCGTGGGCAGTGTTTCGCACATCGGGCCCCTATCCGGAGGCGTTGCAGGAAACGTGGGCCGCCACCGCCAGCGATTGGTTCCCGTCGAATCCGTGGCGGCTGCGACCCGGCCCGTCGATCGTGGCGGTCCTGGAACGCGCAGATGACTTCAGCACGGCAACTACAGAACTGTGGATGCCCGTCGAGCGGCAATAGAGGCTACGCGGCACCTAGGCCTAGCGGCTCAATGCGTTCCAGGTCGAGGCTCTGGCCAGCGACCCACAGGTCGTGCGCGTCCTGCATGGCACGCCAGCTTTCGGCGCTGCGACCAAGCGCCTTCGACAGTCGTAGTGCCATCTCTGGGCTCACGCGATTGCTGCCGTTGAGGACGCGGCTCAGCGTCGACGGCGCGACGCCGAGGTGCTTTGCGAGCGCTCGTCCGGTCACACCAAAGGGC
>NZ_JADQBF010000106.1 GCF_016278775.1 Demequina sp. | reverse complement strand
TCGAGCGCAAGGACGCCCTGGTGAACGAGGGCCGCGGCATCTACGTGATCTGCCCCGGCAAGACGTTCCGCACCGACGAGTTGGACGCCACGCACACACCGGTGTTCCACCAGATCGAGGGCCTGGCAGTGGATCGCGGGCTGACGATGGCCAACCTCAAGGGCACCCTGGATCATTTGGCGCGCGCCCTCTTTGGGCCCGACGCCGTGACGCGCCTGCGCCCGTCGTACTTCCCGTTCACCGAGCCGAGCGCGGAGATGGACCTGCGCTGCTTCATCTGCGACGGCGCTGACACCAACTGCCGCACGTGCAGGGGCACCGGCTGGATCGAGTGGGGAGGCTGCGGCATGACGCACCCGAACGTGCTGCGCGCCGCCGGGATCGACCCCGACGAGTACACCGCCTTCGCCTTTGGCATGGGCATCGAGCGGACGCTCATGTTCCGCCACGGCGTCAAGGACATGCGCGACATGGTCGAGGGCGATGTGCGCTTCTCGCAGCAGTTCGGAATGGAGGTCTAAGTCTTATGCCCAAGATTCCGCTGAACTGGCTGGCCGAGTACGTCGATCTTGTTGACCCCGCACCCGAGGCGGTCGCCGCCGCCCTGGTGAAGGTGGGGCTTGAGGAGGAGGGCATTCACGGCGGCGCCGTGACCGGCCCGCTTGTGGTCGGCCGCGTGTTGTCGATCCTCAAGGAGGAACAGTCCAACGGCAAGACCATCAACTACTGCCGAGTGGACGTGGGCCCCGAGCACAACGACCCTGCTGGCCCCGGCCACAAGCCCGACCACGGCACGGACTGGCCCGCCTCGCGCGGCATCGTCTGCGGCGCCCACAACTTTGTCGAGGGCGACTACGTGGTGTGCATCCTGCCTGGCGGCGTGTTGCCTGGCCCGTTCCCCATCGGCGGGCGCAAGACGTACGGCCACTGGTCGGACGGCATGATCTGTTCCGCCAAGGAGCTGGGGCTGGGGGAGGACCACGCGGGGATCATCGTGCTCGCGTCGCCTTCTGGCGCCTCCGAGGACTTGGGGTACGACGCCGACGCCCTGGCGCCCGGTCAGGACGCCATCGCGTTGCTGGGGCTGGATGAGAAGACCATTGAGGTCACCATCACGCCCGATCGCGGCTATTGCTTCTCCATCAGGGGGATCGCGCGCGAGTACTCGCACTCGACGGGAGCCGCATTCCGCGACCCCGCCGGCATTGAGGTCACCGGTACGGGACTTGACCCGGCCGACTCGGCCTTCGCGGCGTCGTCCGCCTACCCAGTGTCCATTGAGGACAAGGCGCCCCTTCGCGGCACGGTGGGCTGCGACCGCTTCGCGGCGCGCGTGCTGCGCGGCTTCAACCCCGGTGCGCCCAGCCCCGCGTGGATGAAGCGCCGGCTGGAGCAGTCGGGCATGCGCTCCATCTCGCTCGCGGTGGACGTCACCAACTACGTGATGCTGGAACTGGGCCACCCCCTGCACGCCTACGACCTGGCCACGCTGCACGCGCCGATCGTGGTGCGCAGGGCGCAGGCCGGGGAAACGCTTGTGACCCTTGACGACGTCACGCGCGAGTTGTCGCCGGAAGACCTGCTGGTGTGCGACTCGCTGGGCGGGCACGGGGCGCGGCCGGTGGGCATGGGCGGTGTGATGGGCGGGCTGGAGACGGAGATCTCCGCGACCACCACCGATGTGCTGCTGGAGGCGGCGCACTGGGATCCCATCACGATTGCGCGCACGGCGCGGCGTCACAAGCTGGGCTCGGAGGCGTCGCGGCGCTACGAGCGGGGTGTCGACACGGCGCTCGCGCCCGTGGCGATCGAGCGTGCGCTGGGGCTCATGAAGGAGTTCGGCGGGGGCGAGATCGAGGACGCGTACACCGATGTGGTGGACGTGCCCGAGCGCACCGCCATCACCATGGACGTGGACTTCCCGTCGCGCATCGTGGGCATGGACTTCCCGGCCGACGAGGTGGTGGGGTCGCTGCGCGCGGTCGGTTGTGCGGTGCTTGAGGCGGGTTCCGAGTTGACGGTGACCCCGCCCACGTGGCGGCCCGACCTTGACGCCCCCGTGACTCTTGTCGAGGAGGTGGCGCGCCTGCGCGGCTACGCCGAGATGCCGTCGGTGCTGCCGGTCGCCCCTCCTGGGCGCGGGCTGACGCACAGCCAGAAGGTGCGTCGGTCTGTGGCCAGGTCGCTCGCCGACGCTGGGCTCACCGAGGTGCTGACGTACCCGTTCATGGCGCCCGAGCGGCTGGACGAATGCCTGGTGCCTGCCGACGACAAGCGCCGCAAGCTGGTGAGGCTGGCGAACCCGTTGGCGGGGGAGAAGCCGGTGCTGCGTCCGCGCGTGCTGTTCACGCTGTTCGACGCCGTGCGCGTCAACCTGGGGCGCGGCGCGCAGGATGTGGCCGTGTTCGAGGTGGGCCGCGGGTACCTGGACACCGGGACTGGTGTGGCGGGGCTGCCTGCCGTTGATGGATCTGTCACTGACGTCGACCTCAAGGCTTTGGATGCGGCGCTGCCGGAGCAGCTACGGATGGTCGCTGGTGTTCTGTGTGGTTCACGTGTGCCTGCCGGCTGGAACCAGCCCGCGGCGGCGTGGGAGTGGTCCGACGCTTTGGCGTTGGTAGAGACGGTCGCTGCTGCTGCGGGGGTTTCCCTGACGCGTCGCGCTGATTCCTATGCGCCTTGGCACCCTGGCCGTGCGGCGGTGTTCGCGTTACCGGACGGCACGCCGTGCGCGCACGCGGGCGAGCTGCACCCCAAGGTCTGCGAGACGCTGGGACTCCCGGCCAGGTCGGTCGCGTTCCAGGTGCTGCTGGACCCGATCATCGCGTCTACGGAGGGTCAGATTGTGGCCGCCGAGGCCGTGTCGGGCCAGGTGCTGGCGAAGGAGGACTTCGCGTTCGTGGTGCCCGAGGCGGTGACTGCTGGTGCGTTGGTTGCTGTGGTCCGCTCTGCCGGGGGAGAACTGGTGGAGGACGTGCGGGTGTTCGACGTGTACGCGGGTGCCCAAGTGGGCGAGAGCCTCAAGTCGGTGGCCGTGAACGTGCGGATGCGGGCTGCGGATCACACGCTGACTGCCGAGGAAGTGCTGTCGGTGCGTGAGGCGATCATCGCTGCCGCGGAGACCGAGCTTGGTGCCGTGCTGCGGTAGTCGTGGCTTCCGGGCTGGCCCGACGGCTCGCCATCACGGAGGGCTCGCCGCAACTCGCGCAATCCCGCAGCCGTGTTCGGATGTGTCCACGGGGCGACGTTCGGGGGAGCCCTCCGCCTGCGGTGGCCAAAGTTCCGTTGACAGAAGTGGGCGCTGCGACTGTGCTCCGTCCCGAGCTGTAGACGTCGTCGGCCTCGATAGGCAACACTCGGTCGTGACACCTGGTCGGCTTTGACGGGCTGTGCCTCCACTTGGGGTCGTGCCAGTCGCAACGATCAGTCAGGGGCGCTTACGCAGGTGCCAGGCTCGCAGTTCAGTGTGACCGGGGCAAGTGTCCCTTGGCGCGGCGCTAGAGCGAGTCAGATGCTCGGAGTAGGGTGGCGCCCAGGAACGACAACCGAAGGGGTGCGCTGATGATACTTGCTGCTGCGCGTCTGCGCCGATACCGGAGTATCGAGCAGACAGACGAGTTTTCCGTCGAGAGTGACGTGACTTGCCTGGTGGGCAAGAATGAGTCGGGCAAGACAGCAGTACTCCAGGCGCTTCTGAAGTCCCACTCCAGTGATCCGGCAGTATTCGACGACGGCCTCGACTATCCCTCAAGGCTCACCAAAGAGCGTCAGGCAGCAGACGGGCCAATCGAAGTTAGTCGCCTGGTTTACCAACTGAGCGACGCAGACTGCGCTGCCGTCGAAGGGGCCCTGGGACCGGGGTCGCTGCGGAAGAAGGAAGTGTCGGTCACAACTGGGTACTTCTACAAGAGCCAGACTTGGTCCGTCGACGTGGACGAGTCCGCCGTTGTCGAGCACCTAACGAGAGGCCTAGATCTCCCGCCGAAGCCCCAGCAAGAGGCCACAGGCGCAGAGAGCGTCGAGGCATTGGTAGAAGTACTCGAGGCCCTAGAAGGATCCAACCCGACCTCTGACGAAGTGCTAGAGACGGTTCGCGGATGGCGAGCGTCTCGGCCAACCATACGGGCGATCGATCTGCTCACGCCGAAGCGACCCGAGTTCGTGTACTTCGGTCAATACGACTCGATGCCGGGCGAAGTCAACATCCGCGAGCTAATTGCGCTTCGCGACAAGGATGCCCTCACCCGGGGTCAGAGAGCCTTCCTCGCGCTACTGCGGCTGTCCTCCGTCGAACCCGAGGACTTTCTGGGACCAGAGACCGAAGAACACTTGGTTCGCAGCATTGAGAACGCCTCGAACTCGATCTCGGACGAGGTGTTCGAGTATTGGTCCCAGAATGATCAACTCGAAGTCCAATTGAGGATGTCTCAGGAGGATGCTGGACCCTACCCGGGCCCCGTCGTACAAGTCCGGGTTCGCAACAACCGCCACCGCGTGTCGGTTCCGTTCGACGAGAGGTCGACCGGTTTCGTTTGGTTTTTCTCGTTCCTTGCATACTTCTCACAGATTGAGAGCGAAGCCACGGGTCCGATTGTCCTGTTGCTCGATGAACCCGGCCTCAACTTACACGCGCGCGCTCAAGCGGACCTCTTGCGCTTCATTGATGAGCGCCTAGCCCCATCTCACCAAGTCATCTACACCACGCACTCTCCCTTCATGGTGCAGCCGCGGGCGCTACAACGCGTGCGAGTCGTCCAGGACGACGTGGCCAAGGGGACCATGGTCTCATCGGATGTGCTGAAGGCCGACAATGAGACTGCATTCCCACTTCTCGCTGCCCTTGGCATTGACCTCACGCAGACTCTCATTGTTGGGCCCCAAGTGCTGCTAGTCGAAGGTCCCGCGGACGTAGTGTTCCTCAACGCGCTGAGCCGAGCCCTTGAGGATAGCGGTCGCGAGGGCCTGGATCCTCGTTGGGCGATCGTCCCCGCTGGGTCAATCTCGAAGCTCCCGGCTTTCTTGGCCGTTTTCGGCTCCCGCGATACGGATGTAGCGGTCCTCGCCGACTCATCCTCATCCGACCTTTCAATCATCAGCAAGTTGAAGCAGCTGGGTCGCTTGGGAAATGGCGGACTCGTGCTGATGGGCGAGGTGCTCGGACGAGACGAAGCAGATCTTGAAGACATCCTGACTGACGCCTACTACGTCAGTCTCGTGTCAGACGCCTACGCAGGGGCCCTCGCTGGAGAGAAGTTGACCGCAGCAGACTTACCGGAGGGCCCGCGCATCGTTAAACGCGTCGAAGAGGTCTTTGTCGCCCGCGGCATCAATGGTGGAAGTCTCAACCATTTCGCGCCTGCCCGGGAACTGATGAACCGTGTAGGCAAGAAGTCCGAAGGCGTTCCGAAGTCGACGCTCGAACATGCAGAGATTCTCTTCGGCAAGATCAACTCGTTCACTTCTAGGTAGTGGAGAGTGCCCGTTGGTCGGGGTACTTCACAGGCGGAGGGCTCTGCGACAGACGAGCTACGCCCCCGTTCTGTGGCAGGAGTCGCTGGTCGCCATCACCAGCAGCGACCCCACGGGGGTGACCGAACCCCTCGCACTCACCGCCTAACGAAGGAATCCATGGCACCACTTGCGGGGACTTGACCGCACCTACCACCGACGCCGCCGCCAAGACCGACTGGGACGCTTGGCCTCTTTCGAGCACGAGACCGTCACGAACGCACCAATGGCACTCGCGGCCTAAACCCAAACTGTGACCAGTTCATGCACGAGCCCCGGCCGCCTGTCCGGTACTGCTACCGCGCCCCTTCTCGAGGTGTCTTGTACCACTCGATAATGGACTTGAAGAAGGGCTCTTCCTCAAATGACTTGGTGGCGAGCATTGCAATCCTGAAGACGGCTTCGAGTGCCTCTGGTCTCGCAATTCCACACCCGTTCTTGAGTTGGTTCTTGTACTGCGCGAACAGAAGTTCACTGATGTCGTGCCCGTACGCGTATGATCGACTATCGGTGCTGGTAGTGCGCTCATAACTCGCACACAGCGCCGACATGCCCGGTTCCATCGCGGCCGCGACGTCAAAGCCCATTAGTCCGGTTCCCTGCTTGCTGATGCCTTTGGCGTAGTTCGGCTTCGGCAGATTGGGATGCATGCAGCGCACCGCAAAGAGTTCTCGCAACGCAAACTCGAGGCCCGGCATGAAGTCTGCCACGGGCGGGATCTTCTCACGCAGCGCCACATTGCGAACTGTATTGAGTGTGACTTGGTCAAGGCAGTAACTCTCCAGAGCCGGGAAATCTGTGAAACGAAGGCTGGCGACTGCGAACTCGTCGCAGTGTGCACCTGTGTCGCGGTCAGCTACACAGAGGATCTCGGCTACGTGCGCCTGCGCGAGGTGTGCTAGGACGATCACAGAGCTGCGACATCCTTCATTGAGTCCACGGCGGATCACCTCTTGCGGATCGACGTCGACGAAATCAACGGGAACTATGGTGACCCGGCCGGTCGGCAACACCGTTTGGAGCCATTCTTCAAAGAATCGCTTGTCGTCGTGGCCTTCGACGACCATGACCTTGGACCGCGTCAACTGGGCTTCGCGTATGAGCTCGGACGGCCGTTGGCGAGGCGCTTTCACCATTGGCTAGTCCTCAGTCGGCTGAACGATTTCATGTTCGGGTAGCCCCGCGAGTACTTGCACTGAATGCGAGGCGAAGATGACCTGAGACTGTCCAAAAGAACTGCAACGCAAGAGTGCTGCACAAATGTCTCGCTGCCATTCGATACCAAGCGATATCTCCGGCTCGTCAATGATGAGAAGTGCGCGAGTACGGTTTACGAGTAGCGCGTGGGTGAGGAGATAAATCAGATGGCGTTCACCGCTAGAGAGACTGTCAGCATGGAGAACTGACCGGTCTAGTCCGACGAGTTCGATCCCTAGGGCTGCAGTGAATCTCAACTCCTTGCGGTCGAGGAACCGGTTGACCTCTGTGACGAAGGTGTGGATGAGGTCGTATGCGGGCTGAAGGGCGTTGACTTGCTCCACGAGACTATCGAGAAACGGCGCGAGCACCTGGTGGAGCGTGGGCAGTGGACGGGCATTGGTTCGCGCGCTATGAAGTTGAGCCGCAATACTCCGCACCTCCGAGAGGCTGATGAGGCCATAACGCTCAAGCGGTTGCCCGAGTTGGAGAAGGACTTCGATCTTGGCTTCGAGGGCATCACGAGCGTCTGACGTCTTCAACTTCAGCGAACCTGCAAGTGTCGTGCGCGTGATCGCCGAGTAGACACCTCCGTCACGCCGCTCGTTGGAAATGGTGGCGAGTGCGCTCTGATTTAGCATACGTTCGGCGCTTGCAAGGAGATCGCTCACGGTGCCCGCCGAGCGATGCCGTCGCGAGTACATGTTCTCGGATCGTTGAGCTTCCCGCATGTCGTCCAAGGTTGGTGACAAGCGGTCCTCACCGATGAACACGCACCCGCCGGTGATGCGTTGGCAGATCTCTACGTATTCGTGGAAGTCGAGGCGACTCTCCCAAGCTCTTCTGAACAGTCTGCCTGCAAAGTCTTGGGGATCGACACTAATCCTGGCGCCGTCGCTGGCCTCCATGGGGTGAGTGACCGCGGTCTCCTTGACCTCTGCTGTGAAGCTACCCGCGAATGCTTCGTCTCTGGAAAGGACGATAGTCCCTCCTGAGAGGAAGCTGATCTTGATGCTCGCAAAGGGAATCTCAACGAGCGATTGCAGCGAGTCGATTGACGGTGTCAACGCTTGAGCGACGGCCCGCAGGAAGTTTGTCTTCCCTCGTCCGTTCGGGGCGTACACAGCTCGGATTCGACCTTCGTCGTTCTCTTCGGGGAATTCGACGTCGTAGGTGAACGTACCGAGCACTCCCTCCGCACGGATATGCGTGATGAATTGCTGATTGACCATGGTCTTGGCGAACCTCGGGTCATCTGATGACATGGCACTCACCCTAGCCCTCGATCTGTCCTGCGGGCGAGGCTCTCCAGGGCCTGGGTGCGACCGACTGTGCTCCGGTGTGTATTGACATCGATGCTCGCGACGAGGCCTTCTACCTGGCATTCGCTGGCGTGGAGCCTGCGGGCAAGCGTGTGCTGATTGGTGTGGACGGGTCCGGGTCGATCGGTTGGGCGAGTGTGGCCGCCCTGCCGATCACGGCTCGCGAAGGATCGGCCGCGTTGGCAGTGGTGCTGGCTGCACCGCAGTTGGGGACGCGCATCGTCGGCGTCACCGGTGGACACGACGCGATCGGGGCGCCGCTCTGTCGCCGCGTGGTCCGCGGTCGGCGGGCGCGACCGGCCTCCGACCCCTATCGCATGTCGGTGGGGCCCGGTAGCGTGCATTGCACCGTGACTTCAAGGGGGAGACATGACTGAGGGCAAGCCCGCCGCAGCGTGGCACAGCGATCCAATGGGTCGACACGAGCACCGTTACTGGGACGGCAATGTGTGGACCGAGCACGTCGCCGATAGTGGAGTCCGTTCCGTCGATCCGATTGAGTCAGCGCCCGACACGGATGACGCGGCGGTGACCGCGATCGACGTCGACCCCGAGCAGCCGGGCTCCGCACCGGCCGTCGAGGCACCCGCTAGCGCGATGCCTCAGCCCACGGCGTCACCGGCGGTGACTCCCGCGAGTTCGTCGGTGCCGCTGTTCGGGGCACGAAAGCACGCGAAGGGCCTGCAAGAAGAGAATGCGCGACTGCAGCGGCTCATCGACGATCACGGGCTGCGGACTATCGAGCAACTCGAGGTCCATCGAGCGTCGGTCGAGGCGGCAATCGCCAATGCCCAGGGCCGACTGCGCGCAGAGCAGGAGCAAGTGGCTCGCGCCCAGGCCGAGCGAGCGGCCGCCGCGGCCGAAGTCGTCCACCTGCGAGAGACTGCCGTACTCCAGGAGTTCGGGTTCTACGACTACGAGCATCCTGCTGAGGACTCCGTGAAGCTCTCCGGAGACCTTGAAGCACTGCGCGCCCAGATCAAGCAGGCCGTGAGTGGCGGCCAGGCCACGTCTGCTAGCTCCAACTTCACCTTCAACAACTCGACCGCCAAGGGCGCGAAGTTTGTGCGCGACATGTCCAAACTCATGCTGCGGTCCTACAACGCTGAGGCGGAGAACTGCGTCAAAACGGTGAAGGCGGGGAACCTCGACTCGGCACGCAAGCGGCTCACCACGTCGATGCAGCAGGTGGAGCGCCTGGGCACCATGATCGACCTGCAGATCACGCCGTACTACCACCGGCTCCGCCTCGCCGAGCTGGAACTGGCCGCGCGACACATGCAGGCGCTCCACGCTGAGAAAGAGGCGGAGCGAGCCCGCCGCGAGGAACTCCGTGAGCAGAAGAAGGCTGAGCAAGAACTCCAAGCGGAGCGCGCTCGACTGGAGAAAGAGCGCGCCCACTACGAGAATGCGCTCGCCGCGCTCGAAGCCAACGGCGACGCCGAAGGCGCGGCGCGGATGCGCGAACAGATCGCCGACGCCGAGAAGGCGATCGCTGATGTTGACTACCGCGTCGCCAACGCCCGGGCCGGGTACGTCTACGTGATCTCCAACATCGGTTCCTTTGGGCCCGAAGTGGTCAAGATCGGTATGACCCGGCGTTTGGAGCCCATGGACCGCGTCAACGAGCTGGGCGACGCGTCGGTGCCCTTTAGGTTCGACGTCCACGCCATGTTCTTCTCGTCGGACGCGGTGACGCTTGAGGGGTGGCTGCACGACCACTTCGCGGAGCGTCGCCTCAACCGTGTGAACCTGCGTCGCGAGTACTTCCGAGCCACTCCTGCCGAGGTGCTAGAGGCGCTGAAGGAGCGCGACGTCGAACTGTTGGAGTACACGGTGGAGCCCGCGGCGGAGGAGTTCCGGGCCAGCGCGGCGTCTGGCGGTGAATGATGGACGCGCTCGCTGAGTGGGCTGGCGCTGCCTCGCCGATCGTCGCGACGGTGGTGTTTGTGACCACCATCGTGCTAGATCGGCGAAGACGGTCCTCGGAGCGCTACCGCATCGCGCTCGATCAGGCCCGACGGCGACTCATCGAGGCTGGGCGCTGGACAGTGCTTCCGGCCTCTTTCCACGCTCTTGGCTGGTACTCGTTCGCGCTGTTCAACGATGTATCGTCCTTCGCGCTTGAGTTGCCGCGGCGTTGCTCCGACATCGCCGAATGGCTCGTTCGAGGAGTCGAGATCGTGAGTGGAAGTTACGAGTCCTCAGATCGGGTTGCTGCACAGACCAAGATGGTTCATGTTCTGTTCCTTCTTGCCAACCGGGGGCGGCAAGGCTTTGGCGCGGCGCGTGAGTTTGTGGGCCTCAATCCATGGCCAGCCGAGTTGCCGCCGCGCCCGGCATTCCTTGAGCGGTGTTCGGAAGCGACCGCGGCCTTAATTCAGGTCCTCACTGGCGACCGATCGTTTGGCAGACTGCGGTCGCACACGTCAACGCCATAGGTCCAGGCAATCCGGGATTGTCACTCCCTCGTGCTTTGCTTGTTTTCGAGGAGGTGAGTGTCATGGCAAAGCCATCCAAGAAGTCGTTGTCAAGTGCGGGCAAGGTCCTCGGATCTGACTCGTCGACCAAGGCTGCGAAGACGAAGGCCGGTTCCACGCTCGGCAAGGGCTAGTCACTTGCGCACTGTGGGGCATCGTGACGGTCGGCTGATCGTGCTTGCCTCGACCGCCAAAGCGTCCGCACCGGAGTTCCAGGCCCGTCGTTGCTGGGTGGTGGAGGCGAACCACCCAGCGACGGCGTGGGTTCTGCGGCGGAGTGTGCTCTGCCTACGGCCATGGCGTTGCGTGCGCCCGTAGTACGCACCTCGGGCGCGGGCATGCTCGCTGGCGGACGGGGCGAGTTGATCAGTGAGCCGCACCGGGTGCGTCGATCACCACCGTCGCGTCTTCGAGCTGGACAACGTCGTCTGCGAAGGGGTACACCTCGATCTCGAGTACGGAGTCGTCCCAGAACGCGATGAGTCCCGCCAGTGTGGAACCGTCAGCCGCGTGTACGCCGCCCTCGGCCAGGAGCGGTCGTTCTTGCCTCTCGGGATCGCGAAGTTCGACCGGGCGAAGCGCGAAGGTTGGGCACGTCCCACAGTTGCAACTCGATGCAGCCTGCGGGTCATCGGGGAGCGTGGCGTCGTCGCCGGTGGCGAGGTTCCATGCGGCGATCCAGTCGTCCGCGACCGAGCGCTCGGCTGCGGTCGGTTCGCGCCATGCGAGTTTGCGCATGGCTGGAGTTTACGGTGGCGCTCGGCTAGCGGTCGATGCGCGCCGCTCCCGCTTGCCTCGTGTCATGACCGGCGAACCCGACCCGAGCGTCGTCCGTCTGTACCGGCCCACGGGCCAGGCGGAACGCGACCTGGTGGAAGCGTCGGGCTGGCTTGCGTGGCCGCCGCGTCCGCCAGAGCAGCCGATCTTCCACCCGGTGCTGAATGAGTGGTACGCCACCAAGATTGCGCGTGAGTGGAACGTGCCGCATGCGGGGGTGGGGTACGTGATGGAGTTCGACGTGGATGCCGCGTACCTGGAGAGCTTCCCTGTGCAGCAGGTGGGTGGTCGAGACGTGCTCGAACTGCGGGTCCTTGCGGAGGAGCTCGAGGGGCCGTCCACAACCCGCGCGGGCACCGCTGAGTTCAGGGCCTCGTTCGCTGCCAAGGCATGCGCGTCCGTCGACCCTCCGTCAGCAAACAACTGCGCTACCTACGGGCCGACGAGCCAGTAGTCGTATCCGAGTTGCTCGCACGAGGCCGGAACGTCGTACTCGGCCGCAGAGGGCAGTCCTCCCATGCCGCCTAGGCCGTAATCATCGTCCTTGGCAAAGGCACGGATATCCACCGGAGCACGGGGGAATACGGGAACGAACCGCTCGCCATCGGACTCAAAGGTCAGGCAGTTCTTCTCGATGACGAAGGTGCCCTCGAGTAAGGCAGAACTGAACATGCCGCTCTCGTCGGTATTCACCCACGTCGCGACGTCCAGGTCGACGCTGCCCGCCCGTGCATCGGCGCCGCAACCGGTGGTGAATGCCACCAGCGCTGCCGCTGCGACAACCGCACGTCTCATGCGGTCATCCTGTCGCCTTACTGCACGTCCTACAACTACCGTTGTCCTGGGCGACCACGACCGCCCCCTCGCGGTTGGCGGCGCCGGACTTGCCGATCGCTGATGACAAGTGATCGCGTATGGTGCCCTCGGACAGCACGAGTCTGCGCGCGATCGCCGCGACCGGCTACCCGTCCCGCGCGGCGCGCAGCATGTCGGCCCGCTACCCTGCCTGGAGCCCCGCAAGGAACACGTCGCGATCCTGGATTAGCAACGCGGTGTCGCCACGGTTGGCAATACCAGGAAGCTTTGCGATGGGGTTGTCGCCGATTCGCAGGTTCAGAGGCTCCCGCGCGCCGTTGTTGAGGTTGACCACGTAGGCACTCCGTGCGTGCTGCACGTTGGTCCCGAGCACGGCCACCTTCCCATCGCGAACGAGGATCGCGTCGGTCGACGAGCCCAGGCCGCTAAGGGCGGTGACCGAGCCTTCGCGAATCCTGAGGATCGGGAAGTCGGGATAGGTGCAGGCGTACACATCGGAGCCGTCCGTGGTGAGCGCGTAGCAGTCGGCGATGGCATAGTCAGTGGACTCGGGCATGGCCCACGTGACCTCGAAGTCGCGGTCAAAGCAGACGATTCCAGGAGCTCCGATCGGAACGTTGCGGAGGCCCCAACCGAAGTTCCCGAACACTCCCTCGTCAAAGTACCCGACCCACACATTGCCGCCGTCGTCGATCTGGATATGTTCTATCCCATCGCCGATAACGCCGCGTCGGACGAGTGAACCGTCCGCCGCGTAGAGGTAAGCGTTTTGCTCAGCGACCCCGTCGGTGAACGTGCATCGCGACCCCACGACAAGGATCTCGCCCGTATCGGCGAATCGAGCGACCTGGGGAAACGTCGCGAAGCAGGCGTCGAGGATGCTGACTTCTTGGGCCCTCGGTGTCCAGACGTGGGCCGTGACTCTCAGGGGTTCTGTCGTCGACGTTGTGGGGAAGATGGCCTCGTCTGGATGCGCGGTGGTGGAGGTGGCTGCCGCCACATCCCGAGGTTGAGCCCAAAGCGTCGTGACCACGGAGTCGGCACCCAACGACCGCGCGAGGAGCGTGGCATCCGGATCGACTCCCTCGATGTGGCCCGCAAGATCGAAAATGAGCTGCGCCATAGCGACATGCTAGGGCGTTGCGTGCCCGCTACCCTCGTGCCATGACTGCCGAACCCGACCCGAGCGTCGTCAGTCTCTACCGGCCCACGGGCCAGGCGGAACGCGACCTGGTGGAAGCGTCGGGCTGGATGGCGTGGCCGCCGCGTCTTCCAGAGCAGCCGATCTTCTACCCGGTCATGAACGAGTGGTACGCCACCAAGATCGCGCGTGAGTGGAACGTGCCGCACGCGGGGGTGGGGTACGTGATGGAGTTCGACGTCGATGCCGCGTACCTGGAGCGCTTTGACGTGCAGCAGGTGGGTGGTCGAGACGTGCTCGAACTGTGGGTTCCTGCGGAGGAGCTCGAGGAGTTCAACGCGCACATCGTCGGCGGGATTCGGCAGATTGCCAGGTATGACACGGTGGGGGACTGACCGGGACTTGCCTGTTCGCTGCGTGCCGTTGGTTTTCGCTAGTATTCGAAGCATCGGCGTGTAGCTCAACGGAGAGCACCGGGCTTGGACCCGGGGGGTGCGGGTGCAAGTCCTGCCACGCTGGCGAGGGGGTCCCGTGATCGGACGCTGGTACGCCACCGACCAATTGGCGCGCGCAGTTGACGCATTTGAGCGCGCCACCACGCCTGCTGAAATCGCCAATGCCGAGAAACGCGTCGAGCGATGGACGTCGGTGCTCCGGAATGGCTTCCTGGGGACGGTTCACATCGGCTCCCGCCGGGCCGTCGCCGCATACCCCGTGTGGGTCACCCTGGAAGTAGTGCGAGGGGGTTTCGCGACCGGACGCGCAGTGGCCGCTGCGCCGCTCGAGCCGTGGGAGATTACTCTCGCCCGCACGGCACGTGTGGATGCCACACGAACTGCGCTCAACTTGTGGCACGTCTCGGAATCGGGGAAACGCCACTCGCTTGAGTGCCTCCAGACGGGGCACTTCGAGATTGACGTCCCCGAAGCCGGAGCGATGATGGCGATCGCGTTCCTGGAGTCGCAGGGCGACGTGACTGAGGCCGACCAGGTCAAGGCGGCCATCTCCCCATTCTTCGACCGGCTCAGGTTCTACGCGGAGCCGACTTCCGACACTCGCCCGGTCGACGGCACCATCGTGCGTGCCACCGTGGCCCAGGCGAGTCAGCATCTTGCGGAGATGAGGGAGCGGCCGGGCGTGGCAGCACAGACAGCCACGATCCTCGGGTGGAAGCCCTTCGGCGATCACCTCGCGGCCTGGCTTCGCGAGGCGGGAGTGATGCAGTCGCCGATGGCGACACCGTCGAGCGCGGTGCAGGCCGAGGCCAAGGAATGGGTGCGCAAGTACGCCGAGCTTGAGGCACTGGTGCCCGCGTCCAAGCGCGTGCGCGATCCGGGCGGCAGCGTCGCGCGCCTGATGGACATGGTGCGTTGCCTCGCGGATGGGGGAGTAGACAACGGTGCGCAATGCCGGGGCCGCTACGCGATCGCCGAAATCGAAGCGTCCCGAGGCCTGCCCGGAACCACACCGTGGAAGGCGGTTCGAGAACGCGACTTGTTCGCTGTACGCCAGGCCACCCGCCGCGAGCAGGCGCATGCGCTAAAGCCCACGCTCGCCGCGCTCCCTCAGAGACGGGGTCTGTCGCCGGAGATTGTGTCGGTTGTCGTTGCGACGCCCCCGCGCGAGTGGGCATGGCCGGACGGAGCGTCGCAACCTGAACCGCTTCGTGCCCGCGCCGCGATCGCCCGGACGCTTGCTGCGTCGGTCGAGGGCACAGCGGAGGAGCTTGTCAACGCTGGGCTATTGCGAAGTGGCGAGCAACTGGCCGATGTCGCGAGTGACGTGGCGGCGGTTGCCCTGAGCGAGTCAGCCCGCCCAGGCGTCGAACTTCTGTACGGCAAGACCTACCGAGCATTCCGTCAGCGCCGATCGTTGCTGTTGGTTAACCTCCAGTCGCAAGTGCGCTTTTCGGAGTTGCCCTGGGTGCCGCCTCTGACGGTCCCGGAAGGGCGTCCTGAGGCATCAGCCACCGACGCGTTGTGCGGCCTCTACGTAAGGGCGTTCCCCGGCACCCTGATGCCCAACCCACTGGCCTCCGCCCTCAACGACATCTCAGGGAGCTTGGGTGGGCCGCGTCCCTTTCTTGAGGAACTGGCGGCGGACATCTTCCAGGGGGACTTCTCGCCACGGTTCGCTCGCGCGGCCGCGGAAGCCGCAGACGTGTTGGAGCACGGCCTCTATTCGACGTACTTCGACATTTCGCCGGAGGATTGGAAGCGACTCCGACGCGCCGTAGACTCTCTGTCTACATCGCGGGACAAGGCCGAGTCGAGAGAGCAGGCAGCGCTCGCAGAGCTTGCGCAACGGCGCGCGCAATCTCGGCGTGTCGACCAATGGGTGGCGAAGAACGGTGCTGTCATCGAAGAGGCGCAGATCCTGTGTGCGCACAACCTCATTGTCGCGACTCGGTCTTTCTCGGAGGAGGACTTCGTCGCGGCGGCAGCGGGCGCCAGCCGGGTAATCGCAAACCTTCTGGCCAAGGCGCGCAAGCAGCGACGCCCCTATGCGACGTTGAAGAACGCCTCATATGCGTGGCGCCACTTCGTCTTCTACGTCGACAGAATTGACCAGGCCAAGCGTGAAGCGGCCGTGATCGATGCGCGTGGCATCGTGGCTACGGCGTGCGGACCGGGCTTTGAGGCCGATGTTGACCGGTTGTTCGCACCGCTGCTTGCGGCTGCCAGAGGAGAGCCCCTAAGCGCTCCGTCGTACGTCTACGGGTGGGCTGGGGAACACCATCCCTTAGGCGTGTTCGTCGGTCGGTCCTAGTCGCGCGTGCGAGTGGGAACGACAGGCGGCCCACTTGGTCGAACTGCGAGTTCCCGCGGAGAAGCCTGGGGAGTTCAACGGGCACATCGTCGACGGGATTCGGCAGAATGGCAGGCATGACACCTTGAGGGGCTAGCGCTGCGCGATCCAAAGCGCGGCCGGGCTGCTGCGGACAGCGTCGGTACCCATCCATTCAGTGAGTGCCGGCGTGGTGCGCGCCACAAGAGGCCAGGCGAGCGCCCTATTGCGGCGGATGCCAGCGTCGGTCAAGGTGGGGCAATGACTGGCCGACAGCCAATAGAGGCGCAACGCCGCAGTTGTGCCCGGTTCGCCTTCGACACCGCCTACGGCGTCGATGTACAGCTCAAGCGGCTCCGGGTCTTTGATCAACATGACTCGTTTGTGAATGCCCAGCGGAAGGCAGACGCCCAGTACCTCGTGGTTGCTCTGTGGCGACTCCGCATGGCCGCAGAGATGTGCAAGACGCTCAGTGAACAGGACGAGCGCATTGTCACGGCTCTCGCTACCTATGATGCGGCGTTCCCCAGGCTGAAGAGTCTTCGCGATGTGTTGATGCATTACGACAACTACTCGCTCGAAAACACCCTGCGGCGGAACAAGGACCCCGAGACGGGCGACTACATCGGCCGCGGAGACGTCGAATCGCTGCGGACATCACCTGATGGTGTGATGTGGTTGGGAGAGTCATACAGGTTGGACGACATCGAGAAGCAAAGCAGGACGCTGTACGCCGCGGTGACGGAAGTGTTGGGGCGCTCCGGAATCGACTAGATCGGCCCTGTGGTGCGCCACCACAAGAGCGCGCGGTCGCCGTTCGTCTCGTCGCGCGAGATGAATCCGTGGCGGGCGTAGAACCGCATCGCGTCCACGTCCGGCTCGTCCACCTGGACCTCAAGCTGACCCCACCCTTCGTCCAGCGCGATCGCCGCCAGCTCGCCCACCAACGCGGCGCCGATGCCCTCGTTGCGTCGTTCGGGCGCGACAAACAGGTCTTCCAGCAACCCCACACGACCCTCGTGATAGACCGACGGCCGCAGGGCCACGGTCGCAAACCCCACCGCGGGTGTGCCCGCAAGCAGCGCCACGAAGTCGGGCCCACTCAGCATGGCGCGGTAGCGGTCCTCCAGTACCTCCTGGGGAGGGACCGCGGCGTCGTACTCCGCGTTGAAGGCGGTGAGCAGGCGGGCGAGCTCCGCGGCATCGTCGCCCGATGCTCGCCTCACCTCCACCACGGCCTGGCTCATGCGGACAGGCTAGTCAGCACAGAGCGTTCCCGCCCGATGGGGACGCACGCGCCTAGCCCTCCGCCACCTCCGCAAGCACCTCCCGGTGCACTTCGTGCCGCGACTCGGGATCTCCGACCATGTCGCCAGGCAGCCACGTCGCCAGGCGCCGCGCCGCGTCAGGCGCATTGAGGAAATCCATGTGGGCGACGCCCTCAAGGACCACCAGCCGCGCGTCCCCACCAGCGCCCGCCACCGTCAACTCGCCGCCCCAGTCCAAGGGAGTGTCGGCGTCGGCGTCGCCGCCCACGGCCAGCACGGGCAGGGTCAGCGATTCCATGCCGCGCCCGCCAAACAGGTACGCGTCCCCGGCCAGCGAGATTACCGACGTGACGCGCTCGTCTCGCATCGACGGCCACAGGCCTTCGGGCACCACGTCCAGCCCGGCGCGCGCCGCCATATCCCCCAGCCGGGGCGCGAGTGCATCGCACATGAACACCCCAGGATGGCCCACGGCCCGGCCCTCCGCGCACCGTTCCATGAACGATGCGGTGTCGATACGTGCGCCCGCGAGCGCCTGCACCGCGTAGCCGCCATACGAGTGCCCCGCCGCGGTGACATCGTCCAGGGCGACGCGTCCCTCCCAGGCTCCGCCCGCAGAGGCGAGTGCCTCGACATCGTCCAGCACCGCGCTCAGCGCTCGCGGCCGGTCAACAGTGGACTCCCACAGCCGCGAGGGATCCAAGAACTCGCCGTGATCGGGGGCGACGACCACGCTGCCTCGGCCGGCCATCGCCTCGCCAAACCACGCGTACTGCTCTGGCGCGAGCGCGAAGCCTGGGGAGAAGATCACGAGAGGAGCGTCGGCCAGGCCCGGGAGCCACGGAGCGTCCGGCCGGGCCGTTCCACGCGCCGACGACAGCGACACCTGGGGCAACGACGGGTCCATGCGCAGCGTCGCGGGGTACCACTGGCGGTGCCCGGTGTGGGCAGGGTCGGCCGGGTACCAGACCAGGGCGTCGAGGCCGCCCAGCTCCATGCGGGTGACGCCCACCTGGTGCGGGCCCGGCGCGGCCGATGACTCGGTGGCGTCGGCCCCGTCGATCGGCTGCAGCGGGAGCCACGCCGCCGCCACCCTCACGAGCGACGCGGCGGCCACCAAGGTGACCACCGCGCCGCCCACGAGGAAACGGCGTGTACGCCTCACCGCACGCTCGCAGGAACGGGCGGACGGGACTCAGCAGGAGCGTCGGCCGTGTCCGCCAGCGCACGCCACCGATCGGTGCGCACGCCGCGCGCGATGAGCCACACGGCGAACGCGAGCTCGGCGGGGATGGCCGCGATGAGCACCACGGTCTCCGAGAAGCCCGACCAGGCTGGCGCAACCATCGGGAACACCGAGTCCAGCAGGTAGGCCACCGACGCGGCCATGAGCAGCCATCCAATGAGGCGAGGCACCAGGCCGGAGCGAATCACGAGCAGCCCAAGGAACGCCACGTGCAGCGCGAACGGGATGCCCCAGATGAGGATCATGTCCTGGTACGCGTCCATGGCGCCCAGCACCACGGTCTCGCGCGTGGTCTGCGACACGTCGGCATACACGCCGACGCCGTTGGCCGCGGCGAGCGCGATCATCGAGGGGATGAGGTTGACCGCCTGGATGGCGGCCTCGACGGCGCGGGTGATTGCCGCGCCCAGCGCCAGCGAGCGGCTGACGGGTCGGAACAGCTGGTACATCAGCGCGGCGATCACGAGCTCGACGAGCACGACGCCCACCTCGGCGACCATGCCCCACCGGAACACGAGCTCGTTCTCGAGGAGTTGGGTGGTGGTGGCAGCGGCGTTGCCGGGGGCGTAGGACTGCATCTTGCCGACGATGAAGCCGAGCGGGGCCAGCAGGAAGATGAGCGCGTAGAGAGCGCCGGACCAGCGGCTCATGCGCGTGAGGTTGATGGGGGACATGGGTCTCTCCTTTTGTGTGGTGTGCTTCTCCGGGTAGTGATTCGTGGGGGTGGGTTAGTCGCCGATGACGACGACGGACTTGCCCTGGGTGCGGCGCGAACCCACGTGGGTCAGCGCGTCGGCCAGGCGGGTCAGCGGGAAGGTGCGGTCGAGGCGGGGGGTGACCGTCCCGTTGGCCAGCAGGTCGCGCACGGCGACCAGGTCGTCGGCGTGGGGCATGGAGAACAGCGGGGCAAGTCGGCCGCCGAAGAGCGGGCCGAAGGCAATCGCTCGGATGGTCCGACCGAAGCCCATGAAGGCGCGGCCGCCGCGCGAGCCGACGAGGACCGCCTTGCCACCCTTCGCGACGATGCCAGCGAGTGCCCGCAGCGGCGTGGTGCCGACGGTGTCGACCACCACGTCGTACGTCTGACCCGACGCGGTCACGTCGGTGGCGGCGTAGTCGACCACATGCGCCGCGCCGAGGTCGCGCACCATTGCGGCGTTCGCTGCCGCCGCGACGCCGGTCACCTCCGCCCCAAGTGCGGCGGCAATTTGCACGGCGTACGTGCCCACCGCGCCCGACGCGCCGATCACCAGCACGCGGCTACCGCGCGCGGTGCGGCCCACCTTGGTGAGGGCCTGGTAGGCGGCGAGCGCCGACACAGGGACGGCCGCGGCCTGCACCGCGTTGACACCTTCGGGTGTGCGGACCAGGTGCTCCGCCGAGGCGATCGCGTACTCGGCGAAGGCGCCCTCCGCGAAGCCGAACACCTGGTCACCGGGGGCGATGCCCTCAACACCCTTGCCGACGGCGTCCACGGTGCCCGCGAGTTCCTGGCCTAGTACGGGCTTCTTCGGGCTGAGGAAGCCGAATGACGGGCGGGCGATGAACGGCAGGCCGGTCATGGTCAGCCAGTCGCCGATGCTGATGCCGGCCGCCGCGACCTTGAGCCGCACCTGGCCGGGGCCTGGCTGGGGGAGCGGGGCCTCGGCCAGGGCGACGGCCTTGGCCGGGTCGGTTGCGAAGCGGACGTGGCGCGCGGCCGTCATGGTGGCGGGGGCGGCCGACGGGGCGGAACCGTTGGCGGCCTGGTGGGCGATGGACTTCTGCATGGGGGACATGGGGTGCTCCTTCGTGTGTCGCTGTGATGCGTACTTAGTACGCGCTGATAGCATGAACCTATGCGTACTTAGTACGCGCTGTCAACAGTTACGCTGAGATTTCTTCCGGAAGGGGAGTGAGCATGAAGTCAGAGGCGAACGCAGAAGGTCGTGGAAAATCCGGCGCCACCAGGGGTTCTGGTGTGCGTAAGGCGCGTGCCGCGCTGTCCAAGCGCGCCATCGTCAACGCCGGAGTTGAGCTCGCGGACCGCGACGGACTGGAGCCACTGACCATCCGTGCGCTCGCCGCAGAGCTCGGCTCGCGCCCCATGTCGATCTACCGACACGTGGAGTCCAAGGACGCGCTGCTCGACGCGATGGTGGACGCCGTCATCGCCGAGATGGAACCCGCGCACGATGGGCCTGACTGGCGTGACGCCTTGCGTCGGCGCTGCGAGTCCGAGCGTGCCGCGCTGGTGAGGCACCCATGGGCCATCCCGCTGCTGGAGTCGCGCGCGAACCCCGGGCCGGTACTGCTGGCGCATCACAACGCGACGCTCGGCGCGCTCATGAGGGGTGGGCTGTCCATGCCCGTCGTGGCGCACGGGGTCGCGCTGCTGGACAGCGTGGTCTACGGATTTGCCATGCAGGAGGCGGGGCTTGCGGCCGAGGCGGCCGGCGGCGGCGAACATGTGGAGGAGGTCGCGAGCGATCTGGTGGAGGCGCTGGATCCGGCGACCCTGCCGCACCTGACGCGGTTCGTCGCTGAGTACGCGTCGACCTCGGAGTACTCCTTCGGCGCATCGTTCACGTTCGGCGTCGACGCAGTGCTCGATGCCTTGGTGCGGGCAGCGGGCACGGCGTAGATCGAGGTACTGGGATCCGCTTGCCGCCGCTGCTGTTGCCCGGGCCACGGCTGCTACTCCGGGTCAATCTGTTGGAACAGGGTCATTTGCAGGCCTGCGGGCGCCTCGAGGCGGGCGTTGAGTGATCCCCACGGCGTGCGGGTGGGCGGCGCGACCTGTTGGGCGCCGGCGGCGAGCGCCGATGCCGTGGCCGCCGCGGCGTCGTCAACCTGGAGGGCGACGCGGATATCGCGGGACACACGCCTGCCCACCTCGAGGTTGTCGATGAGGTCGCGCTGCGCAGTGTTGATGAGTTCGAGCGTGGCTCTTCCGGCATCGAGGACGACCACGCGGGCATCGCTATCGGGGGCGGGGAGGTCCAGTTCGACGGGGAGGTCGAGGGCGTCCCGGTAGAAGGCGAGTGCGGCTTCGAGATCCTCGGCGTGGACCACGAGCCGGAGCTGGTGGACGCCTGAGCTAGCGGTGCCGCCGGGGGCGTTGGTGTCGGTGTTGGTCATTGCGCCGTCCGTTCCGTGGGAAAGTATCTTGACGTTGAAACAAGTAATGCCACAGAAGTATTTCAATGTCAAGAGATATGAATAGACTGGCGTGATGACTGATGATCACGTGGACCGGATTCTTGAGCAGTGGGGGCACGAGCGACCCGACGTGGACGTGAGCGCCATGGGGGTAATCGGGCGTGTGTCTCGCCTTGCCGTTGACATTGCCGTCCAGTTGCGCCGGGTGTTCGCGCAGTTCGGGCTCGAGGAGTGGGAGTTTGACGTACTCGCGACGCTGCGGCGTCACGGGGAGCCGTTCCGGCTGACCGCCGGGCAGCTCGTCGTCTCGACCATGGTCACGTCCGGTGCCATGACCAATCGCATCGACCGGCTCGAAAAGCGCGGCTACGTGCGCCGCGAGAAGGACCCGAATGACGGGCGCGTGGTGTGGGTGGCACTTGCTGACGCCGGGCGCGACGTCATTGATCGGGCGCTGCCCGCACACGCCGCCAACGAGGCTCGCATGGTCGCAGCGCTGAGCGAGGCCGAGCGCACGCAGCTTGTCGAACTGGTGCGAAAGGTCCACGTGCAGGTGACGCCCCCGCAGGCGTGAGGCGTTCCACCGTGTCTGGTGGCGGCCGGGTGACTACCCGCTCCACGGCTGCCGCGCGCTTGAGTGCCATGAAGCGGGAGAGCCCCGGTACATCGCATACCGCTGTTGCCGACGCGGTGACTTGCTCCACCACCGAAGTGCCAGTTTCGCCCGTGAGGACTCGGCAGACTGAAACGCGATTGGCCACGAGCGTGCGGCCAAACATCACGGTTTGGCAAAGACACTTGCGCCGCCCCTGCCCCCGGCCCTAACGTCGTCGCTTGTGCCCACCGACGGGCACAGAGCAATATCCACCGACGAGACGACAGAAAGGGGTGCACCTTGGTAGATCTGATGACCTTGCGGCGCGGCTTCACAGCAATTGCGTCGGAGCACCTCACGTCCGTCCGCGGTGAATGCCTCGGCAGGCTTGAGGGCCAGCCGACCGCGCGCTCCTAGCCGCGCCACCCAGCCCTGCCTCGCGGTAGGGCGAACCGTAGAGACTCGATCATCCGGCGTTTGCGGGTTTGACTCGCGCCCAGGGCGCCTGCCCTGGTAGCTCGCCTGGCGAAACAGACCGCCGCAAGGCATGTCTGACCCTCGCCATAGGTTGGATTGTCGCTCCTCTACGACCCGTGTCCCCACCCCGGGCCAGGACCCCTTCTGACTCGGATCACAGAAAGCACAGCACCATGTTCAAGCTCAACCTCAAGGCCTTACTGGCCAGGGGCTCCGACGAAGGCTTCTACGCCCCCGGCGCGGAGCCCACCAAGCTCGGTTGGCACCGCAAGACGGTCGACGTAAGCGTCGAGGTCTTCGAGGCTGACCGTGTGCCTCAGCACGAGACGCCGACGCTGACGAAGGGCTTCGGTACCTCCGCCAGCTGGGGCGTCTGGTGATGCGGCGCCCTCTTTGCCAGAGGCCGTCGCCCCTTCCTTGCGTGTTCTGGGGGAGGGGCGGCGGCCTTTTCCACAGGCGTGGTGCACCGCGTCGGGGGGCGCGCCTACTCTCGGTGCGTGGTCAACGTCCCTGGGTTCCCGTCGCTTGCTGGCAAACGCATGCGAAGGCTGCTGGAGCGCGAACTTGGGTATCGGGCGGTTGCCGGGAGGGGGCGCGGCTCGCATGAGATCCTGCGCTCTGAGGAACACCGGCAGCTCACCTGGGCGTTGTCCAAACGTGACCTCGCGCCCATCGAGGTCCGTAAT
>NZ_JADQBF010000023.1 GCF_016278775.1 Demequina sp. | reverse complement strand
TTCATAGACCGGACGACGCTCGGTCATCAGTGCCAGCCACTTCTGACGAGGATTGCCCAACAACAGGGGTCTGGTCACGTTGAGACCCACGCGCGGCACTGCCGCGGTGAGGCTCACATCGAGAAAGGCCACCGCTCCCCCGGCCTGCACATATTGCTGCAGCAGCGCCTGAGTATCCGCGTCGATCGGCGCCCCTCCCCCAAGGCTCAGCACGCCGTCGTGTTCGACCAACGCCTTCGCCACCGCGAGGCGCTCCAGCTCGCGAAAGCGCTCCTCGCCTTCCGACACGAAGATGTCGGACACCGAACGGCCAGCAGCGGCCTCGACGTCGGCATCGGTGTCGCGCAGCGTGGTACCCAGCAGCCGCGCCACGCGGGCGCCGACGGAGGACTTGCCGGAGCCAGGGGGGCCGATGAGGACGACGACGGGCGGCATCAGCGCAACGTGTCAGGGATGGCGGCCTTGTAGGCCTCGATGTTGCGCCTGACCTCGTTCACCGAGTCGCCGCCAAACTTCTCCAGCACGGCGTCAGCCAGGGTCAGCGCGACCATCGCTTGCGCGACCACAGCAGCTGGAGCGACCGCGCACACGTCCGAACGCTGGTGGATGGCCTTCGCTGGCTCCCCTGTGGCCGTGTCGATCGTGTCAAGGGCGCGCGGGACGGTGCTGATGGGCTTCATGGCGGCGCGCACCCGCAACGGCTCCGCGTTGGACATTCCGCCTTCGATACCACCTGCACGATTGGTGCGCCTCGTGACACCGCCCTCGACGTACTCGATTTCATCGTGGGCGACTGAGCCCCGTCGCGCTGCCGTGGCGAAGCCGTCGCCGATCTCCACACCCTTAATCGCCTGGATGCCCATGAGCGCGGCCGCGAGCCGCGCGTCGAGGCGACGATCCCAGTGGACGTGCGATCCGAGGCCGACGGGTACGCCATACGCAACTACTTCGACGACGCCGCCGAGCGTGTCCCCAGACTTCTGGCAGTCGTCAATCTCTTCGACCATCGCGGCAGAGGTCTGGGAGTGGAAGCAGCGGATGGGACCGGCGTCGAGCGCTGGGGTATCGCCCACAGTGGGGAGCGGCGCGTCGTCTGGGACGCGCACGGGGCCCACCTGCAGCGTGTGGGCGACCAGGGTGATGCCGGCAGCCTGCTCGAGGAACGCCTCGGCGACGGCGCCAAGCGCCACTCGCGCCGCCGTTTCGCGCGCCGATGCTCGCTCCAACACCGGCCTGGCGTCGTCAAGCCCGTACTTGGTCATCCCCACGAGGTCCGCGTGGCCGGGGCGTGGCCGCGTGAGGGACTGAGCCCGCCCGCCCTTCAGTAGCTCGGGATCCACCGGGTCGGCCGACATCACGGTCTCCCACTTGGGCCACTCGGTGTTGCCCACCATCACCGCGACTGGTCCGCCTTGGCTCACGCCGTGGCGAACGCCACCAAGAAGTGTCACTTCATCCTGTTCAAACGACATCCGCGCGCCGCGCCCGTAACCCAGGCGCCGGCGCGCGAGCGCCGCCTGGATCTCGGCAGAGGTGACCTCAACGCCTGCCGGAAGACCCTCTAGGGTTCCAACAAGCGCAGGGCCATGGGATTCGCCAGCGGTCAACCATCGAAGCATGGGTCACATTGTTCCACGGCGAGCCCTCGAAGCCGCGCAAGGCCACTCACGCCCGAGATGCCCGTATCCGTCGACCTACGACGCACCCGATTGCGGCTCGGCACCGTCTCCCGGCACGAAGGGCGCGCCCTGGGCGCCAATCGGGCCAGGCCAGGGCTCGTCTTCGACGGCCGTGGACGGGTTCAGGTAATAGAACGCCCCCGTGACGTTCACGATGACGTCCCCGTCTTTGGCGTCCGCTACGCCGGTGACCGCAGGGGCTCCCTCATTGCGAGCAGTGATCGTCAGGTCGTGCACAAGGAAGAGTTGCTGCTCGCTGTCCTGAAGACGTGCTAGCAATTGCTCCGCCTCCGCGTAGGTGCCGGTGGCCAAGATACTGATCGGCGTGCCAAACAGCGAGTCGACAAGCGGCCCCGCGGCACGCGTTGCAGAGACCGGCGGAACATAGTCCCCGGCTTCGTTCAGCGTCAGCTCCTCTGCGTCGGAAGCGGGAGGCTCGATGCCCGCAATCGGCACGGGGCCCGTCTGGAACAACCTGGCTATGGCACTCGAGGTGAGGCCGCGCGTCTCCACCTCCCAGCCCTCCACAGGGAAGGACGCTCCGAACTCCAGGTTGGAGATCTCCATCTTGCTGCCACTGATCGACGTCAGAACGCGCGACCGCATGGCCTGGACGTCCACTTCCGACGGAAGATTCTGAGCAATCGTCTCCGACAGGTCGATCCCGTCTTCGAAACTCGCCTCATACTCGCTCAGCTTTGTGGTCTCTTCGACAATGGTGGCGGTGTTGGCTTCCACCTTGTCTCGAGTGGAGCGCAAGTCGCTCGCTGTCGACAACTGCGGCGAGATGAGCACAAACCACCCGACCACAAGGATCACCACGATGCCAAGCACCGTGAGTGCGGCGATCGGAGCATATTTGGAGTTCATCGCTTAGCCCTCACCCTCGGCCGACGGTTCAGTAGATGGGCTCGGCTCCTCGGCCTGCGCGTCCTCGGCCGCCTCTAGTTCTGCCGCCGAGGGAATGGTCACCAGCGACAAGACGTCGAGTCCGCCCAAGACGTCCTCCGTCAGGAACCTGTTCGTCAGCGCGGTCTCGGTGATCACGGCGGTGCCGGAGATTCTCCAGTAGATCTCGCCTGACACGCCCGTAAACGACTCTGAGCTAGCACGCACACCGGCGATTCCGGGAACGGCCTCCATGCGCGCGATCAGTTCGGAAGCTTGGGCAGGACTGCTCGCACGGGCTTCAAACATCACCAAGCCGACACCGTTGCCCACCAGAAGGTCACCACTCGGGCCGGGCACACCAACCGCGTTGGGGCCTGTGAGGGAGATGGACTCAAAACTGGAGGTGGCCCCCGTTGCGGTATTGGCGAAGGCGAAGGCAAGGTCAGAGTATGACACTTCGGCCCAGCCCGCTTGGGCGAGAGCGAGCTCTTGCTGTTCGCGTTCCACGTAGTCGAAGTACACGGGCACCATCTTGTCCCGCTTGACCAAGGTGGAGTATTGCTCCGTGGCGGCGTCGTCGAGTTCTCGTTGTGCAACGGCCTTGACGCCTAGGGCGGTGAGATACCCCAGCGCCACGACCCCCAACGTGACAAGCAGCGCCACGATGGCAACCAGGCGCACGGCCCGCATCGTCTTGCGCTCGGCGATCTCCTTGGGAACGAGGTTGACGGATGCGAGCGCAGGTGCCCCGTACTTCAGCGCAGTCTGGTTCATTTCTGACCCCCCATCGCAAGACCAATGACGGTGGCGAGCTCTGCCTCACGTCCTTGCAGGGCGCCTCGGTCGACCTTCCTGCCAATTCGCATGGAGGCGAGCGGGTCGCCAATACTGACAGGTAGCCGAGTCGCGCTCGACAACGCCTGTCCGAAGCCGCGAACGTATGCGCCGCCGCCCGTCAATACGATCCGGTCCACCCCCGAACCCGGGTTGGAACTCGACACGTAGACCAGGGTGTTGCGGATCGCTTCAACGAGAGGCATCAGCGCATGCGCGGCCGCTTCGGCCACGGTTCTAGCATTGCCGGACGTGTTGAGGTCCATTCCGTATTCGCGCTTCAATGCCTCCACGTCGGCCGTCTGTCCCTTGAGCGCGTTGGCGATCGCACGGTTTGCGTCGCTGCTCGACTGCGGCAACACGCGGATGAGAGTTGGCACGCCCATTTGGGACACCGTCAACAGGGTTCGCGACGCACCCACATCCACAAACGCGATGGTGTGTTCCATGAAGGCGCCTCGGCAGCCTCCGCGCCACAGACCGAGCGCCGCATGGTCGATTCCGGTGACCCTGACTCCTGCGGTGTCGAGGACGCTCACGATCTCCCGCACAAGCTCACGCGACGAGGCAACGAGCAAGCCGCGCAGCGTCAGTCCCGCCTGTGCCTGATATTCGGACGTCGGATAGAAGTCGAGCACCGCGTCTTCCGGAGCCATCGGAAGTTGGTCTTGAGCGTTGAGTGCCAGCGACTCTCGCACCTTGTCCATGTTCTGCGCTGGCACGTCGATCTCGCGAACCACCACACTCGGATGTCCGAGGCCGACGATCACCCGTTTCGAGGAGGGCTTCGCAATCGACACCGCTTGGCGGATCACCGAGGCGAGGGCTGCCGGTTCCTCGATCACGCCGTCGCGGATCACTCCCGGCGGAACGGGACGCTGGGCATAGGAATGCAGAGTCGCTCCGTCGCGCGGATCCGCGCCATTGGCAAGTTCGACATCCGCAACACGCACGGTCGCACCGATGTCGATTGCTACTGACCTTGTGCCCACAGTGTCCCCTTCGTCACGTTCCGTCTGACCTATCGGCATGCACCGCCACGAACTCAAGCATTACGCGCCAAGCATTGTCGCGAGATACCAGTCCCACACCGGCTCGCCCCAGATCACCCCGGTCCACGCCCCTGCGAGCATCCACGGGCCAAAGGGGATTCGGACCTTTCGGGCCCTGCCCGTCGCGATCATCACGACGACGCCGACGAGCGCGCCCCACAGGAAGCCGGCAAACGTTCCGACCACAACGGGACCCCATCCGAACACCCCGAGGATCGCGCCGATGACGGGCGCCAGCTGAACGTCACCGAAGCCCAGCCCGCTGGGATAGATCAGGTGAGCGGTCAGATACAGCAATCCAACAGCCAGTGCTCCCAGCAGCGCCCTCAGCGCAATGCCCCAGGAGTCGGTGAAGCCGGAACCCAGCGCGATCACCACCGCCGTGGTGATGGCCAGAGGGCCCACGATGGCGCTGGGCAGCCGACCCACGTCAAGGTCGATCGCAGCCAGGATGATCGAGAAGATGGCGAATACGAGCAACAAGAGCGTGACCCACCGCAACCCGGAGAGGCCGACGATCAGGGCGAACGCGACACCCGCTGTCAGTTCGACCACGGGGTAACGGATGCTGATTGGTTCACGGCAGGATGCACACTTGCCGCGCAACCACAGCCATCCGAGCACCGGGACGTTGTGTCGTGCGTGTATGGGGGTCTCGCACTGCGGGCAACGGCTGCGCGGCTTCACTACGGACATCCCCGCGGGAACCCGGTAGATCACCACGTTGGCGAACGACCCCAACAAAAGTCCGAGCACGAAGGCGAGGACGGTGAAAGCAACGATCATCCGCTCCGCCGGATGTAGTTCACCTCGAAGTTCGAGAAGTCGTCCGAAGCAGAGACATCGCCCACCCGGCGGAAGTCAAGATAGAAGCCGCTCGTGAAATTGGCGCTACAGGAGTAGACCTGCCCGCCAAAGTGGAAGTCACTGCGGCCAGATTCCAGCATCCCTGCGGTGTAGGCCAGAATCGCGATCTCGGGATCCTGGTTCCACGCGCCCGAACTGAACTTGAAGCCACCGTTGGAGGCGCTTGGTGACGGCACGGACGCCGGGCATTCCGTGAAGCCGGCCGGGGCGGGGTCGATCAGGTACAGGCTGTGCGGCTGCCCGTCGGTGGAGTTGATCGTGATGTTGCCGTTGCCGTAGAAGTAGTGGGCGTAGATGGCCAGGTCAGCCGACATATTGATGGTGAGGCCGCCGTAGTCGCCAAGGAGCAGCCCATTGCTGCACTCCGGGGTGGTGTCGATCACCGTGTTGGTGGTCACATCAATGACGCCCTTGCCATTCCACGGGTGGTTTCTGCACTGCCCGCTGCTGATGCGACGCCCGTCGGGCACCGATCCGGGATCGACGCCATCCATCGTGTCCCACTCCATCGGCGACCACGATGCCCAGGGGTCAGAAGACGTGGTCAGCGCCACATACTCCTTGTCCGTATTCACTGTCAGGCCGGGCACGCGCATCTCGACGCGGGAACCGGTGTCGGAGCAGTCGTATCCGAGCCATCCGGAGTACCCGCTCCAATCCGTGTTGGGAGCGTGCTGCGGGTAACTGCAGTACGCGTGCATCAGGCCGCCGACGCGCACAGTGCCAGCAACGTTGATGTACTGGTTGTCATTGGACATCCCAAAGTCGCCGTAGTCCTGCCAGTCCCCCGAGCGGACATTGCCCACCACGTACAGGTCTCCACCGACATTGGGCTGGGCGCCGGGACTCACGGGATAGGTCAGGTTGCCGCCCACATAGACGTCGCCGGTGACCCTGCACGTGCTCTGCGTCCACTTGGCATCGCCAGCCACCACCAGCGAACCCTCGATCGTCACGCCGGACGGGCAATAGAAGTCGCCCACGGTGAACACGTTGGCGTCATCGTCAGCGGCCAGGATGCCTGCGATTCCCGCGGATCCGACATACACATCGCCGCGCACCGCGTCCTCGAACAGCGGCGCGGACTCGTGCTTGATCCACTCAGCCTCGAGCGTCTCGATGTCTCCCGTGTCCTTGCCGTTGATTCCGGACTTCTCCGCGTACCCCGTTGACACAATCTTGAAGGCATAGTCGTCAGGGTCGGGGCAGCCCGCGACATACGCCGACGTGGCGTCGGCCTTGGTGTACACGACGCCCTCGAACGCTGGCGTTGCGCCGGTCATGTCGAATACACCTGAAGAGGTGGCGGTCGCGCAGTCTTCGTTCATGACTGCGGCGCCTGCAAAGTCGATTCCCGCCTCCGCCGCAGCGACCGACTGCACCGATGCTCGGGTCTGGGTGGTGAAGCTGATGCCAAAGACTGCGGCTGACACGAGAGTGACCAATACGATCCCCATCAGCAACATCATGCCGAGCACCATCACGAGCGCCATGCCAGCGTCGTCTCTGTTCGTAGCGCGCCTTAGAAACATGTCCCGCTCCCATCAGATGACTGCGGACGTTGCACGATCGTGGTGTCAATGACGGTGCTTCGGCCCCACGCGTCGGGCGTGCCCGTCAGGCGGATCCTCACCGTCTGGTCGTCAACGGCCGTGAATGCGGTCGAGGCCACGACGCCGTCCGCGTACAGCGGCCATAGCCTGGCCGTCCCGGCACTGGCCCCTGCCGTGTTGCCCGCACCGGTGCCGCGATGCAAAGTGTTGTTGGTGGAGTCGACATACCAGCCGTGGCACTGGAATCCTCCGGTCTCGGGGTCCCCGACCCAGGTGCGGGTCCGCAGCAGCGCGCCGCCTTCCGTCACCGAGAATGCCGACGAGTAGCGCACGTCGTGATCGAGCGCGGTTGCGGCGTTCTGGAGATTGCCGCTGTTGTACGTCGTCTCGGTCACGTTGAGCTGACTCCTGTATCCATTCCACACGAGCATCACGACCATCGTGCCGACGATTCCGAACAGCACCATGTACACGATGAGTTCCACCAGGGTGAAGCCCTCGTCGTCACGCTGCACGCGTCTCATCTCAGTCTCCGAACCCGGGAACCGCGATGAGCGTGGTGGCTTGCGCGGCATCGGGGTTGTTCGGAGCGGTCGACACCACGTCGACGTTGAAGCTGATCACATCGACAGTGGACCCGTCACAGAAGGAGTCGAGCAACCCGTCACTGTCGGCATCGCCTGCGCCGCCTGCGGGGCTTACCACATAGGAGGACGCCGTCGCGGCCGATGGCGTTTGGTTCACCGTGAACTCGACCCCACGGGCGTCGTCGTACGTGGGGATCGGTGCGCGCAAGAAATCGTGGAAGTCGCTACAAGAGCCATTCGCGGCTCGTGCGAGTTCGATGCGTTCGTTTGCCACCTGAGAGGCGGTGGCGATGATGGTGGCGCGCGCAGAAACTTGCAACGCAAGGATGATCGGCGGCACAAGCGCCACGGCCAAGATGCCAAAGAGCAGGATCGCCACAAGAGCCTCGGCGATGCCGAAGCCTGCGTCGTCGCCCGCCTTCGCTCTCACGCCGCTCCCTTCGGTCGCGCGTGTTGCGCGGTACACCCCGCCATCAAGGCCCGGGCGCACCGCGCAACCGCAACGTCATACTTCGTGCCAAACAGTTCAGACTACTAGCAGGTCGCCGTGGTCAGGTTGCCCGTCTGGTTGATGCTGAAGGTCTTCTGTGAACCGTTCGGGTTGGTCGCCTGGATGCAGAAGGACTCCGCGCCGACGCTGACGGTCGCAGCGACAAAGGAGGTTCCGGGAGACTTGTCGAACCACGAGAGGTCGACAGAAGCCAACTCGGGGTCTTCGACCATCTGGCTGGCAAGCTCGATCTGCGCGTTCTTCAGGTCGGACTTGGTGGCGGCGTCCTTGGCCTTCGCCTGCTGGTTCAGGTACAGCGGAATGGCGATGGCGGCGAGGATGCCGATGATGATGATGACGACGAGGAGTTCGACGAGGGTGAAGCCCTCTTCCTTCTCCTCGAGACGCTTACGAATCTTTGCGAGCATGTCGTGCCTTTCTCATTGTTAGGGTCAAAGCCCCGAACGTGATCCGGGGCCGTTCGCCGCCTCACGGATGAGACGGCGCACGTTGTGTGTGCAAATGTGAAGTTTTACCCGATCAAGTCGAATACCTTGAAAATCGGCATATACAGCGCAATCACCATGCCACCGATCAAAGTACCCAGCACGGCTATCATGATTGGCTCGATGAGCGAGGTCAACTGCTCTGTGGTGGATTCCACTTCTTGATCGTAGAAGTCGGCGATCTTGTCAAGCATGACGTCGAGGGCGCCGGTGTCCTCTCCCACCGCCATCATCTGCACCACCATGGGAGGAAAGACGGGGTGCTGCGCGAGAGGCCCGGCCAACGATTGCCCGCGTCGCACCGAATCCTGTACCGCGCTCGTCGCCTTTTCAATCACCACGTTTCCTGAGGCCTGGCCCACAATGTCGAGGGCCTGCAAGATGGGGACGCCAGCCCTCACCATAGCGCCAAAGTTTCGTGTGAAGCGGGCCAATGCGATCTTTCGCATGAGCAGCCCAAACACTGGCATCTTCAACTTGATGGGATCCACTCGCGCCCGGATCTCGTAGCGGTTCTTGTTGCGGCCCCACCACACGGCGAACAGAATGGCTCCGACGACAAAGAACGGCGACCCGAACTTGAGAATGGTCGACAAGGTCACGAGCACCTGGGTCGCGAACGGCAACTCGCCCCCAAGATTGTCGAACATCCCCGCGAAGACGGGCACGATGAAGAGCAACATCGCCGACACGCCCAGAATCGCGATGAAGAACACGACCACGGGGTAGGTCATGGCGGACTTGATCTTGCCGCGGAGTGCCACCTCGTTTTCGAAGTTCGCCGCGATCGACAGCAGAGCGTCGTCGAGGAAGCCGCCCACCTCCCCCGCCTTGACCATGTTGATCATGATCGGCGGGAAGACGTTTGGGTGCTTGCTCAGCGACTTCGAGAAACTCTGACCCGCTTCGACGTCGCCCCTGACCTCCCCGAGCACCTTCGCGAGCGGCTTGCTCTCCGTCTGTTCGGCAAGAATCATGAGCGCCCTCAACAATGACAACCCTGAACTGATCATGGTGGCGAGCTGCCGGGCCATGATCGCGATGTCCTTCAGCGTGATCTTGTTGCTCAGGCCCGGGATCGAGATTTCCTTGTTCAGTCCCTTGCCGCCCGTCTCCGCCACATGCAGCGGAGTCAGTCCTTTGTCCCTCAGGCGAGCAGCAACCGTCGTCTCTGAGGGCGCCTCCATCGTGCTCTTCTGCACCTTGCCAGAAGCGTCACGGGCAGTGAACTCGTACTTCTTGGTGGGAGTTGCCATGGCGTCAGACCTCCGAACCTAGTTGGCGGCTCTGCCGCAGAGGCGCTTGAACTCTTCGACACTGTGGCACATCTCGACCGCGGCCTCGTAGGCCACCGTGCCGTTCTTCACCAGTTCCGCGAGGTGCTGATCCATGGTCTGCATGCCAAGACTCGCACCCGCTTGCAACGCGGTGTAGATCTGGTGACTCTTGCCTTCCCTGATGAGATTGCGAATAGCTGGCGTGGCGATGAGCACCTCGACTGCGGCGGCTCGCCCCGGTCCGTCTGCCCGCCTCATGAGCGTCTGGCACACGATGCCCTGAACGGCCGTCGCGAGTTGCGTGCGGATCTGACCCTGCTGGCCGGAGGGGAACACGTCGATGATGCGGTCGATAGTCTGCGCGGAATCCTGCGTGTGCAGCGTGGCGAACACCAAGTGCCCTGTCTCCGCCGCTGTCAACGCGACCTGGATGGTCTCGAGGTCGCGCATCTCGCCAATGAGGATGATGTCTGGGTCTTGCCTCAAGACGTGACGCAACGCGGCCTGGAAGGAGTGAGTGTCGGAGCCCACCTCGCGTTGGTTGACCAGGCTCCGCTTGTGACGGTGAAGAAACTCGATGGGGTCTTCCACCGTCATGATGTGCGCGCTCCGCGACCGGTTGGCGAGATCGACAAGCGACGCGAGAGTGGTCGACTTGCCTGATCCGGTGGGCCCTGTCACCAGCACCAGACCGCGCGGGAGGGCCGCGAAAGCGGATACCGACGGTGGGATACCGAGAGCCTCCAGCGGCTTGATCTCGTAGGGAATGACCCGGAACGCGGCGCCGAGTGAGTCCCTCTGCCGATAGATGTTGACACGGAAGCGGGCCTCGCCCACGAGCGCGTGGGAGAAGTCGAGTTCGAAGTCCTCCTCGAACTTCTCGCGTTGCTTCTGGGTGAGCATCGAATACAGCGAGCGCTGCAGGCTGTCGGGCTTGAGCACCTCAAAACCGGGCAAGGCGGCCAGCTGGCCGTCGAGGCGCACCATAGGCGGGGCGCCCGTGGTCAGGTGAAGGTCGGATGCGCCGGTACGCAGCATCGCCCTCAACGCATTTGCCACGTCCAGATCGCCCGGCTGCGCCTCTTGCGCCATGCCGACGCGCTGCTGCTTGGCTGGGGAATTGATCCCTGGAACGTCTGAGGGCTGTTGGGTGGGCGTCGGCGGACCGGGCATGATCGGGCCGGTGTCGTTGCGCGGCGCGGGAGCACCACCGGGAGAGGTGGCCGGGGCTCCGTAGCCCTGCGGAACCGGTCCCTGAGGTGCCTGGTGCGGAACGCCGGCAGGTGGTCCTTGGCGAGGAATGTCGCCGCTCGGGACCGGGCTCTGCCGGGGCGCTGATGGCGCGGCATACTCGTCCCGTTGTGATGGGTCGAAGTGCGTATTCATCGGGCATAGCCTCCTGGCTTCGTTGGCGGTTTGCTCATCACTTCGCGACCCTCAGCAATTCCTCAAGGGACGTGAGCCCCGCTTGAACCTTGGCCCAACCATCCATCAGCAAAGTCTCCATGCCATTGGTGACGGCCACCCGCCCGATCTCAGCGGAGGACGACCGTGCCACCGCAAGCCGCTCCAAGTCCTCGTCCACCACCATAATCTCGTGCAGGGCAAGGCGGCCGCGGTAACCGGTCTGCGAGCAGTGCGAACACCCGATGGGCACCGACAGCGTCGTCTCGACACCGTCGACGAACGGTCTGATCTTGTCCGGCAGCTGGCTCGTGGGGAACGCCTGGTCCTCTTGGCAGTTGGTGCACAGGCGACGGGCGAGCCGCTGCGCGACGACACAGTCGACAGCCGATCCCACAAGGAACGGCTCCACATCCATCTCGATGAGCCGCGTCACCGCTGAAGGCGCATCGTTGGTGTGGAGGGTCGACAGGACCAGGTGGCCCGTCAGGGCGGCCTCGATCGCGATCTGGGCGGTCTCTTTGTCGCGAATCTCGCCCACCAGCACCACGTCAGGGTCCGCACGAAGAATCGACCTGAGGGCCGCTGCGAACGTCAGCCCCGCCTTGGGGTTCACTTGCACCTGATTGATACCAGGGATCCGATACTCGACGGGGTCCTCGACGGTAATGACGTTGATCTCCGGGCGCGCAATCTGGTTGAGCGTCGCGTACAGGGTGGTCGACTTTCCGGAACCCGTGGGGCCCGTCACCAGAATCATGCCGTAGGGCTTGGTAAATGACTTGCGGTAACGGAACGAGTTCGACTCGCTGAGGCCAAGGTCCTCAAGATCGAGAGCCGCGGTCGTGTTGTCGAGGATACGCATGACCACCTTCTCGCCCCACACCGTGGGAAGAGTGGCGACACGGAGGTCAATCTTGCGACCCTGGTGGGTGACGGACAGGCGACCATCCTGGGGCTTGCGACGCTCGGCGATGTCGATGTCGCTCATGATCTTGAGGCGGGACACCACACCAGCGGCCGAGGCTCTCGGGGCTCGTTGCATCTCGTGCAACACGCCATCGATGCGATACCGGATGGCCATGTCCTTCTCGCCAGGCTCGATGTGAATGTCGGAAGCCCTGTCCAAGATCGCCTGGGTGATGAGCAGGTTGACGAACCGCACGATGGGCGCGTCGTCTTCCACGGAGCTTGATAGCCCGCTGAGATCGCCAGCCATGTCTCCGACCTCGCCAAGCTCCTCTTGGAGCTCGTCGAGTTCGGTATCGGCGCGGCAATAGCGATCGATCGCGCCAGCCACGTCGTCATGAGTGGCGATGACGGGGACGACTTGCATGCGCGAAGCCGAACGGAAATCGTCCACGGCAACGACGTTGCTCGGGTTCGCCATGGCCAGCTTGAGAACATCGCCATCGCGCGCGATGGGCAGAGCGTTGTGACGTCGGCACAAGACTGCGGGGACCAAGGCCACCGCGGATTGGTCAACCGCGTAGGAACTCAGGTCCACGAACTCCATGCCCACTTGCTGCGCCAGCGAGCGCACCAACTGAGACTCGGTGATCAGGCCAAGCTCCACGAGGGTGCGGCCCAGCGTCTGACCCCTGCTGCGCTGCTCATCGATGGCGTCCATCAACTGGTGCTCGGTCACAGCACCTTCTGCGATGAGAATCTCACCTAGTTGTCGCACTCGGTCTCCCGGCCCGTTAGTCGCCCCCGAAACTCAGGAGCCGAACATAACATCGGCAGCGACCTTAGGTGAAGGCGTTATGACGTAGTCAACACCCTGTTCAGAGCCGCCTCCATGGCCCCCATGGGTGCGTTCAGTCCGGTCATCAGGCGCACTTGCTCGCCCGCCTGATGCAGCAACATCCGCACGCCTGAGATGGTCGCCCCTCCCCCTTGGGACCAGGACTGCGCCAGTGGAGTCACCAGCGGCGAGTACACGACATCCAGCAGATGCCCCTGCGTGGTCGCCTGGGCCGCGCGAAGCCGGCCACCCAGTGCGGCGCCAGCCTCGACGGGAACGGTCGACACCACGACGTCCGCTTGCTCAAGTGCTTCGATCGCTTCTGAAGAGTCAAGGTCAACAAATCGAGGTTGCACGCCCATCTTGGAAGCCGCGCGCATGAGCGCACCGGCCCTCGCCCTGCTTCTCACGATGACGCGAGGACGCACGGCGCCGATGGAGCCGAAGGCGGCAATTGCTGAGGTGGCGGTCGCACCTGCCCCCACCACCACGGCGCTTGTGCACCGCGAGACGCCGACCTCGGCGAAAGCCGCAGTCACCCCATGAATGTCGGTGTTGGCCCCCACCCACTGTCGATACTCGCCCACACCGGACGGGACGAGGGTGTTGACGGTGCCCACAAGCCTCGCTTGAGGTTCCACGAAGTCGGCCAGGCGCGCGGCCTCGGCCTTGAGTGGCATTGTCAGTGATAGCCCTGCCCATGCGTCATCCAAACCGGCGAGGAATCCCTCCAGGCCAGCCTGGTCCACCTCAATTGCTTCGTACTCCCAACCGATCCCCAGCGCTTTGTAGGCCGCCGTATGGAGCACAGGCGACAGGGAGTGCGACACCGGGGAACCGAGAACCGCCGCCCGGCGTCGCACCGTCCGTCCTACGTGTTGTCTGCGATCCACTGTTGGAGTATCTGGGTGTTCTTGAGGTGCTCGTCGTACGTCTCTGCGTAGCGCGTTTCCCTCGACTCGAGGTTGACGGTGACGTAGAACACGTAGTTGTGGCTGGCCGGAGCGACGGCTGCCTCGATCGAAGCCTCTCCTGAGCCCGAGATCGGACCTGGCGGGAGCCCCGTATACATGTACGTGTTGTATGGCGAGTCGACCTTCTTGTCGTCGGCGCTGACGAACGGGCCGTCTGACGGGGCGATGTACTTCACCGTCGCGTCCAGTTCGAGCTTCATTTCCCGATCAAGGCGGTTGTAGATCACGCCGGAGATGAGCGGCCGGTCCACGTCGAGACCCGCCTCCATCTCAATGAGCGAGGCAATCGTCAGGATCCGCAAGCGGTCTTCTGGAGCAACGCCGTGGCTGTCGAGCACCTCGATGGTGGTGGCGATCATCTTTCGCAGCATGTCGGACGGCGTCACGCCAGGGTTGAAGTTGTACGTCGACGGGAACAGCCATCCCTCAAGATTGCCGTTCGCCTCCGGGGGAAGGCCCAAAGCCTCGGTGTCCTCCGCCGCAGCCTCGACCTCTTCTATCGAGTAGCCCGTCAGCGAGGCGATCTTGTCGTAGTAGTAATCGAGGGACTTGCCTTCGACCATGGTGACCTTGCGCAGGTCACGATTGTTCGGGTCGAGCAGAGCGAGTAGGGCGTACTCTGCCTTCATTTCCCGTGACATGAAGTAGAAGCCCGGCTTGATCCCAGAGGAGTCTGGGTTGGCCCGTGCTGCGGAGATGAAGGCCTGCTCGGAGGCAATGACACCTGAACTGTAGAGCGTCGCCGCGATCTCCTCGCCCGTGTCACCGGACTCGATGACCACCTGGACGACGCCTTGGCCCAGACCGTCGTAGTCGGCGATCTCCGTGCTGTCGCGCTCGAAGGTGGTGGTCACAAAGTTGTACGCGTACGAACCGGCAATAGCCACGACCACCAAGCCGATGGAGATCAAGACGAGCGCCCACTTGCGTCGCCTCGCGCGGCGCTGGAGTCGCTGCACCCGACGCAAGTCCAACGACGTCGTCGTTGTCGCCTCGGCTTCGAACAGGTCAGTCATGGTTCTCCTCGCGGGCCACCGTTGTGGCCACTGTACCCAGATTCCCCCGCCTCGCAGCATCCAAGACTGTATCGAGGATAACGACGGCGGCGGCCTGGTCAATAGTCGATCGTTGGCTCTTCGAGTTTCGGCCGGCCTCGCGCATTGAGCGCGACGCGGACGTCGTCGACAGCCTCTCGTCCACCAAACGGACGGGAATGTCGACGCGTTCCGCGATCAGCGAGGCGAATGCTCGCGCGTCCGCAGCCGAGATGCCCTCGCTGCCTGACAGGTGTCGCGGCAACCCGACGTAGATTTCGATGGCATCGCGTTCCGCCGCGATCGCGGCTACTCTGGCGGCCGACTCTCCGAGGCGATCAACCGTTTCTACGGGGAAGGCCATGATGCCGTCGGGATCGCTCGCTGCGACGCCAACACGGACAGTACCCACGTCGACGCCGATGCGCGCTCCCCTAACCACGCCCGCCCACTGATGCGGCAATCGCGTCAAGCGCCGAAGGAATCGCCATCGAATCTTGGCCGCCTCCCTGGGCGAGGTCTGGCTTGCCGCCGCCACCGCCTCCGAGTGCCTGCGAGGCGATCTTGACCAGGTCCCCTGCACGCAACCCCGCATCCCTCGCGGGGGCATTGGTGGCGACGACGATCGAGGGCTTGCCATCGATATCTGCCGCCAACGCGACCACGACGGGTTGGCCGTCGCCCAGTCTGGCGCGCACATCGAGCGCGAGGGCACGCAGGTCTTCGGCGCTGCCAGCGTCGGAGACCGCGAGGCTGGCGAGGCGGATTCCGGAGACGTCTGAGGCATCGCCCGCTATTCCGGCAGCTGCCGCAAGGAGTGCCCGTTGACGCATTCCTGCGAGCTCCTTCTCGACGTGGGCGAGCCGCTCCACCAAGGAGTGCACTCTGCCGGCAAGCTCGTGGGGCTGCGTCTTGAGCGACGCGGTCAACTCGCTGACGATGGACCGCTCGGCAGCAAGGTGGCTGAAGGCATCGGCGCCCACGAGCGCCTCGATGCGGCGCGCGCCCGAGCCCACAGATCCCTCGCCGGTCACCGTGAGCAGTCCGACCTGGCCCGAGTTATCCACGTGAGTTCCCGCACACAGCTCGCGAGAGAACGGCCCACCGATCTCGACCACGCGTACGCGGTCCCCGTACTTCTCCCCGAACAGGGCCATGGCGCCAAGCGCCTTCGCCTCGTCGAGAGACATGATGTTGGTGTCGACCGGGAGCTCCTCGCGGATGGCGCGGTTGGCAATGTCCTCAATCTCACTTCTGGCCGCACCAGAGACGCCTTGTGTCCACGAGAAGTCGAGGCGCATGTAGCCGGGCTTGTTGTAAGAACCCGCCTGGTTGGCCTGCTTGCCGAGCACCTCGTGCAGGGCTGAGTGGATGAGGTGGGTTGCCGAGTGCGCCTTCGAGGCGAGCCTGCGGTTGAGCGGGTCAACCTCGGCTGACACGACGTCGCCTATAGCGATGGTGCCCTCTTCGACCTTCACCGAATGGACGATGACGTCCTTGATCGGACGCTGCACGTCCATCACGTCGAGGGTCGCATTCGAGCCACGGATCTCACCGGTGTCCGCGTCTTGACCGCCGGACTCGGGGTAGAAGGGAGTCTCGGCAAGGATCAGCTCGACCGACTCGCCCACCGAAGCGGCGGGCACGCCCACACCGTCCTTGATGAGGGCGACCACCGTGGACTGCACCTGAAGCTCGTCGTAACCGCGGAACACGGAAGGTGTCTTGGCGGCAATCTCTTGGTAGGCGCCAAAGTCACCGTGGGCGCCCTTCTTGGCCTTGGCGTCGGCACGTGCGCGGTCGCGCTGCTCCTGCATGAGCGAGCGGAAAGCGCCCTCGTCAACCGTGAGGCCCTGCTCGGACGCCATTTCAAGCGTCAGGTCAATCGGGAAGCCGTACGTGTCGTGCAGCGTGAACGCCTCCTTGCCACCCAAGACTCGTCCGCCAGCGGACTTTGCCTTGGCGGCGGCGTCATCAAAGAGCGAGGTGCCTTGCGTGAGGGTGCGCGCAAAGGCCTCCTCTTCTGCGCTCGCAACGGCCGCGATGTGGTCAATGACCTTGTCGAGCTCGGGGTACGACGCCCGCATCGCCTCGTAGCTGGTCGTGATCAAAGCGACGAGCGAGGGTTCGGTGACGCCCAGCAGCCGCATGGACCGGACGGAACGGCGCAAGAGACGCCTCAGGACGTAGCCACGACCCTCGTTGCCTGGCGTCACGCCGTCGCCGATCAGCATGAGCGACGACCGCACGTGGTCTGCGATCACACGGAAGCGAACGTCGTCGTCGCCGTCTGTGCCGTACGTGCGCCCCGAGAGTTCCTCTGCCTTGGCGATCACGGGGAAGACCTCGTCGATCTCGAAGAAGTTCTCCACGCCCTGTTTGAGGAACGCGATGCGTTCCAAGCCTGCGCCGGTGTCGATGGCCTTCTGGTCGAGCTCACGGATGAGCGGGTAGTCCTTGCCGGAGCCGGGTCCCCGCAGGAACTGGTCGAACACCAGGTTCCAGATCTCGAGGTAACGGTCACCGCCGGGGTCGACAGTGCCACCCACCGCCTCTGGCCCGTAGGCGGGGCCCCTGTCGTAGTGCCATTCGGCGCAGGGGCCAGCGGGACCCGGCTGACCGGTGTCCCAGAAGTTCTCTTCACGCGTCAGGCGCACAATGTGGTCAGGGTTGACGCCCACGTCGGTGAGGTACCCGTAGGCGTCGTCGTCCTTCTCCCAGATGGTGACCCAGAAGCGGTCCGGTTCGAGGCCGAGCTTGCCCTCAGACTCCGGACCAGTCAGGAAGTCCCACGCGAGTTGAATCGCGCCTTCCTTGAAGTAGTCGCCAAACGAGAAGTTGCCCAACATCTGGAAGAACGACCCGTGGCGGGTGGTCTTGCCGACCTCTTCGATGTCCTTGGTGCGAATGCACTTCTGCACGGTGGCAATGCGCGGGTGCGGCGACGTCTCTGACCCGATGATGTACGGGATGAACGGCACCATCCCCGCCACGGTGAACAGCAGCGACGGGTCGGGAGATATCAGCGACGCCGAGGGCACGACGGCGTGACCCTGGGACTCGAAATACTCGAGCCAGCGCTTGCTGATTTCCGCGGTACGCATCACTACCTCCACACGAGACAACGACGCCGGGCCCCGACTTGTGCCATGGGCCCGGCGGACGTTGGTTCAGGTCTGCAAAGAGACTAGTGCGTCTTAGCGCGCGTAGTACTCAACGACCAACTGCACTTCGCAGATGACCGGAACCTCGGCGCGCTTGGGCCGACGCACCAACTGAGCCGTCAGCTTCTCGAGCTGAACGTCCAGGTAGTCGGGCACCTCTGGCAGGACGTCACGGTGTGCGCCTGCTGCCGCGGCCATGTAGGGCTCCATGGTGACGGCCTTGGCCTTGACCTGGAGGGTCTGGCCTGGCGACACCCGGAACGACGGCCGGTCGACGATCTTGCCGTCGACGAGGATGTGGCGGTGCAACACCGTCTGGCGGGCCTGCAGGATGGTGCGGGCGAATCCGGCGCGAAGCACGAGCGCGTCGAGTCGCATCTCGAGCAACTCGACGAAGGCCTCACCGGTCAGGCCTGCCTCCTTGCGAGCCTCTTCGAACGTGCGCGCCATCTGCTTCTCTCGCAGGCCGTACTGGGCGCGAAGACGCTGCTTCTCGCGCAGACGGACGGCGTAGTCGCTTTCCTTGCGGCGTGCGGTACGGCCGTGCTCGCCTGGCGGGTAGGGACGCTTCTCAAAGTGCTTGACTGCCTTGGGGGTGAGCGCAATACCGAGAGCGCGGGACAGGCGCACCTGGCGGCGCGCGCGTTGAACCTGAGTCATTACTTTCCTTAAGTGTGGGCGTGTCGAGACACGCCAGAGCCGTTCACTATCTGTGATGTCGCGGCGACAGCAGCCAACCGTCCGCGAGGGCAGACGCCAATGATAGCAAGAACTGGCGGAAAGTCAGTTCTCGCGCCCCAGGAGCCTGCGCAGCGTGGCAAGCCGCTCCGTGATCGAGCGTTCGTTCCCGTGCTCCGTGGGCCGGTAGTACCGAGAACCGGCCAGCGAGTCCGGCAGATACTCCTGCGCTGCGACACCGTGTGCGGCATCGTGGGAGTACTGGTATCCCTTGCCGTGGCCGAGTCCTTCTGCTCCCGCGTAGTGGGCGTCCCTCAAGTGGGAGGGGACGACGCCGGCCTTCCCCGCGCGCACGTCGGCGATGGCCGCGTCGATCGCCAGGTACGACCGGTTGGACTTTGGCGCCAACGCGAGATACGCCGTGGCCTCCCCTAGCGGGATGCGTCCCTCCGGCATGCCGATGAAGCTCACGGCATCGGCCGCCGCCTGGGCGATGAGCAGCGCCTGAGGATCCGCAAGACCGACATCTTCAGAGGCAAGGATGACGAGCCTGCGTGCGATGAAGCGGGGGTCCTCCCCCGCCACCACCATGCGAGCCAAGTAGTGCAGGGAGGCGTCGACGTCCGATCCCCTCACCGACTTGATGAAGGCGCTGATCACGTCGTAGTGCTGGTCGCCGGACTTGTCGTAAGCGACGAGCGCCGCGTCCATGGCCGATTCGGTCACCGCCGCCGTGATGACCCCGTCATTGTCCGCCGCCGCTTCTGCCACCGACTCGAGCAAGGTGAGTGCCTTGCGGGCGTCTGCGCCAGCCACCCGCACCATGTGCGCCCTGGCGTCGGCGTCCACAGTGACGTCGCCGCCCAGGCCGCGCGGATCCGCCATGGCCCGATCGAGGAGCGCGCCGATGTCGGCGTCCGTGAGCGGCTTCAGTGTCAACAACAGGGACCGAGACAGCAGCGGACCCACCACGGAGAACGATGGGTTCTCTGTGGTGGCGCCGATGAGGGTAATCCAGCGGTTCTCCACGGCGGGCAGGAGCACGTCCTGCTGACTGCGCGTGAAGCGGTGGATCTCGTCAATGAAGACGACGGTCTCCCGCTCCCCCGTGGCGAGTCGCCGCTTGCTGTCCTCGATGATGGCTCGCACGTCCTTGACGCCAGCGGTCACCGCGCTGAGCTCGATGAATCTGCGCTTGCCTGCCACCAGGTACGCGAGGGTCGTCTTGCCCGTCCCAGGCGGACCCCACAGGATCACGCTCGTGGCGGGAGTGCTGTGACCGATGAGACGCGCGAGCGGCGCGCCCTCCCCTAGCAAGTGAGACTGGCCCACGACCTCGTCGAGAGTCAGGGGCCGCATCCGCACGGCGAGCGGCGCCGACGCGCTTGGAGCGGGCACGCCGGTGCCGTCCATCCTGGCGGCGTCGAAGAGGTCCACGGACTCCACTGTAGGTGGCGGGTATGACTGCGCGGTCGCCCGCGGAACGCGCTCGGGTGTGCCCTACGATGGCTGACGTGTTCGCCGCCATCGCCCACGCCGTCGCCCGCCATCCCGTCGTCACCATCGTGGCGTGGATCCTTGCCGCCGCTGCCATGCTCGCACTCTCGTTGCTGGGAGTCGGCGACGGCAACCTCTACGAACGCACCGAGACCGGTGTGCCGACGGTCAAGAGCGCCGATTCGACGTTTGTGTACGAGTTCATGCAGGAGGCCGCACCCGCCGACACGGGGCCGCAACTCTCGTTCCTGGTTCAGGGTGTTGACGCTACTGAGACCGACACCCAGACGGCGGTCACGGACGCCGCCACGCAGGTGGCCACGGGTCAGCGCGTGGGCGCGGTGACCACGCCATACGGCACGATCCCCGGCCCCGCAATCGGGGAGTTGCGCGCCGACGGTCGTGACCCGGCCGCCGCGCCCGGCGCCAACCCGCTCGTCGGGTCCGACGGCCGGTCGCTGCTGGTGATCGTCGCGTACGCACCCCTCGACGACGATCCCCTGCCGACGCACCGTGCGGCTACCCAGGTGTTCACCGATGCCTATCAGGGCGAGGGCGACGTGCTCGTCTACTCCGACCCCCTCCTGTACGACGACTTCACCAGCCAAATGCAGGCCGATCTCGTGACGGGTGAAGCGGTCGCCTTGCCCGTCGCGCTGCTCGTGATGGTGCTGGTGTTCGGCGGCTTCCTCGCGGCCTCCGCGCCGCTCGTTGGCGCCCTCGCGTCGATCGCCGGGGGCTGGGCGGTTCTCTTTGCGTTCTCGTATCCCATCGCTTTGGATGAGTCCGCCATCAACGTGGTGACTGTCCTTGGAATCGGCCTGTCGATCGACTACGGCCTGCTCATCGTCTCGCGCTATCGGGAGGAACTCGCCGCCCGGGGGAACGACGCGACGCACGAGGCTCGCGCCGAGTCGCTCGTGGCGACCCTCACCACAGCCGGTCGCACCGTGTTCTTCTCGTCCGTGACCGTGGCCATCTCGGTAGGCGGCATGCTCGTCTTTGGGGCCGAACTGATCCGTGGCATCGGCGGCGCCGCTCTGGGCGTCGTGGTGATGGCCCTCGCTGCCGCCCTCACTCTGGTGCCTGCGGTCGTGTACCTCTATGGCGATCGCATGGCGCGCGTCTCCGTGCTACACCAGGTGCCCGTGCTGCGCGCCATACTGCGGCGCACTGCTGACGTGCAATCCGAGCACGGCTTCTTTGAGCGTCTGGCTCGCACCGTCCAGCGCCGTCCGTGGGTGGTGGTCGGCGCCGTGACCGCTTTGCTGGTGGTGTTGGCGAGCCCGTTGGCCAACGTCGCGGTGCGCAACTCCCAAGAGGAGCTGCTCCCCGCATCGAACGAGAGCCGTCAGTTCATCGAGGTGTTCGACGCGCATTACCCCGCGCTGGCAGAGCCGGACATTCAGGTGGTCGCCGATGCGACCGCAGCCGAGTTGGACAGGTGGTTGGCGCAGGTTTCAGCACTTGAGGGGGTGGTGCGCGTGACCCCGGCACAGCCGGGCCCCGATGGAATGGCCATGGCTGGCATCGTCACCGCCCACTCCGACGAGGCGAGCGAGGAGGGGACTTCGCTCCTGCGCGACGTGCGGGCGCTCGACGCGCCGTTCGTGGTGTACCTCGGGGGCCAGGCAGCCATCCAGGTGGATTTTGTCGACTCGCTGTCTCAAGGAGCCCCCTGGGCCGTGGGACTTGTGGTGCTCGCAACCTTCATCTTGCTGTTTCTCATGACGGGGTCCCTGTTGGTGCCGGTCAAGACGCTCGTGATCAACGGGCTGTCACTGGCCGCGAGCGTGGGCATCGTCTCCTGGATCTTCGTGGACGGAAATCTTGAGGGGCTACTCGACTTCACCTCGACCGGCGGAATCGAGACGTACGTGTTGGTGCTCATCATCGCCTTCGGTTTTGGTCTGGCGATGGACTACGAGGTGTTCCTCCTCGCGCGCATCAAGGAGCAAGTAGACGCAGGCGAAAGCAATGATGTGGCGGTGCGCAAGGGCTTGCAGCGTTCGGGGCGCATCATCACGTCTGCCGCAGCCGTCATCATCATCGTGTTCCTTGGCTTCGCGAGCGGCTCGATGCTCGTGATCAAGGAGGTCGGCATCGGCTTGGCCATTGCAGTCTTGCTCGACGCCACCCTTGTCAGGATGCTGCTGGTGCCCGCGACAATGACCCTGTTGGGCGACTGGAATTGGTGGGCCCCCGCTCCCCTGCGCCGCCTCTACGGCCGCTCGGGAATCTCGCACTGATACACCTCCCGTGACTGGCGGTGCGCCTTGCTCGCTCGCTATTGCAATAGTTCTTTCGAAAGAGTACTTTCAACACTATGCGCGACGACTCCCGCCCACCTGACAACTCTCCGCGACCCCCGTGGCCCGTGCGCCGCATCGACGACCCCAAAGAGCTGCGCGCCCTCGCACACCCCGTCCGATTCGCTCTCCTCGACCTGCTCGCCGAGGGACCCCTCACGGCGAGCCAGTGCGCCGAGCGGTTGGGCGAGTCTCCAGCCAACTGCTCCTACCACCTCAGGCAATTGGCAAAGTTCGCTCATGTCCACCGCGTGGAGGGCGGGCGAGGCAGGGAGCGCTACTGGGCCTCCCGCGACGAGGGCATCTTCATCGCCGACGACGGCCCAGGGGGCGAGGCCGCCGCACGGGCCGTGGGCGAAGCCGTCGACGACTACCGCATGGCCGCGTGGCGCTCATTCGTCGCAAGAAGGGGCCATGAGCCCGAGCCGTGGAAGGCGGCATCGCTTTCCACGGACTTGGTGAGTTGGCTCACGCCCGAAGAACTGGCGCGTGTCACCCAGGGGATCTACGACCTCTTCGCACCGTTCACTGGCCGCGACTCGGCGCTCGACACCCGACCGGACGGCGCCCGAGCAGTGAGGTTCTTCGCCTACGCCTTCCCTGGCGCTCCGGCGGCCCCTTCGGACATGGACGCATGAACCTCTCACAGATCCGCCGCCGCTTCGTCATGCTGACCGCCTTGCGGTGGCTGCCCACGGGGCTCACCGTCCCGGCGCTCGTGCTGATCGGTCAGGCGCGTGGCCTTTCGCTCGGGCAGATAGGCATGACGGCGGCGATCTACGGCGCAACCACCATGGCGTTCGAACTGCCGACCGGCGGGCTTTCCGATGTGGTGGGACGCCGGCCCGTCCTGGTCGCTGCCGCACTGATGTCGGTCGCGGCGGCCATCGTCACAGCACTCGGCACGTCCTTCGCCGTGCTTGCCGCAGCCGCCGCAATCCGTGGCCTCGCACGCGCCCTGGACTCAGGGCCCTTGCAGTCCTGGTACGTGGATCGGTCACGCGAGATCTCTGTCGATGCCCCCATTCGCGGCGGGCTGTCCCAGGCGGCGGCAGGCGAATCGATCGCCTTGGCCATCGGCACCATCGGCGCCGGCAGCGTCCTGACGCTCACGCGGCTACCGGCGAGCGATGCCCCGCTCATCGCACTGTCTACCCCGTTCCTCGTCGCCGCCGTCGCGGCGCTCATCCAGGCGGGCCTCGTCATGGCCTGGGTGACGGAGCCCCGGCGCTCCGTCGCGCTCCGCCTTGGAGAAGTCGCCAAAGCCGTGCCGTCAACGATCGCCGCGGGCGTGCGGCTCGCGGCAACGCACCCCATGCTGCGACGCCTCCTGATGGTCATTGCGGCGGTGGGAGTGGCGCTCGCAGGAATGGAGTTGCTCATGCCAGCGCACCTCGCGGAGGTGCTCGGCTCCAGGAGATCGGCCGGAGCGACCTACGCGCTGCTAGCGACGCTCGGCTTTGCAGGCTCAGCCCTGGGGTCCGCAATGGCTCCCCTGGCTACCCGCGTACTCCGCTCTCCGTCACGCGTGGCGCTCGTCGGATCCGTTGGTGCCGCCTGCGCGCTCGCGGCCGCTGGCGTCTCTGCCCTAGCCGTGATCGCTGTCGTGTACGTGGCGTTCTACGTGCTGCTCGGGCTTGGCTCCCCGCTCCTCGACGAACTGACGCACGAGGCCGTGACGTCCCGAGAGCGCGCCACGATGCTGTCCGTCAACTCGATGGCGCTTCAACTCGCTGGCATCGGGGTCGGACTCACGCTGGGTCTCCTCACGAGCGCCACCACCCCCGGCGGCG
>NZ_JADQBF010000059.1 GCF_016278775.1 Demequina sp. | reverse complement strand
ACGCGACCTCCCAATCGTCGTCGGCCAGGGCGGGCGCGAAGGTGTCTCCCTCGGTGACCAGGTCGATCTCGGTCACCACCACCTCGTCGGCGATGGCCGCGGCGTCCGTGAACAGCCCGGCCCCGCCGATGATCCACGCGTCCGTGCCTGGCGACAGCCGCTCGGCCACCGCGAGAGCGTCGGCGAGCGATGAGGCGGTCGCGGCTCCCTCAAAGGTGGCGCCGGAGCGCGTCACGACGATGTTGGCCCTGCCGGGCAGCGGACGGAAACTGGGCGGCAGCGACTCCCACGTGCGTCGTCCCATCATCACGGCGTGGCCGCTCGTGTGCGCCTTGAAGTGGGCGAGGTCCTCTGGAAGATGCCACGGCATGCCGCCGTCCAGCCCGATGACGGGGCGGCCGGCCTGGTCGCGCGCCTGGGCCCAGATGGCCTTGATCTTCATCGACTAGACCGCAATGGGCGCCTTGATGCCCGGGTGGTGTCGGTAGTCCACGATCTCGACGTCGTCAATCTCGTAGTCCATGAGGCTTGGCCGCGCGGCCAGACGCAGCGTGGGGTAGGGGTACGGCTCGCGGCTGAGCTGGAGCTGCACCTGCTCCATGTGGTTGGAGTAGATGTGGCAGTCGCCGCCAGTCCACACGAAGTCGCCAACATCGAGGCCGGTCTGCGCCGCGATCATGTGCGTCAGCAACGCGTAGGACGCGATGTTGAAGGGCACTCCCAGGAAGAGGTCAGCGCTGCGTTGGTACAGCTGGCAACTGAGCTTGCCGTCTGCCACGTAGAACTGAAACAGCGCGTGGCACGGGGGCAGTGCCATCTCGTCGATCAGCGCTGGGTTCCAGGCGCTCACAATGTGGCGGCGCGAGTCGGGGTTGTTCTTGATGGACTCGATGACGTTCGCGATCTGGTCGATGTGGCGGCCGTCCGGTGCCGGCCACGAGCGCCACTGGTAGCCGTACACGGGGCCCAATTCGCCGTCGGCGTCGGCCCATTCATCCCAAATGGTGACGCCTCGCTCCTGTAGCCAGCGCACGTTGGTGCCTCCGCGCAGGAACCACAGCAGTTCGCCCACAATCGAGCGGACGTGCACTCGCTTGGTGGTGAGGAGCGGGAAGCCTGCCTGCAGGTCGTAGCGGATCTGGCGACCGAACGTGCTCAGCGTGCCGGTGCCCGTCCTGTCGCCCTTGGGGGTGCCGGTGGCGAGCACGTCGCGCAGCAGGTCTTCGTAAGGCGTGGGGATGGCGTTCACGTGTCTCAGCCTACGACGGGCACTGGCGTGCGGCGGGGCAGCGCGCGGTAGCGTGGCAGGAGCACACCTCGCGGTCCCCGCGACGAAGCACGCTGCGCAGCCCCGCGACAAGGAGCCCCATGAAACCCCTCGACCTCAACGTACTGGCCACCGAGCACCTGGCCGCCGCGCGCGAAGCGTCCAACGGCCGCAGTTCGGCCAAACTGCTCGGGGACCACACCACAATGTTGCGCAAGAACCTCATCGCGCTCGCGGCGGGGGCCTCCCTTCAGGATCACGAGAGCCCAGGAGAGGCGACGCTCATGGTGCTTGAGGGGCAGATCGAGTTTCACGCTGGCGACGAGTCGGTGAGCCTTCAAGCGGGTCACCTCATCGAGATTCCACCGCTGCGTCACGGACTCACGGCCGTCACCGACGCCGTGCTGATCCTGTCGGTCGCCAAGCCGTAGCGCGCAACCAGGCTTTTCGGCCCACAGACACACCGCAGCGACACGCCGACACGGTAGGTTTAGCCGTATGACGAAGCCCTTTGGCACCGTGCTGACAGCCATGGTGACGCCGATGCACGACGGCGGCGCCATTGACCTTGCGTCCTCGCAACGGTTGGCAAAGTACCTCGTGTCGCGCGGTTGCGATGGCCTCGTGCTCTCCGGCACCACAGGCGAGGCGCCCACCACGCACGCCCCAGAGAAGGTCGACCTGCTATGCGCCGTGCGCGAGGCGGTCGGCCCCGACGTCCCGCTGCTCACCGGCGCAGGCTCCAACGACACCGCCCACGCCGTGCGCATGGCCGAGCAGGGTGAAGAGAACGGCGCGGACGGCATCCTCGCCTTGACGCCGTACTACTCGAAGCCGACGCAAGCAGGGGTGGTCGCTCACTTCCGGGCCATCCTTGGCGCGACGGGACTGCCCGTCATGGTCTACGACATTCCCGGCCGTACCGGGATTCCGCTGTCCGACTGGGCCCTGGATGAATTGGCCGGGCACTCGCGCATCGTGGCCGTCAAGGACGCCACCGGCGACGTGCCGCAGGCGGCCGAGCGCATCGAGCGCACCGGGTTGGCCTGGTATTCGGGCGATGACCCCTTGACGCTCGACTTCTTGCGCGTGGGCGCCGTCGGCGTCGTCTCCGTTTCCTCTCACATCGCCTCCCGTGAAGTCGCCGCCATGATCGCGGCGTTCGAGGCGGGCGACACTGCAGGGGCCGAGCGGATCCACGAGGCGCTCGCGCCCGTGCACGCCGCTATCTTCAATGGGCCTGCCGCCACACACGCCAAGTCCGCCATGCACTGGGCCGGAGTGATTCCGAGCAGGGCAATGCGCCTGCCGCTCCTGCCCGACAGCGACGCCGAATACGTTGCACTGACAGCGGCCCTGGAGGCCGCAGGAATGACTCCATGAACTTTCACCCCGAACTGCCCACCCCACCGCCACTCGCTCCCGACACCTTGCGCATGGTCGCGCTCGGGGGACTGGGCGAGGTGGGTCGCAACATGCACGTGGTCGAGCTCAACGGCCGCTTGCTCATCATCGACTGCGGCGTGCTCTTCCCAGAAGAGAACCAGCCGGGCGTCGATCTGGTGCTACCCGACCTCAGTTACCTCGAGGACCGCCTCGACGACATCGAGGGCGTGGTGCTCACGCACGGGCACGAGGACCACATCGGCGCCGTGCCGTTCCTGCTGCGCATGCGCCAAGACATCCCCATCCTGGGTTCGCAACTGACGCTCGCGTTCCTTGAGGCCAAGCTCGCGGAGCACCGCATCAAGCCCGTGACGCTCGCCGTCAAGGAGGGCCAGCGCGAGAAGCTCAACGCGTTCGACCTCGAGTTCGTGGCCGTCAACCACTCGATTCCAGACGGTCTCGCGGTGTTTGTGCGCACGTCTGCTGGCACCCTCCTCAACACGGGCGACTTCAAGATGGACCAGCTGCCGCTCGACGGCCGTATCACCGACCTCCGCTCGTTCGCCCGCTTTGGCGAAGAGGGAGTCGACCTGTTCCAGGTGGACTCCACCAACGCCGAGAACCCCGGCTTCACCACGTCTGAGGTGGAGATCGCGCCGACGCTCGACCGCCTCTTTGGAAACGCGACCGGCCGCGTCGTGGTGGCGTCCTTCGCGAGCCACGTGCACCGCGTCCAGCAGGTCATCGACACGGCACACCGCCACGGCCGACGCGTCGCGTTCGTCGGGCGTTCGATGGTGCGCAACATGACGATCGCGGCAGAAATGGGCTACCTGACGGTGCCGGACGGGATACTCGTCGACCCCAAGAAGGCCGACCAGATGCCGCCGGAGAAGGTCGTCTTCATGTCGACCGGCTCTCAAGGTGAGCCGATGGCGGCCCTCAGCCGCATGGCGAATGGCGACCACAAGGTCGAGGTGGGCAAGGGCGACCTGGTGATCCTCGCGTCGTCGCTCATTCCTGGCAACGAGAACGCGGTGTTCCGCGTCATCAACGGCCTCATGCGCCGTGGCGCGACCGTGATCCACCAGGGTGCCGCGCGTGTGCACGTCTCCGGTCACGCGTCGGCCGGCGAGTTGCTGTACTGCTACAACATCATCCGCCCCAAGAACGTGATGCCGATCCACGGCGAGGTGCGCCACTTGCAAGCCAACGGCAACCTGGCCATCAAGACGGGCGTACCACCCGAGCGCGTGATGTTTGCCGAGAACGGCGTGGTCATCGACATGAAGAACGGCAAGGCCAACGTGGTGGGGGCCATCGAGTATCACAACATGTACGTGGACGGATCCTCGGTGGGCGAGGTGACGGAGTCCGAACTCAAGGACCGCCGCATCCTCGCGGACGAGGGCTTCGTGTCCGTGTTTGTGGTGATGGATGCGTCCAACGGGCGCGTGCTGTCCGGCCCCGACATCCACGCCCGCGGCATCGCGGAGGGCGACGGCGTGTTCGACGCGATCATGCCGGAACTGAAGAAGGCGCTCGAAGAGGCCGCGAAGTCAGGCTCGGTCGACAACCACCAGCTTCAGCAGGTGATGCGGCGCGTCGTCGGTCGATTTGTGGGGACCAAGTTGCGCCGCCGGCCGATGATCATCCCGATCGTGATCGACGCCTAAGCCACTGAAGGGGGAGCGCATATGTCGTGGTTGGCGCGGCTCCAAGAGGATGTGGAGCGACTCCGGCGCGCTTGGTCGCGCACGCGAGACCTGCGCGACCTCTTGATCCGGCTTGCGGGAGTTGCTGTCCTGTTAATGGCGGGCGCGTGGTTGCTGAACGCGAGTCGTACGGTGACTGTTCCGGACGTCGAGGGCATGAACGTTCACAAGGCGGCCGAGGCACTCAACGCGGCCGGAATCCCCTTCGAGGCCGACGACGTGTACGGGATCGTGACGAACCAGTGGCCGAACGCCGGGGATCCCCTGTATGGCTGGCAGGACGTCACGCTCACGTACGAGTACCAGGAAGAGGAGTTGACGATCACGAGTGGCTAGAGCCTGAGCGTCGCTGCGCCGACTCGGCTGGTTCTAGGCGGTCTCGCTGTTGCTGTCCGCGATGGGGGTGAACACCCGCATGGTCGACGGCCCGCGATTGGCCCACCGGTAGTAGGGGATCAGCGACACGGGGCCCAGGGCTTCCGACGCGACCGTATGGGCGCCTCCGTACGGCCACTCGCCTCCAGCGCCGTGCGCGACGACGCTCAGGTGAGCGGTCGCACCTGCTGCGGTTCCTTCGAGGGGCGCCGACGTATCGAGGCGGACCTGGTCGAGCGTGACACCCTGCGGAAGGTCGACTGACTCGAGCGCGAGCACGAGCGGGCCCCTTTCGACCGCCACCTCGCCGCGGATCGCGTCGATGCGTGGGTCAGGGAAGGTGAGTCGAGGCTGAACCGGCAAGTCGAGCCGGATCACGGTGCCAGCCGCGCATGCACCGCTCACCGCGACATGGCCCTCGAGGAGTTCGAAGGTGACCGTCGGGTCTGCGCAGCGCCACGTCGCTCCTTCGCGAGCCCACGCAGGAATCCTCAAGCTCAATCTCAGGCCAGCGAGCGGGGCGGCATGGATTGTCACCGCGATCTCGCCGTCGAACGGGTAGTCGGTGGCGACGGTTAGTGCGACGCGCTCTCCGCCCACCCTGGTGTCGACGCGATAGTCCCCGTAGTGGTGCAACTGAACCCCGGCGTCGTCCGCTGTGGCGAAGTACAGGGGGATGTTGGCGAGAGTACGTGCCACGTTGGTCGGGCAACACGACACCTCAAACCACGGCGCACGCATGCTCGAGTCCGCCCGCTTGCTCACGTCTGTGGGGTGGGGAGGCACCCCCGCCGTGCGCTGATGCAGGGTGTTCGTGTAGAAGAAGGCGCGTCCGTCGGCTCTGGGCGAGGCGAGGACGTTGTTGAGCAAGGTGCGTTCGATGTGGTCCGCGTACCGAGCCTCGCCGGTCGCGAGCAGCAGCCGCCACGAGAGCATGATGGACGCGATGCCTGCACACGTTTCCGAGTAGGCACGGTCAGGGGGAAGTTCGAAGTCCGCGCCGAACGACTCATCCCTGTGATGAGAGCCGATGCCGCCCGTGATGTACGTACGCCGGGCGACGGTGTTCTCCCACTGGCGGGCGACCGCGTTCTTGAGTGCGACGTCGTCGGTGTCGACGGCGACGTCTAGCGCACCCGCTGCGAGGTAGAGGGCGCGCACGGCGTGACCGCGCAGCACCTCGGCGTCGCGCACGGGGACGTCGTCTTGGAAGTACTCGGGCCCGTATTCGATGGGCGCGAGGGTGCCGGTGCCGCGGCGCTCGACAAAGAGCCGCGCGAGCTCGAAGTACCGCTTGTCTCCCGTCGCGCGTGCGAACTCGGCGAGGGCTGGCTCGATCTCAGGGTGCCCGCACACGGCCGTGCGACCGCCAGGCCCGAACTCGCGGTACAGCATGTCGGCTACACGGCGAGCGACGGCTGGCAGGTCGTCGTCGTGGCCGGTGCGGAGCCGCGCGACCGCGGCCTGAAGGAGGTGGCCAAAGCAGTACAGCTCGTGCCCCCATTCCAGGTCGCTGAAGCGCTCCCGCTGGCCGGGGTGGCCGAATGACGTGTGCAGGTAGCCGTCGCTCTCTTGCGCCGCGGCGACGCGTGCCACGAGCGAGGAGTAGGTGGCCGCCAGGGCCTCGTCCGCGCTTCTGCCCAACTCCCACGCCATCGCTTCGAGGAGTTTGTAGACCTCGGAGTCGACAAACTCGATGCCCGCGTGGTCGCTACCGAGCGTTCCAGCCGCTGCAAGGTCGAAGTTGCGAATCCACCCGACGCGCTCCATCCATTCCAGGCAATGACCGATGATCGATTCCGCATTGAGCGATTGATACTCACGCCAGAAGCCGCCCGTGACCGTGATCTCGTCCATCCCCAGGGGGCGGAGCACGCCGGCCGAGGGGACCACCGGCGCGCTGGGCGATGGATGGGTTCGGCGGGAAGGCGCGACCGCGGGTTGGTCGGAGAGTGTCACTGCTGTCTCTTTCTGCTTGAAAGGCGGGAGTTGAGGGGAGTCAGTCTTTGAGCGCGCCCGCGGTGACGCCTGCGGCGACGTAGCGTTGCGCGATCACAAGGAGCACGGCGGCGGGGACGGAAGCGACGACGGCGGTGGCCATGATCGCGTTCCAGTCCTGCGTGTTGTTGCCGATGTAGCGGAAGATGCCGATGGTGATGGGCTGGTGCTCCCCGCCCCGGTTGAGCGTCGAGGCGAACAGGAAGTCCGACCACGACCATAGGAACGTGAACAGCGACACCGAGACGATGGAGTTGCGGCTCATGGGCAACACGATGGAACGGAACGTGCGCCATGCTCCCGCGCCATCAATCCACGCGGCCTGAATGAGCTCGCGGGGGATCCCGATCATGAACGCGGTGAAGATGAGCACGCCAAACGGCACGGCAAGCGTCGAATCCGCCACGATGAGCCCGGGGATGGTGTCGAGCACACCCCACTTGTTGAACAGGATGTAGAAGCCCATCGCCATGATGATCCCGGGGATCATCTGTGCGATGAGGAGCAGGAAGTTCAGTGTCGCGCCGCCCGCTGGCCGCAACTGCGCGAGCGCGTAGCCAGCCGGTGCGGCGATCACCAGAGTGAGGAGCACCGTGCCAAGTCCGACCACGAGGCTGGTCCCCAGGTACGGAATCTGCTGCTCGAGTACCTGTGTGTACCCGGAGAACGTGGGGTGCAACGGAAACAGCGACGGAGGATCTGCGCGCAGCTGCTCCCGTGGAGTCAGCGAGACGTTGACCATCCAGTACAGCGGGAAGAGCATGATCGCGGTGAGCACGACTCCGATGACGGTGGTCGAAAGCTTGCGGGAGCGTTTCACTGGTTCAGCGCCTTTCGTTGTGCGCGGACGTAGAACAGTCCGAAGGCGAAAGCGATGAGGATGAGGATGTTGGCGACGGCCGCCGCAGGGCTCAATTGGGGCGAGCCGCCGCCAAAGCCGAGCCGGTATGACCAAATCGCAAGAGTCGCTGACGAGTCGCCTGGTCCGCCTCGTGTCATGACCCAGATGATGTCGAAGACCTTGAGGGTGTAGACCAGGCCCAGCAGCACCGTGATCGCGCTCACGGGCCGTAGTAGCGGGAAGGTGATGGACCAGAAGGTGCGCCAGCGACCCGCGCCGTCAATGGACGACGCCTCGTACAGTTCGGTCGGGATGGCCTGCAGTCCCGCGTAGAGCAGGACAAGGTTGAAGGGGATGCCGATCCAAATGTTGGTGATCAGCACAGCCGTGAGCGACCAGTCGGGTGACGTCAACCAGTAGATGGGGTCGAGACCGATCCACGACAGGGCGGCGTTGACGATGCCGGACTCGCTGTTGAGCATCCAAGCCCAGGTGGACGCCGACACGAGCAACGGCAGCAGCCACGGTACGAGGAACAGCGCGCGCAGCGTGGACGACAGCGGGAACTTGCGGTAGAAGAAGACCGCGAGTGCAAGGCCAATCGCGTACTGGAACAGCAGCGACGCTCCGGTGAAGACGAACGTGTTCCATAGCGCCGTACCGAACGTGTTGTCGGTGAGCACCTGCCGGTAGTTCTCAAAGCCTGCCCACTCTGCCTCACCGCTGATGAACGAACGCAGCGTGTAGTCGCGAAAGCTGAGGTCAAGGTTCGTGTACAGCGGGTATGCGTAGAACAGAACGAGGTAGATCACGATGGGGGTGAGGAATGCCCACGCCGTGGCCTGCTTGCGGATGGTCGCTCGGCGGGCGGATTGGCGCGTGCCGGAGGGGGCGGCCTGAGCCGCCCCCTCCTTGACACCCTGACCCACGGCAGCGCGCTGCGTGCGAGTCATGCTCGTCTTCATGACGTGCTCCTTGAGGGATGAAAGGTTGAAGGAATGGACCGAGGTTAGTTAATCCTCGAGTCTGCCTCCGCCTGCGCATCCTTGAGCGCGTCCTCGGGCGAAGCACCGCCGCTCAGTGCCACCTGGATAGCGGTGTACAGCTGCTCGGAGATGATCGGGTAGTCGGTTCCCAGGTTGTCTGCGGTGCGCGGCTTGGCGTCCGCAACGGCCTTGACCCAGAATTCGGTTGCGCCCGCGGTGTTCTCTGCGGCCTGCGCTGCAGCGCCTTCCGCGTTGGGAGCGACGTAGCCGAGCGACGTGGCGCCAGCCGAACCGTCGGCAAGGCACTCCACGATCTTCGCGGAGGTGGCGTAGCGGGCAGTGTCATCCTGCACAGGGATCGACATGAACTCGCCGCCGGTCGGGGCAGGGGCGGAGCCGCCGTTGATGCCGGGGATCTGGATGACGTCGTAGCCAGCCTCGTCGGCCTGGCCCTGGAACCAGGAGCCGTTCTCCGCGAAGGCATACTCGCCCGTGAGGAACTCGTCCCAGCTGGTGCCCTGAGTGTTGGTGAGCACCGACTGCGGCGCAAGGCCGTCGGCGACCCAGTCCGTCCACAGCTGCAGCGCGGCCACGGACTCCGGAGCGTCGAGCTGAGTCAGGTCGGCGTTCGCACCCCAGAACCACGGGAGGAACTGGAAGGTTCCCTCTTCTGTCCCGACTGCCGAGAACGTGATGCCCTTGTGGCCGGCGGCCACGACGGTCTCGAGCGCCGCCGTGAGCGAGTCGTAGTCCGTCACCGAGGCGATGTCGACGCCGGCGTCGGCAAGAACCTCGGGGTTGTAATACAGGCCCAGCGTGTTGGCGCCGACGGGCACGCCGTAGACGTCGCCGTCGATCTCGCCAGCACTGAGAATGTTCGCCTGAATGTTGGACACATCCAGGCCGTTCTCGGCGGCCGTGGTGAGCAGTCCGGCATCGGCGAGCGTCGACACCTTGGGGTTGTCGACCATCGCGATGTCCGGAAGGTTCGACGCAGCGGTCGTGAGGTCCTTCACCGTGTCCCCAGTGTTTCCGCTGTTGCGGTCGATGGTGATGCCCAGCTCGTCGGCGCAGGCGTTGATCGCCATGGCCCAGGTGCTCTCGTCGTCGCGGTTGGGATAGGGATCCCACAACGTGTAGGTGCCGCCGGTCTCTGCCGCCGTGGTTTCGTCGCCCGTGGCGGGCGAAGAAGTCTCCGCCGGGTCGCTGGAGCAGCCCGCGAGGACTCCCACGAGAGTCAGGCCCGTGAAGGCGATCCCGATGCGGGTCGCCAGGTGGTGATTGGTGGTCACTGTGTTCCTCCTTGAACGTCGTGCGCATCGCTGTGTCTAGCACCCGCGCTCGGGGTGCCACCTCATCTCTCGACGCACCTCTCTGTGCGGTGCCACGTTCCTCTCGGAAGCGTTGCGCTCGCCGTGAAATGAGGTTGCACAGCGACGCTAAGCGGTTTCGGGATTTTCGTCAAACACTTCTTTTCGAGGCAATCCGTGCTTCAATATGAGCGTGACGGGGCCGTTGGGCCTTTCACGAAAACGAAACGAGGTGATTCGCGTGGCCGTGACGCTTTCCGACGTGGCAAAGCTGGCAGGCGTGTCGATCGCAACGGCGTCCAAGGCGCTCAATGGCCGCGACCAGGTCAAGGCATCCACGCGCGAGCGAGTCTTCGCAGCCGCCCAAACGCTCAATTTCACACCCAATCCCTTCGCCAAAGCGCTCAACGAAAGGCGCACCGGAACCATCGGCATGTTGTCGAGCGACCTCGACAACCGCTTCGTGCTCCCGGTGCTACTCGGAGCGGAGGATGCGTTCGGGGCGGGCGCCACGTCCGTGTTGCTGTGCGACGCCCGCGGCGACGCCGTCCGCGAGCAGCACCACCTCAGCACCCTGCTGGCGCGTCGCGTCGACGGAATCGTCGTGCTTGGTCGCACCACCAACCCGAGGCCTTCCATCACCGCGGGGATCCCCGTCCCTGTCGTGTACGCCTACGCACCGTCCGACTCTGCAGAGGACACGTCGTTCACCCCCGACAATTACCTGGCGGGGCGCCTCGCCGTCGAGCACCTCCTTGACCGCGGGCGCGGTGCCATCGCCCTGATCAACGGAGAGCCTTCGTACTCGGCAGCGACCGACAGGGCCGCAGGTGCCAGAGACGCCATGGCCGAGCGCGGCCTGACGCTTGAGGGCTCCGACGGGCTTTACGGGCAATGGACAGAGAGCTGGGGCCGCCAGTGCACCGCGACCCTGCTTGCGTCAGGGCGGCCCCTCGACGGCATCGTGGCCGCGAGCGACCAGATCGCGCGAGGGGTGCTGGACCACTTGCGAGAGGTGGGGCTCCGGGTGCCAGAAGACGTTGCGGTGATTGGCATGGACAACTGGGACATCCTGGCGCAGTCAGCCCGCCCCCCGCTCAGTTCGATCGACATGCAGCTTCAGGAACTCGGTCGGGCCGCAGCGCGTGCGCTGTCGACAGCGATTGGCGGAGCATCCCACCCAGGCGTGAACCGTTTGCCGGTCCGCGTGGTGCCACGAGAGTCGACGGCGAGCGTCAAGTAGTACTGGTGCCTGGTGTACCCACCGCCCGCCGTGGCTCCACCTCAATGTGAGCGCGCCGACGTAGCCTGGGTGCACTATGGCTCAATCTCGCCCCACGCGCACCCGGTCGCAACCCACATCGAGGGGCCGCGCCCCCGCGCGGTCAAACTCGCGTTCCACGCCGCGCTCACGCAGGCAACAGCGCCAGGCGTGGCCTGTGCGCGCGCTCAAGGGCATCGGCTCTGGCTCGGCCCGCATGGTGGGCGGGGGAGTGCGCCGCATGGGCCAGGGCGCTCGCGACGTTCCGCAAGACGTGCGCCGCGACGGGCTCGCGCTGTTCCTCATCATCGTGGCCATCCTGGTGTCTGCAAGCGAGTGGTTCCAGCTCGACAACTGGTTTGGCCACGTGCTGCACCGCGTCGCGGCCGGCACGTTCGGCCTCATGGCACTCGCGCTTCCCGTGCTCCTGGTCGCCATGGCCGTCCGGCTGTTCCGCGCCCCGCAAGAGGGAGACGCCAACTATCGGATCGTGTTCGGCGCCGTACTGCTGTCGCTCGCGGTGGGCGGCATCATCCACATCGCGAACGACGCCCCCTTGCCTTCCGATGGGCTGGCGCCAGTGCAGGAGGCGGGCGGCATTCTCGGCTTCCTCATCGGCACGCCCCTTGCGCAGTTGCTGACCGCGCCCCTGGCCGTGACCGTGCTGGTCCTGCTGGCGATCACCTTCACGCTGTTCGTGATCGGCAAGCCGCTTCGCGAGGTCGTTTCTGGCGCGGTCGGCATGGTGCGCGGCCTGGTATACGGTCGCGGCAGCGCTCAGGACGACGACGAAGAACTCGACCTTCCCGAGCACGGCACCCTTGAACCCAAGAAGCGCGGCAGCCTGCGGCAAAGGGCGGCCGATGCCCGGCGTCGGCGCCTCGACGGGGGCTACGAGGCCGACGAGGCGTTCTCCTCCGCCACCACCCGCGAGCGCAGCGACTTCGACAACCTCGTGAATCCCGGCGCCGTGTTGACGGAGAACACCCCCACTCAAGAAGACCAGACCGTGCCCACGCCGATGCACGGCTCGCCTCGCCACGGCACGCCGGCCCACGGCGTCGTCTCCCCGTACGCCCCGTCTGGGGACGCGGAACGGGACGCCATGGACGCGGCCGATGCCGATTCCCGGGTCACCACCAGGATCGAGCGCACGGCGCCGCCCACCACCGTGGTACCCACGGGGGAGCAGGGCGAGTTGGAGAACTCCAGCCCCTATGTGCTGCCGGCCCTCGATGTGCTGGCGAAGGGCGCGCCCCACAAGACCCGTTCGAGCGCGAACGACCGCGTGGTCGAGTCGCTCACGAGCGTGCTTAACCAGTTTGGGGTGGACGCGACGGTCACGGGCTTCATGCGCGGCCCCACGGTGACGCGCTACGAGGTGGAGTTGGGCCAGGGCGTCAAGGTTGAGAAGATCACCCAGCTGTCCAAGAACATCGCCTACGCGGTGGCCAGCCCCGACATTCGCATCCTGTCGCCCATCCCCGGCAAGATGGCGATCGGCATCGAGATCCCCAACACCGACCGCGAGACCGTCTCCTTGGGCGACGTGTTGCGCTCCCCTGTGGCTTTCAAGAACGACCACCCCATGGCGATCGGCATCGGCAAGGATGTCGAGGGCGGCTACGTCATGGCGAACCTGGCCAAGATGCCTCACCTCCTGGTCGCTGGCGCCACGGGTGCTGGTAAGTCGTCCTTTGTGAACTCGATGATCACGTCCATCCTGATGCGCGCCACCCCCCAAGAGGTGCGCATGGTGCTGGTTGACCCCAAGCGGGTGGAACTGAGCGTTTACGAGGGCATTCCGCACCTCATCACGCCCATCATCACCGACCCCAAGAAGGCAGCCCAGGCTCTCGAGTGGGTGGTCAAGGAGATGGATACCAGGTACGACGACCTGGCCCTGTTCGGGTACAAGCACATCGACGACTTCAACAAGGCAGTGCGCGCTGGCAAGGTCAAGCCGCTGCCAGGCTCTGAGCGGCGCATCACCACCTACCCGTACCTGCTGGTCATCGTCGACGAGTTGGCCGACCTCATGATGGTCGCGCCCCGCGACGTGGACGATTCGGTGCAGCGCATCACTCAACTTGCTCGCGCCGCAGGCATTCACCTGGTGCTCGCCACGCAGCGCCCTTCCGTCGACATCGTCACCGGCACCATCAAGGCCAACGTGCCGTCGCGGCTGGCGTTCGCGACGTCGTCGCTCGCCGACTCCCGCGTCGTGCTCGATATGCCTGGCGCGGAGAAGCTCATCGGCCAAGGCGACGCCCTGTTCCTCCCCATGGGCGAGTCCAAGCCGATGCGCGTACAGGGCGCCTGGGTCACGGAGTCCGAAATCCACGCCGCGGTGGAGCACGTCAAGACGCAAGCGCAACCCCAATTCAGGGACGACGTGGTGGTCGCAGGCAACCAGGCCAAGGTGGCGGAAGACATCGGCGGCGACTTGGACGACCTGCTCGCCGCCGCAGAACTCGTGATCACCACCCAGTTGGGCTCCACGTCGATGCTGCAACGCAAGCTGCGCGTCGGCTTCGCCAAGGCCGGACGGCTCATGGATTTGCTCGAAAGCCGCGAAATCGTCGGCCCGTCTCAAGGCTCCAAGGCGCGTGAGGTCTTCGTCACTCCCGACGAACTGGCATCGACGCTGGCTATTCTGCGGGGCACAACCTCGGATACGGTGAGGGACGTCACTGCCGATGAACCCGAGGACACAGCGTGGGAGGACTCCTAGAGTTTCTCCAGCAGCCAAATGTGGCTGCTGGCGCGGCGGCGCTCGTCCTCGTGGGGTTTGTGATCGCGTTCCTGTCGTTCGTCAGATCCGGCAAGGCTCGCCGCGCGCGGGACGAGGCCCTCACCCGCGAGAGGAGCGTGCGCCACCAGTTCGACGCGATCCTGTCCTCTGCGCGCGACGGCGTGCTCATCACCGCCCAGACCGGCGAGATCGTGGTGCTCACCGACATGGCCGCCCAGATGATCGGCGTGGACCGAGAGGCCGCTCTCGGTAAGCCGCTCGGACGACTTCCCTTCAAGGGAGTCGACGAGCACATGCGCCCAGTGTTGGCGCACGAGGCCTTCGCGCCCGGCCGCGACGACGCCCGTCCCCGGGTGATCGGCGTTCCCGGACGACGCGGCGAGGACGACTTGCGCTGGGTGCAAGTGAGTTGCCGCACCGTCGCCGATGCCGTGGACGGCGAGCCAGCGACCATCACCACCATCATGGACACCACCGGGCTCATCGAGGCAGCAGAGGCGCTGAGTCGCGAGGAGACCCAATTCCGTCGCGCCATGGAGAACGCCCCTGTGGGAATGGCCCTGGTGGATCTCGAGTGGCGTCTCATGGAGGTCAACCGCGCGTTTGCGGAATTGATGGGTTCCACGGTTTCTGCGCTGAAGGGGACCCCGTTCAGCGCCCTGTCACACCCCCACGATCTCCAGGCGGAACGCGAGCAACTGCAGCGGCTGTACGACGGTCTCCAAAGCCGGTTCTCTCTCGAGAAGCGCTACGTGCGCTCCGACGGCAACGTGGTGTGGGCCGTCGTGGACGTCGCGCTCGTGCGCTACGCGGGGGGCGCGCCAGACCACTACGTGGTGCAAGTACGCGACTCGACCGATGACAGGCTCAACTCGGAACTCATGGCGCACAGGGCCATGCACGATCCGCTCACTGGTCTGGCGAACCGCACGCTCATGCAGGATGTACTCCAGCGCGTGCTCGAACAGCCGGACGCCACCCAGCGCGTCGGCGTCATTGCGGTGGATCTTGACGGCTTCAAGGGCCTCAACGACCGCTTTGGCCACGCCACGGGCGACAACGCGCTGGTGCACGTCGCGGGAGTGTTGCGCTCCGCGACGGCCGGTCGCGGCACGGTAGCGCGCATCGGCGGCGACGAGTTTGTGATCGTGGTGCAGGACACCGACGCGTCGAAGGCGCTCTATGAGATCGCCGCTTCCATCCACGCGGGCCTCAAGCGTCCACTACAGGTCAAGCGCCACCAACTCACGCTTCACGCCTCCTTGGGCGTCGCGATCGCGGATGAGGAGACGATCGAGGGCGGGGCGCCAGGGCTGCTGAGTGCCGCAGACGCCGCGATGTATCGCGCCAAGGCGCTGGGCAAATCCCGCACCGAGGTGTACGAGCCCTCCATGCGAGCCACGAGCGAGAACCAGAGCGCACTCGCCTCCGAATTGACCGAGGCGATCGAGCGGGGCGACCTGGTGCTCCACTACCAGCCGGTGATGGAACTCGCGACGCGCACCGTCGTGGGCTACGAGGCGCTCGTACGGTGGCAGCACCCCACGCGGGGACTGCTGCTTCCGGGAGCGTTCCTTGGCCTGCTTGAGGATCGCAAGCTCGCCACCCACCTGGGGATCGAATTGGTGGAGCAGGCGGCCGTGTTCCTCACCCAGTGCCCGTCGACGTCCACATGGGTGTCGCTCAACGTTTCCGCCGACCAGTTGGGGGACAGCGAGTTCGCGACCTCCGTGCTGGCCGCCATTGGGGCCCATCACCTGAGCCCGCAACGCTTTGTTGTGGAACTCACGGAGGCGTCGCTCGTGGCACCCAATACGAGGATTCGCCACGAACTCACGGAGTTGCGCAACGCGGGGGTGCCGATTCTCTTGGACGACTTCGGCACGGGGGTGTCGCCCCTCAGCTACTTGCGCGACCTGCCCGTGTCAGGGGTCAAGTTGGACATGTCCTTTGTGGCGGGAATTCCGGAAGACCCGGCGGGCGCACGCGTTTCGCGCGCCTTGGGCGCGCTGGCGAGGGAGTTGGGCCTTGCGACCATCGCCGAGGGGATCGAGACCGAGTCTCAGGCCGAGTTCCTGGCACGTTCCGGCTGGCGATACGGCCAGGGGTGGCTCTTTGGGGTGGCGCAGCCGGCGGCGGCAGTTTTGGGGCTCGGGATGGAGTTCACGGCAAGCCTGATCGAGCCGCGGCCGCAAGAGCACGACAACCCGTTCGACTTGCCTCCTCTGCGCACGCCACGCACCTAGCAGCACCGACTGACGCGCAGCCACCGCTAGGGTTGAGAGGTGGTGCGAGAGGTCCCAAATCTGCTCACCGTGCTGCGACTCATCGCGGTACCGGTGATGCTCGCATGCCTGGTGCAGTCAGGCGACGCCCAAGAGGGCTGGCGCTGGCTCGGTTGGGGCATCTTCGTGTTCGCGGCCGCGACCGACGCGCTGGACGGCTACCTTGCGCGCCGCTGGCACGTGGTCTCCGCCTTCGGAAAGCTGGCTGATCCCCTGGCGGACAAGGCGCTCGTGCTCGCCGCGCTGTGCTTCCTGGCCATCAACAACGAGACGCCCTGGTGGCCGGTCATCATCATCGGCATTCGCGAACTCGGCGTCACCCTCGGCCGACTGGCCGTGGCGCGCGACGTCGTGATCCCCGCGTCCTTTGGCGGCAAGGCGAAGACGGCACTTCAGGTGGCGGCGATCTTCTTCCTCCTGTTGCCCACCCAGGCGTCCTGGGTGGACATAGTGGGCTGGTGGCTGTTGCTCGCGTCTGTCCTGGCCGCTGTGGTGACGGGCCTCGACTACGGGTGGCGGATCTTCGGCGTGGCGAGACGTCACGGCGTGGCGGCTCCCGCGGCAGGGCCAGCGGTGGCCGACAGCGTCGACCCGAGCGGACATGTGGGCTGAAGCGGCCCGAGCGGTCGCCCTCGCACGTGCTGCAGGGGTGAGCATCGCGACTGCGGAGTCTGTGACAGGCGGGCTGGTGTGTTCAGCGCTGGTGGATGTCCCCGGGGCGTCGGCGGTTGTCAAGGGCGGCATCGTCGCGTACGACTCTGAGGCCAAGCACACTCAACTAGGCGTCAGCAAGAGACTGCTCGAGACGGACGGGCCCGTGTGTCACGCGGTGGCCACGTCGATGGCTCGCGGGGCGCGTCGACAGATGGGCGCCGACGTCGCAGTGTCGACCACCGGAGTCGCGGGGCCGGAAACGCACGGCGGCAAGCCCCCCGGCACCGTGATAGTGGCCGTCGTGGGCCCACAAGGGGAGCGGGTGATCACGGTCCATCTCGACGGCGACAGGGACGAAGTTCGTCAGGCGGCGGTAGGGCTGGCGCTCGCGCACCTGGAGAAAATGCTGTCGAGGTTGCCACAAGCGTGAACTCGGGCTCGATCCGGGGAACACCCCTGCGGTAGTCTGCGTTGGAGTAGACATGCACGATGCAAGCACTATGAAGGGAGCACGAATGCCTATCCTGCGCAATGAACTCGGCGACGTGCTCCGCGGTGCGCGTCTTGGCCAAGGTAAGACGCTCAGGGACATCTCGTCAGAGGCCCGCGTCTCGCTCGGGTACCTGAGCGAGGTAGAGCGAGGCCAGAAGGAAGCATCGAGCGAGTTGCTCGCCTCGATTTGCGACGCCCTCGACGTCCCCATGTCGGCGATTCTGCGCGACGTGTCTGAGCGTTTCGAGATGGCGGAGGGCCTCATGGATGCCCGCACGCTGTCCCGCATGCCGCTGATGCCGCCGATTCCCGACACCGTTCCAGAGCTCCTTCACTCGATCGAGCAGTAGGAACGGTTGCGGCTGTCCGAATTCCGCGATGCCGTCGCGGTGGCATTCGGGGAGACCTACGCCCCCACGCTGTGCCGGGAGATGGCGCTCACCTCGCTCGACTCCCTGACCGCGCAACAGGCGCTCGACAAGGGAATCGCTCCCCGCGACGTGTGGCACGCGCTGTGTGATCAGATGGACGTGGATCCTGCGGTCCGTGCCGGCCCGGATCCGCGCATGATCATCCCGCCACGCCGATAACGGCGTGTCGCTGTCAATCGAACACGCGTTCGATTACACTCGTACCCAGGGCGCACAAGCGTCGCGTTTCCCCAGTGGGGGATGTCGGACCGGCTCCATGTCAGACCTGCGACGTAGCGTCGTGGTGAACGACACGGCACCGTGAAGGTGTCCCGCAGCTGGCAACAGTCGGCACGAGCGATGAAGGACAGTCATATGGCACAGGCAGCGGACCGCTCCAAGGCACTCGAGGCCGCACTGGGGCAGATCGACAGGCAATTCGGCAAGGGCTCGGCGATGCGCCTGGGCGACTCGGAGCGTGTGGCGATTGCGACGATCCCCACGGGGTCGATCGCTCTCGACATCGCGCTCGGCATCGGCGGGCTCCCACGCGGGCGCGTGGTAGAGATCTACGGCCCCGAATCCTCCGGCAAGACCACGGTGGCCTTGCACGCCGTCGCGAGCGCACAGGCGGCCGGCGGTGTCGCGGCCTTCATTGACGCGGAGCACGCGCTCGACCCCGAGTACGCCAAGAAGTTGGGCGTGGACATCGACAACCTCATCGTGTCACAGCCGGACACGGGCGAGCAGGCGCTCGAGATCGCCGACATCCTGATCCGCTCAGGCGGCGTGGACATCCTGGTGATCGACTCGGTGGCCGCCTTGGTGCCCAAGGCCGAGATCGAGGGTGAGATGGGTGACAGCCACGTCGGTCTGCAGGCGCGACTCATGTCGCAGGCCTTGCGCAAGATCACCGGCGCTATTTCGCACACGGGCACCACCGCCATCTTCATCAACCAGTTGCGAGAGAAGATCGGCGTCTTCTTCGGCTCTCCCGAGACCACCACGGGCGGCAAGGCGCTCAAGTTCTACGCCTCGGTCCGCCTGGATGTGCGTCGCATTGAGACGCTCAAGGAGGGCACAGAGCCCGTCGGCAACCGCACCCGCGTGAAGGTGGTCAAGAACAAGTTGGCCCCGCCCTTCAAGCAGGCCGAATTCGACATCATGTACGGGCTTGGTATCTCGAAGGAGGGCGGCATCATCGACATGGGTGTTGAGCACGGCTTCGTCAAGAAGTCCGGCGCTTGGTACACCTACGAGGGCGACCAGTTGGGGCAAGGCAAAGAAAACTCCCGCCAGTTCCTCAAGGACAACCCGGCTTTGCGCGACGAGATCGAGAAGAAGATCAAGGACAAGTTGGGAGTGGGCGCGCCCGTCCCAGCCGACGTCGCCGCGATTGACATCGAGGCGGACGCGAAGGCACTCGAAGCGGCCTTGGCCAAAGAGGAGTCCTCCCTCTAGGAGGCACACCCTCGCATCATGACGTCACGCGCTCGGCGGGAAGCCCCCACGACGGCTCCTGCCGAGCGCGCGCGCGAACTGGCGCTCTCCATCCTCACGCGGTCGCCACGGAGTTCCGCTGACTTGCGCGCCAGGCTGATCGCCAAAGAGATCGAGCCGGAAGTGGCCGACGAGGTCATCGGGCGATATCTCGAGGTGGGTCTGCTCGACGACGCTAGCCTCGCGGCTACCATCGCGCGCACCAGGCACGCAGAACGCGGGCTCGCGCCGCGAGCGATCGCACAGGAGCTGCGTCGCAAGGGATTCGACGAGGACCACATCAGGTCCGCGCTCGAGCCGCTCACCTCCGATATCCAAGAAGACACCGCCCGTGAGCTCGCCGCCAAACGCTGGGCGCGCGATGCCGCCGTGGCCCCGGAAGCCCGCGTGCGTCGCACCGTCTCCTACCTCGGGCGCAAGGGCTATCCGACATCTCTCGCGTTCGCGCTCGTGCGAGACTTGCAACGTGCCGATAGTGAGGCTGACAACTTCTAGGAGGGAGCGTCGTGGATACAGCCGTGACCATTGCGACGCTCGTGTTGTTGCTCGCTTCTCTTCTTGTGGTGAATCGCGCCCGCAAGGAGGCGCACGACGAGCGCGAGTCCGCACGGATCGAGGCCGAATCGATCCGTGAAGAGGCGCGTGGACACCTGGCGGAGGCCCAGCGGCGCGAAGAGCGCGTGGCGCTCACCGAGCGTCAGGCCGCCGAAGACCAACGCAACGCCCAGGCGTACGCGCGGGGACTCGAAGAGCGCGTCAGCGTGGTGGCCAGGGACGAGAAGCGGCTCATCAAGGAGCGAGCGCAACTCGCCGCAGACTTTGACGAGAAGCTCGCGTCCATTGCGGGGCTGAGCGTGACCGAGGCTCGGGAAGAACTGATCGCTCGGGTGAGGGCCTCGGCGGAGTCGGAGATCGCCCAAGAGGCTCATCGGCGTGTCAAGAGGGCGCGCAAGGACGCGGACCGCGAGGCGCAGCAGATCCTCGTCTCTGCCATGCAAAAGCAAGCGGCGCCCACGAGCGCGCAGGGCGCCGTGACCCGCATCGAACTGCCCTCCGAGGAGATGAAGGGCCGCATCATCGGGCGCGAGGGGCGCAATATTCGCGCGTTCGAGGCGCTCACTGGCGTCAACGTGATCGTTGACGAGGGCGTCAATGCGGTCCACCTGTCCTCCTTCGACGTCGAACGCCGCGAGGTGGCGGAGGCTACCCTCACGGCGTTGATTGACGACGGCCGGATCCAACCTCAACGCGTCGAGGCCGCTTATGCCAAGGCCCTGGCAGACGCGCCGCGACGCTCCATGAATGCCGCCCTCGAGGCGGTCGAGCAGGCCGGCGTTGTCGGCGTGCCTCAAGGCATCCTGGAACTCCTCGGAGCCCTCCGGCTACGCACCTCGTACAACCAGAACGTCCTGGCACATCTGGTCGAGTGCGCCCACCTGGCCGCAGAGATCGCCAGGATGGTGGGAGCCAACGAGGAACTCGCACGTCGCGCCGCCTTCCTCCACGACATCGGCAAGGCCATGACGGGAAACCACGACGGCACGCACGCGCAACTGGGGGCGCGAGTGGCGCGTGAAGCGGGGGAGCACGCCGACGTCGTCAACGCGATAGAGGCGCACCACGACGAGGTTCCACAGCAGACCATCGAGGCCGTGATCGTGCAGGTGGCCGACGCAGTCTCCGCCTCCCGCCCTGGAGCGCGCAGGGACGACGTCGACTCCTACGTGGAGCGCATGGAGTCGCTCGAGAAACTGGTGGAGGGCCACGAGGGAGTCGCGCATGTGTATGCCATGGCCGCGGGTCGCGAGTTGCGCGTGGCAGTCGAGCCGAGCATCGTCGATGATGACGGGGCCAAGGCGCTTGCACGTACCATTGCTGAGCACATCGAGAAGGACTTCAGCTTCGCTGGGGAGATCAAGGTGACGGTGATCCGCGAGACTCGCGCGGATTTCGTTGCCGGACAGGCATGACAGCAATGCGGACCTACGTCGTCAAGACGCTCGGCTGCCAGATGAACGTGCACGACTCGGAGCACATGGCCGGGCTGCTCGAGAATGCCGGCTACGCGGCGGCCCCGGCGGGCTCGGAAGACGCCGACGTGGTGGTCATCAACACGTGCGCCGTGCGCGAGAACGCGGCCAACAAGTTGTACGGAAACCTCGGGCAGCTCGCGTCTGTCAAGGCCGCGCGACCAGGCGGGATGCAGATCGCCGTTGGTGGGTGTCTGGCGCAGAAGGACCGCGGCGACATCGTCACCAAGGCGCCGTGGGTTGACGTGGTGTTTGGCACTCACAACATCGACGTGCTGCCCGCCATGCTCGAGCGCGCCCGCCACAACCAAGAGGCCCAAGTGGAGATCGAGGAGTCCCTCAAGGTCTTCCCCTCCACGCTGCCGAGTAGGCGCGACTCGCACGCCTCTGCGTGGGTGTCCATCTCGGTGGGCTGCAACAACACGTGCACCTTCTGCATTGTCCCGTCCTTGCGCGGCAAGGAGCGCGACCGCCGGCCCGGTGACGTGCTGGCCGAAGTTGAGGCGCTGGTCGCTCAAGGCGTGGTCGAGGTGACGCTGCTGGGGCAGAACGTCAACTCGTATGGAGTCGAGTTCGGGGACAGGGGAGCGTTCGCCAAGCTGCTGCGCGCGTGCGGCCAGATTGAGGGCCTGGAGCGCGTGCGCTTTACATCGCCCCACCCTGCCGCGTTCACCGACGACGTGATCGAGGCGATGGCTGAGACCCCCAACGTCATGCCAAGCCTGCACATGCCGCTGCAGTCCGGCTCAGACGCGGTGCTGCGCGCCATGCGGCGCTCGTACCGCTCGGAGAAGTTCTTGGGGATTCTCGAGCGCGTGCGCGAGGCGATGCCCGACGCCTCCATCACCACCGACATCATCGTGGGCTTCCCCGGCGAGACGGAGGATGACTTCCTGGAGACGATGCGCGTGGTCGAGGCCTCGCGGTTCACGAGCGCGTACACGTTCCAGTACAGCCCGCGCCCTGGCACGCCCGCATTCGAACGCGAGCCGGTGGCCAAAACCGTGGTGCAAGAGCGCTTCGAGCGGCTGCTCGCGCTCCAGGACGAGCTCTCGTTGCGCGATGCCGAGGCGATGGTGGGGCGCGAACTTGAGTTGATGGTGCTCGATGGAGGGGGCCGCAAGGGCAAGGGCGACGGGGCGCGGCTCAGCGGCCGTGAGCCTGGCAACCGCCTGGTCCACTTTGGCGTGCCGGAGGGAGCGGACGTTCCGCGACCAGGCGACATGGTCACGGTGCGCGTCTCGCACGGCGCGCCGTACCACCTCATTGCCGACGGCCCCGATGCCGCTTCCACGTACTCGGTGCGCCGCACACGCGCTGGCGATGCTTGGGACGCCGCGTCGGACCCCGATCACGCGCACGACTCTTGCGGGACTCCCGCGCCCGGCGGCCCCGTTGGCCTTGGCCTGCCCCAGGTGAGGGTTCCCTCCGCGTGAGCACGCCCATCGTCGCGATCGTCGGCGCGACCGCCACGGGCAAGTCGGCCGTGAGCCTCGAATTGGCGCACCTCCTCGGCGCGACTCCTGGCGTGCCGGGGGCCGAGATCGTCAACGCCGACTCGATGCAGTTCTACCGGGGCATGGACATCGGGACGGCCAAGTTGCCATTGGCCGACCGGCGGGGTGTGGTGCACCACCAGATTGACACGCTCGACGTCACGGAGGACGCGTCGGTCGCGCACTTTCAGGAGGCCGCGCGGGCTGACATCGCGGCGATTCAAGCGCGCGGGCTGCGCGCGCTCGTAGTGGGCGGTTCTGGGCTGTACCTGCGGGCGCTGCTTGACCGCTTCGACTTCCCTGGCACCGACCCCGAGGTCCGCGCCAGGCTCGAGGCGCGAGCGGAGGCAGAAGGGCCTGGCATCCTCCACAGGGAGCTTGCGGCGCTGGATCCAGCGGCCGCCGCCAAGATCCACCCGCGCAACGCCAAGCGCATCGTCAGGGCGCTGGAGATCATCGAGGTGGCGGGCGACTACACCAGTTCGCTGCCGCGCCACGAATACGAGGCGCCCGCCGTTCAGATCGCGCTGGAGTTGCCGTACCCGGTGCTCGACGAGCGCATCGAGTCTCGTGTGGAGCGCATGTGGGACGACGGGCTCGTGGACGAGGTCGAGCGCCTGGTGGACGCCGGACTGCGGGACGGCGTGACGGCGCGGCGGGCCGTGGGCTACGCCGAGACGCTCGCTCACCTGGACGGGGAGCTCGACGCGGCGCAGACCCGAGAGCTGATCGCGCGCAACACGCGGCGACTGGCGCGCAAGCAGGACAGGTGGTTCCGTCCGGACCCTCGTGTGAAGTGGATCGCGGCGCCCGTGGACGAGGCGGACGTGCCCCGCGCCGCGCGCGACGCCCTCGCGCTGTTGCGTACGCTTGAGTCATGACCACGCTGAGGTTCACCAAGGGGCACGGCACGCAGAATGACTTTGTGCTGCTCTTTGACGAGCACGGCGAGATCGAGCTCACCCCAGACCTGGTGCGATTCCTGTGTGACCGCAGGGCGGGCATCGGCGCCGACGGTGTGATCCGTGCCGTGCGGTCCGGTCGCCTCAACGCTGGCAAGGGATACGACGCCTCCACGTGGTTCATGGACTATTGGAATGCGGACGGCTCCGTGTCGGAGATGTGCGGCAACGGCGCGCGCGTGTTCGCCATGTTCCTGGAGCGCGAGGCCGCAGTGGACGCGCGAGGAGGTCTCACGATCGGCACCCGCGGGGGCGCGCGCACTGTGACCGCACTGGGCGATGACCGCTACGCGGTGGGCATGGGCCAGTGGGCCCTGGGCAACGCGCCGGATGGCTTCGACTCAGAGGTGGATGCGCGCGGCCTCACGCCGCCGCGACCGGCGCTCAGTGTGGACGTGGGCAACCCGCACCACGTGGTCGCGCTCGCCACGGCAGACGAGCTCGCGGCTCTGGACCTGACGGCGGCGCCCACCGTGCGCCCGCATCCAGAGGACGGCTCCAACGTGGAATTCGCGGTCGCGCTCGGCGGCGAGATGATCGGCGACGAGCCCCACGGGCGCGTGCGCATGCGCGTGCACGAGCGCGGCTCGGGCGAGACCATGTCTTGCGGTACTGGCGCGTGCGCGGTGGCTCTCGCGGTGCGTTCCTGGGCTGGTCCCGGCGCGCCCAACGTCTGGGATGTCGAGGTTCCCGGCGGCATGGTGACAGTGCGGATCAAGGGCGATAGGACCGTGTTGGAGGGCCCCGCGGTGCTTGTCGCCGACGGCGTGGTCGAGGTGCCGGCGTAGTCGGCCACATCCGCCGCGCTACGCCCGCGTGACCCGCAGCCCCCTGAATCCCTTGGA
>NZ_JADQBF010000098.1 GCF_016278775.1 Demequina sp. | reverse complement strand
GTGGCGCCGGTGCTCAGGGGCACGACGCGTCCCGGCAGTGCCGTACTGGCGCGGGTGGTGGGGCACTTCGCCCCGGTGGACGACGTCGCCGGCGCCGACGAGTACCTGGATCTACTAGACCGCGTGCTGCTGGACAGGAAGATCTCGGTACCGGAGCGTCGTGCGTTGGAAGGAATGGCGACGACGCTGGGGCTGGGCGCCGCGGACGTCGCCCGGCTGAACCGCCACTACATGCTGGGCGTGGTGGACGCGGTGTGTGCGGACGACCAGTTCACGCGGGAGGAGCGGGCGCTCGTGATCCAACTGGCGGGGCTGCTGGACTTGGCAGACCTCGAGGTGGAGGGCCTGCTGGCGGCGGCTCGGGCGCGGGTGGCGACGGTGGTCGAGGGCGTGGAGCTGAAGCAGGGGGACCTGGTGGTGTTCACGGGGTTCCCGGAGGCGCGCAAGGCGGAACTGCGAGAGGTGGCGGAGGCTCGGGGACTGGTGGTGTGGCCTGGCGTGAAACGCGGAGTGGCGGCTGTGATTGCCCAGGACCCTGGGAGCGGATCGGGCAAGGCGCGCAAGGCTCGGGAGTACGGGATCCCGGTGGTGGGGGAAGGGGTGCTAGTCGACCCAGGTTCCTAGCGGGCGTCGCATGTCTTCCGCGAGTTCGCGAACGTGACGCGCCACGCGCCGCGCGCATGGTGTGCTGGAACGCCGCCGCGTGGCCAAGTATCGAGATGCCTCACGCTGTAGGTTGACTTCTGTCACATCTGCAGTGGCAGACTCCAATCCCCGCGAGTTTTGAGTTACGCGAGAATTGGGCGAAACGACGAAGGGGGATCCGCGATGGCGCTTAGGAAATCCGACCTATATAGCTCTCTCTGGGCCAGCGCCGACGAACTACGCGGCGGAATGGACGCCAGTCAGTACAAGGACTACGTCCTGACCCTGCTGTTCGTGAAGTACGTCTCAGACAAGGCGAAGGCAGACCAGTACGCCGACGTCGAGGTGCCTGAGGGCGGCTCGTTCGATGACCTCGTGGCACTGAAAAATAAGTCGGACATTGGCGAGCAGGTCAACGTGGCGGTCCGCAAACTCGCCGACGCCAACGACCCGCTGCAAGGCGTCATCAACATCGCTGACTTCGACGACCCCGACAAGCTCGGCAAGGGCAAGGAACTCGTCGACCGGCTGACGAAGCTCATCGGGATCTTCCAGGACCTTGATTTCTCAGGCTCGCGGGCCGAGGGCGATGACCTGCTCGGGGATGCTTACGAGTACCTGATGAGGCACTTCGCCAGCGAGTCGGGAAAGAGCAAGGGTCAGTTCTACACGCCGGCCGAGGTATCGCGTGTGATGGCCGCGCTTGTCGGAATCAAGCCGAACACGCCCAAGTCTGCGACGGTCTACGACCCGACGTGCGGGTCAGGTTCACTGCTCCTGAAGGTGGCCGATGCGGCCCCGAACGGCCTGACCATCTACGGCCAGGAAAGAGACATCCCCACCCGCGGACTCGCGGTGATGAACATGGTCCTTCACGGCAACGCCACCGCCGAGATCCTCCAGGGTGACACGATAACTAGCCCGCAGTTCCTCAAGAGCAGCGAGCTGCAGACCTTTGACTACCTCGTCGCCAACCCGCCGTTCAGCGTCAAGTCTTGGAACAACGGCCTCGAGAACGAGTACGGCCGCTTCGACGGCTACGGACGCCCGCCGGAGAAGAACGGCGACTTTGCCTTCCTGCTACACATGATCAAGTCGCTCAAGAGCACCGGCAAAGGCGCAGTGATTCTGCCGCACGGCGTTCTCTTCCGCGGCAATTCCGAGGCGACCATCCGCAAGGAACTCATCAAGCGCGGGTATGTCAAGGGGATCATAGGCCTGCCGGCTAACCTGTTCTATGGCACCGGTATCCCGGCCTGCATCGTCGTGCTCGACAAGGAGAACGCGCAGGCACGCACTGGTATCTTCATGATCAACGCGAGCAAGGGCTTTGCCAAGGACGGCGACAAGAATCGCCTTCGCCCTCGCGACATGCACCAAATCATCGACACCTTCGTGAACCAGAAGGAGATCGAGCGCTACTCACGCATGGTGCCTGTGAGTGAGATCGCAGACCCGAAGAATGGCCATAACCTCAATATCCCGCGCTACATCGACAGTTCGGAACCCGAGGATATCCAGGACCTGCATGCCCACCTCAAGGGCGGCATCCCGGACCGGGACCTCGATGCCTTGCAGCCGTACTGGGACGCCTTCCCAAGCCTGCGCACCGCCCTGTTCAAGCCGCTCCGTGATGGCTACAGCGAACTCGCTATCGACAAGAGTGATATCCCGGCCGCGATCACTGACTCGTCCGAGTACAACACCTTCGCGGCGCGCTGCAGTGAGGCTATGGAGCAATGGTGGAACTCGCATCGCGCCCTACTCCGTGGCATCGCGAACACCACACGCCCAGCTGACCTGATTGCGGAACTCGGCGACACCCTGCTCGAAGCCTTCAGGTCACGCCCGTTGATCGACGAGTACGGCGTGTATGAGCAGCTCATGAGTTATTGGAACGACCTCATGCACGATGACATCGCCCTAATCATGAGCGAGGGTTGGGAAGGTGCCGCAGAGCCTCGTGCAGCCCGAATCCTCGGGTACGACAAGAACAAGAAACCAAAGTACGAGACAGCACACATTACGTTTGGCACAGGCGTGAAGGCCGCTCGCTGGGTCATGGACCTCCTGCCACCTGAGATCATGATCGCTCGTCACTTCTCCACAGAGCAGGCCGAGTTGGATAGCTTGAGCGCAGCAGTTGATGCGGCTGGACAGGCGCTCGATGAATATGTACAAGAGCATGCGGTCGAAGAAGGACTGCTGTTCGACGCCTCCGATGACGACGGCAAAGTCACGAACAAGACAGCCACAGCTCGGTTGAGAACGGTCAAGGCTGAAGTGTCCGACCGCGATGAGTTCGACGCACTCACCTGTGTCATTGGCCTGTTCAAGGATGAGACGGCTGCCAAGAAGGCCGCCAAAGAGGCCAAGGTCAAGCTTGATCAGGCGACGCTCAGGCAGTACGCCTCGCTCCCGACAGCCGACATACAGAGCCTCGTCGTCGACGACAAGTGGGGTGGTCGCATGGTGGCCGGCGTCAACGCCGAGCTCGCCGCGCTGACCCAGAAGTTCGTGGACCGCCTGAACGTGTTGGGCGCGCGCTACGAGCAGACCGTGGGCGATCTGGATGCCGAGGTTGAGGCGCTGAAAACCAGGGTCGCAGCGCATCTCACAGCCATGGGGGTAGAGGTGTGACGTCGCCGTCTCCCCAAGGGTGGAAGGTCGAGCGCCTGCTCGACCTGGTGTCGATTCGCAGCGGTCAGATTGATCCGAAGTTAGCGCAGTATCGGCGCATGCCACTTATTGCTCCGGATCACATTGAGAGCGGGACTGGCCGACTGCTTGAGGTGAGGTCGGCTCGTGAGCAGGGTGCAATCAGCGGCAAGTACCTCGTAGATCAGGGCGACATCGTTTACAGCAAAATTCGCCCCTACCTGATGAAGGCGCATCGAGCGGAGTTTCCTGCGCTGTGTAGCGCCGACATGTATCCGCTGAAGCCCCGGAAGGGTGCTGATGGACGGTTTGTGCTGAATCTTCTTCTCGGAAGAGACTTCGCGAACTTCGCAGTTGGCGAGTCCATGCGCAGTGGTATCCCCAAGATCAACCGTGTGGGTCTCGCTGGCTATGAACTGTTGGTGCCTCCGGATGATGAGCAGAAATTGATCGGCGCTGCGCTTGGAGACGCTGACGGCCTTATTCAAACGCTTGAGAAGACCATCACTAAGAAGCGCGCCATCAAGCAGGGGATGATGCAGGAGCTCCTGACCGGTCGCACCCGCCTGCCCGGCTTTTCTGGTGTATGGGGCGATCTTGCATCGTTGACAGACCTTTGCACCCGGTCGACTGGGTTTTGGGGAGCAGATAGACCTTCGGCGGTTTCACCTCATCGGGTGCATGTCATCACGGCCGGTGACATTACCCCGCGTGGACGTATCAGTGGTACGTCGGAGCGGTACTTCACAAACGGTCAACTCGCAAAGGCTCGTTGTCGCAAGGACGATGTCGTCATTACGAGCAGTGGCAACGGTTTGGGCAAGACTGCGTATGTGGACAATCCAGGAATCCTTGTTGCGTCCAACTTTGTACGGATTCTCCGGCCGCGTCGGGGCGTGTCGGGAGCGTTTCTAGCCCAGGTCATGTGGGCACCCGGCGCTCGTGCGATGCTCGATTCAAATACAGCAACTAGCGCATATCCGAACCTGATGCGTTCGTTCTTCTCTGAGAAATGGCTTCCCAATCCTCGCCTTGATGAGCAGCTTGCAGTAGCCACAGTTTTGCATGATTATGACCTCGAGATCGAGGGTCTCGAGCGCCGCCTCGAAGCCACCCGCGCCATCAAGCAAGGCATGATGCAGGAGCTACTCGCTGGACGCACCCGTCTCGTGCATTCTGGAAGTGACACATGAGCAATATGAATACAGAGTGGGCTCTTCACGAACTAGATCGACTGATCCATCTGCTCGAGTTCGTGCCGCATCGGGACCCGAACATTCTCGGGGACTGGCCTCGAGGATCCGATGCCGATATCGCAGCGCAGGCGCAAGTTGCCGAGAAAATCCTCGATCGAGTCTTGCCCCGTTGGCGTACCGACATCGAAGATGACGAATATGTTGCGTGGAGCCGGCATCGTGAAGCTGCGACTCGAGCCAAAGCTCAGTTGCAGCGAACTGCCGAGATCGCCGCAAACCTAGGTGATGATGCACCCGAGATATCCGCGTCGAGCCTGCACCAATGGATCTGGAGTGGTGCGGCCTCTCTTTGGCAGTCCGGACACTTTCATGCGGCGGTCGAGGATGCAGCCAAGAAGGTCAATGCGGAGACTCAAAACAAGGTCGGTAGGCGTGACCTCAGCGAGACCAAACTCTTCCAGGAGGCGTTCTCGACGAAGTCGGCGGAGCCGGAGAAGTCGCGATTGCGGCGGATGGAGCCAGACGGTAGCGAGACGTATCAATCAGTTCAGCGAGGGGCGATGGCTCTCGCTGAAGGGATCTTTGCTGGTATCCGGAATCCGCTGAGCCATGAGGCGGACCAGGAGCTCGACGAGCAAGTAGCGCTCGAATACCTAGCGGCGCTGAGTGTGCTCGCGCGGTGGGTCGATGAATCAACTGTTGAGCACGCTGGGGGCAAGCCATGAGCACGGTTGGTCAACTGGAACGCGAGACGCAGGATCGCGTCGTCAAGTTCCTTCAGGAGCACTTGGGATATGAGTACGGGGAGAATTGGGAGGACCGCGCCGGCAACTCGAACGTCGAGGCGAGGTTCCTGCGCGACAGCCTCCTCGCGCGTGGCTACGACGAGGAGATCGTCGGCAAGGCGATCAACGAGCTCTCCAAGGCCACATCGGTGGGTGGAGCCCGCACGCTGTACGAGGCCAACCGCGAGGTCTACGGCCTGCTTCGCTACGGCGTGAAAATCAAGCGAGGCGTGGGCGACCAGTTCGAGACGGTACGGCTCATTGATTGGAGCAATCCCGATGCCAACCATTTCTTGGTGGCCGAGGAGGTCTCGATCACCGGGGAGCACAAGAAGCGACCCGACGTCGTGCTCTACGTCAACGGCCTCGCGCTGGCCATCATCGAGTTCAAGCGCTCGAAGGTGAGCGTCACCGAGGGTATCCGCCAGAACATCGGCAACCAGAGCGCCCACTTCATACGACCGTTCTTCTCGACCGTCCAACTTGTGTTCGCAGGCAACGACGTCGAGGGGCTCCGCTACGGCGTGATCGAGACGCCCGAGAAGTACTGGCTGGAGTGGAAAGAGCCCGAGGACAGCACCGTCGGCGCAGACGTGGCGGAGCCGCTGGACAGGGCGATCCTGCAGATGTGCTCAAAGGACCGCTTCCTCGAACTCATCCATGACTTCATGGTGTTCGACGCGGGGAAGAAGAAGACTGCCCGACACAACCAGTTCTTCGGAGTGAAGGCGGCACAGGCCCGTATTGCCAAGCGAGAGGGAGGCATCATCTGGCACACCCAGGGTTCGGGCAAGAGCCTAACCATGGTCTGGCTGGCCAAGTGGATCCGTGAGCACCAGCCAGAGCCGCGTGTCCTCATCATCACTGACCGCACCGAACTCGACGAACAAATCGAGAAGGTCTTTGGCGGGGTCAACGAGAGCATCTACCGCGCCACCTCGGGCGCCGACCTGCTGACACAGATCAACAAGCACGATCCGTGGCTCGTTGGCTCCCTTGTGCACAAGTTCCGGGGCGGCGACGACGACACGGATATCGACCACGCCAGCGAGGAGTTCATCGCTGAGTTGCGTTCACGCGTGCCAGTTGGCTTCACCCCCAAGGGCAGCTTCTTCGTCTTCGTTGACGAGGCGCACCGCACCCAATCGGGCAAGATGCACCGTGCGATGAAGGAGGTTCTGCCCGGGGCGGTATTCATTGGTTTCACGGGGACGCCGCTTCTCAAGGCGGAGAAGGCCACCAGCATTGAGACTTTCGGATCGTTCATCCATACCTACAAGTTCGACGAGGCCGTGGAGGACGGTGTTGTGCTCGACCTGCGCTACGAGGCCCGCAACATCGAGCAAGACCTGACCGGCCCGGAGAAGGTCGACAAGTGGTTTGAGGCCAAGACCAAGGGCCTCACTGCCCTGAGCAGGGCCCGGTTGAAGAAGAAGTGGGGCACGATGCAGAAGGTCGTGTCCGCCGAGCCTAGGGCCAAGCAGATCGTTCAGGACATCCTGCTGGACATGGAGACCGAACCTCGTCTGGTGAGCGGTCGCGGCAATGCGATACTCGTGGGCGAGAGCATCTACCAGGCGTGTAAGTTCTACGAGATGTTCGTCAACGCTGGCTTCAAGGACAAGGTCGCGATCGTCACGAGCTACGTCCCGAACCCGAGCGACATCTCGAAGGAAGACTCCGGCGAGGGCGCTACAGAGAAACTGCGCCAGTACGATATCTACCGCCAGATGCTGGCCGACTTCTTCGGTGTGCCTGCCGACGAGGCGGTCGGCCGGATCGAAGAATTCGAGAAGGAGGTCAAGCGTCGCTTCATCGAGGAACCGGGCCAGATGCGCCTACTCATCGTGGTCGACAAGCTCCTGACCGGCTTCGACGCCCCGAGCGCAACCTACCTATACATCGACAAGACCATGCGCGACCACGGCCTGTTCCAGGCCATCTGTCGGGTCAACCGCCTGGACGGCGACGACAAGACGTACGGCTACATCATCGACTACCGCGACCTGTTCAACTCTTTGGAGCTGGCGATCACCGATTACACCTCGGGCGCCTTGGACGGATACGCGGAGAAGGACGTCGAGGGTCTGCTCAAGGACCGAGTCGAGCAGGGCCGTCAGGACCTCGATAACGCACTGGAGAAGATCCGTGCCTTGGTCGAGCCTGTCGCACCGCCGAAGGGAACTCTGGAGTACCAGCACTACTTCGTTGCCTCGGTACCTGGTGACGCCGCCCAGATCAAGGGCAACGAACCCAAACGCGTCGAACTGTACAAGGCGGTCTCGGGCTTGGTTCGCTCCTACACAGCGCTTGCCAATGACATGGACGCGGCGGGCTACTCGGCCGACGAGACCACGGCCATCAAGAACGAGGTGACTCACTTCGTGGCGGCCCGCGATGAGGTTGAACTCGGCGCAGGCGAGAACATCGACATGAAACAGTTCGAGGCCGGTATGCGAACGCTGTTGGACACCTACGTTCAGGCCGACCCGTCCCAGGTTGTCGCCAGCTTCGAAAAGGGCTTGGTTGCCCTCATCGTCGAGCGCGGTGAAAACGCGCTCGACTCACTCCCGTCCGGTCTGCGCAAGAACCCCGAGGCCGTGGCAGAAACCATCGTCAACAACGTCCGCAAGACGATCGTCGACGAGCACGCGATGAACCCGCGCTACTACGACTCCATGTCATCGCTGCTCGAGGCTCTGATCGAGAAGAGATTGCAGGACGCGCTCGACTACAAGTCTTACCTCGAGGAGCTCATCGCCTTCGCAACGAAGGTCGGCAACAAGGAGTCCAACACCATCTACCCTGTCTGGGCGCAAAATGGTGCACAAAAAGCGCTCGTTGACTTCGCCTTCCCGGATCCGGACCTCGCAATTACCGTTGACCAGACGGTGGTGCACCAGCGCGAGCACGGATGGATTGGCAGCAAGATGAAGGAGCGTGCGCTAGCGCGCGAAATTCGCAAGGTGCTGCCCGAGGGATTCGACCGGTTCGAGGAACTGTTTGAACTGGTGAAGGCGCGCGATGAGTACCGCTAGCGCCTACCTCACAGTCGCTGGCCTTGGGATTGATGTCGTCTATAAGGACATTAAGAACCTGCACATCTCCGTCTACCCACCGGTTGGCCGTGTCCGTGTAGCCGCGCCGCATCGCCTCGATGAGGATGCGATCCGGTTGGCGATCGTTCAGCGCCTTCCGTGGATCAAGCAGCAGAGAAAGCAGCTCCAGGACGCGGAGCGGCAGACGAAGCGCCAGATGGTCTCAGGGGAAACCCACTACGTGTGGGGCGAGAGACTCCGACTCGACGCCTCTCGTCGTGGGCGTGCGGCCGTGACTGTGGCCGGGAAGACGCTGTGGCTCACCGCACCTTCTGACTACGCCACCGAGCAACGACAGATCATTCTGGATCACTGGTATCGCAACCAGCTCAAGAAAGCCGTCCCTGCTCTGCTTGAGAAGTGGCAGCCGATTGTCGGCGTGGGAGCAACGAAGTTCGTCGTGCGCCGCATGAAGACCAAGTGGGGCACCTGCCAGACGGCGTCGAACACGATCTGGCTGAACCCGGAGCTTGCGAAGAAGAACCCACGGTGTCTCGAGTACATCGTTGTGCATGAGCTCACCCACTTGATCGAGCGCGCGCACAGCGAGCGGTTCATCGAGCTCATGGATCAACACCTGCCCGACTGGCGCGCGAGGCGGGATGAGCTCAACGAGGCGCCGCTTGCGGAGGAGGACTGGGGATGACAAAACGGTATCCGCGCGGGTCCGAATGGAGGAAGTGGGATCTCCACGTCCATCTGCCCGGCACGAAGCTCAACGATGGCTACAAGAAGAAGAAAGGTAGCCCTGACTGGGATCGATTCGCAGATGCGATCGAGGCCTCGGATGTTGCGGTTGTCGGCGTGACGGACTACTTCTCGGTCGAGAGCCAGCTGGCGTTCGTCGAGCACTTCAAGAACAAGTTCCCTGCATCAGGGAAGTTGCTGCTCGTAAACCTTGAGGTGCGACTCAACGAATCGGTCAACGGCTCCCAGCACTTGGTCGACTTCCACGTGATCTTCAATGACGGCGTTTCGCCTAAGAAGATGAGCGAATACGTGGCCAAGCTGAAGACCCAGATCACGGACGAGCACGGAAGGTTCCAGTCCTGCGCCGAGCTCACGGACAGTGACATGAAGTCGGCCACGGTCACGCGAGCAGACGTCAAGATGGCATTCGACGAGACATTTGGCACGAAGGCGGAACCGTCAGACAAACTCATTTACCTTGCGCCCGCGAGCAACAACGGCCTCCGTGCGGCGAAGGGCAACCGTCGCAAGGAGAAGCTGGCCGACGAGATCGACAAGGTGGTACATGCGATCTTCGGCAAAGACGCGGGCTATTCGGAGTGGTACCTGAGGAAGGATCGCTTCGGTGGCGGGTCGCAGGACTCCAAGCCGAAGCCTGTATTCGGTGGGTGCGACGCGCACAACTTCGAGGATCTCAATAGTTGGCTAGGCAAGGCTGTCGACGAGAAGGACTCGCACCAAGTAGTGACGTGGGTCAAGGCCGACCCCACGTTCGCGGGGCTTCAGCAGGCCCTCGTAGAGCCGCGAGACCGTGTTTCGTTGGAGGAACTCAAGCCCGATACCAAGGACTCGTACAAGGTCATCAAGAAAGTTTGCTTCGACGGCTCGAACGACTTCCCCGATCAGATCGAGCTGAACCCAAACTTGAACGCGATTATCGGAAGTCGATCGTCTGGGAAGTCGGCTCTTCTAGCTCATATCGCCCACGCCATAAACCCTGACTACACCGTCAGGCAGCAGGCTCTCGCCTCGCCAACTGCGAAGCCGAACGATCTTGGACCTGCCGCGGGCCTTTCATGGGGCTCGGTTGCCGAAACGAACTGCGAGGTGGAATGGGCAGACGGGTCGACCGCCGGTGGCAGCGTCATCTACATCCCGCAGAACTGGCTCTATCAAATCAGCAACAACCCCAAGGAAGTCACCCAGAAGATCCAGCCTGCTATCGAGCACCGTTACTCGCAATATGTGCGCGAGCACGATCGCCAGCTCGATGCCGTGCAGTCGGCGAACGACCGCATTGAGATCGCTGTCGGCAAGTGGTTCGCGAAGGCCGAAGAAATTCGGAACGTGGGCGAAAGGCTCCGTCAGGCTGGGGACAAGAGCGCAGTCGCCAAGGAGGAGGGCGAGGTCGTCAAGCAGATCGAGGAAGTGCGGTCCAAGAACGCCTTGAGCGCGGACGACTTGGAGAATTACCAGAAGATTGTCGACGACATCGAGGGAGCGAAGACTCGTCTCGACGAGATCGAGATCGAGGCGGAACAACTCGACCCCTATGTTCTCGCGGACGGGGAAGACTATGAGGTCGCCCCGTTCAAAGTTGACGTCGACATCGCCGTGAAACCTGATCCAGATGCGCTCGCGGAGAGCCCTGGCGACAACATAAGAGCACTAGTCGACGAAACGCGTGTGGCGCTCACCGACCAGATCGAAGCTGTGGTGCTCGCGGCACGAAAGGCATTGTCAGCCGAGAGATCAGACCGTCTGAAGCAGATCAAGAGCCTGGAAGACGACAACAAGGAACTCATCGAGAAGCACAAAGCGAACTCCGCGCTTGACGAGCTGGTCAAGCGTCAGAAGGGGTATCAAGCGACTCTCAAGTCGATAGAGAAGCTCGAGAAGGAACGGGCGGATGCAATCGAGGAGCAGGCAGCGGCGATTGACGATATCACCGCGAGCTTCGCAGCACGGAGCGATGCACACGCCGCGCTCGAGGTGGCGTTCAATCTGGAGCCGCGAGTGCTCGATCAACTCGAGTTCGGGGTCGCCGTCGGCATAGATCCCGATGTCGTCAAAGCCCTCTCAGCCCCCTTCAGTAAGCGCGAAAGGGGGACGTATGTAACCCCCGAGTCGCTGGTGGACGTCGACAAGGCATGTGCGGACCCGAGGGCCTTCCTCGAAGCACTCTTCGAGAGGAAGCAGAAGCTCAATACTGGGTTCTCGGAGGGCGATACCGCTAAGAACGTCCTTACGGTCACGCCCGAGGTTCGGTTCACTGCCGAGCTTGATGGCGACACCATCGGCGGCTTCGCTCGCTCCACAATGACTCCGGGAAAGCAGGCACTCTTCGCGCTGACTCTGATTCTCGCGGAGGCGGACGATGTGTGGACTCTGCTGATCGACCAGCCAGAAGATGATCTGGACAGCCGGTCGATCTACGGTGAAATTGTCACGTACCTCGTGGAGCAGAAGAAGCGTCGCCAGATCATTCTTGTTACGCACAACGCCAATCTCGTAGTCGGCGCCGACGCCGAACAGGTTCTTGTAGCGAACCGACATGGTGACGACAGGAAGAATCGAGCGGATCTCACATTCGACTACAAGACTGGCTCGCTCGAACACAGCGAGCCAGTGCGGAAGGCCAAGTTCGAGCTCGACCGAATGGGAGTCCGCGAGCACGCGGTTGAGATCCTTGACGGCGGCGTAGAGGCGTTCCAGAAGCGGCGTGACAAGTACAAGCTCTGAGAACCTGTTCGTTCGCCCGATAGTCCGGCCGACGCCAAATCTGGACTCGTGCAGTGCCTTGGCTCAACCGGTACAGCAGGGCGTTGTGTGGGGCGCGCCGAAGGAACCGGAAACGTGCTCGTGGAAGGGGAGGCCCTGAACTACGTGCTTGTACTCGGCGGGGTCCATGTTGTTGCACAGGGTGTCCGCGGCCTTCCAGAGTTGCGCCTCGAAAGGGAGGTCGCTGCCCGGCTTGGGCTTGCTGGGCGCGGCTGCGGTCTTGGCGGGTTCGGGCATGAATTCATCTTGTCTAATATCTACAAGGGGCGATAGCGCGGCGCGCTGTCCGGCGGTGGGGGTAGCGTCTGTGGCATGAGGGGAAATCAACCTAACGGGCACGGTTCAACGTTTCATGTGGACGGCTGGCATCCGGTCGTTGCCGCGGGGGTCGGGGCCCTCGGATTCGGTGCAATTGCGGTGGCGGTGCTGCTCGTCCTGCTTTCCGTCGACAATCCCACGGTGGCCCCTTCCTGGGCCCTTCCCGTTTTCGTGACCGCGATCGCCGCAGGGGGCGCCGCTGGCCTCACGATGAAGAACCTCAACCTCAAGCGCGCCGAATCGCGCCGGGGGACGAACTTGATGTTCGACCGTCAGTTTGAAACGGGCGCGCAGTTGCTTGGCGGAGAATCCGAGTCGGAGTTGGTTGCTGGGTCACTGTTGCTCAGCTCTCTCTTGCGCGAGTCCCCCCGCCACGCGCAGGCCTGCGCAGACTTGCTGTGTACAGCACTTCGTAGGCACCGCAAGAGCGACCTCTCACCCGAAGAGATCGCGGACATGATGCCCGACCTACCCAAGGCATACATTCACGAGAGCACAGCCGCCAATCGCGCGCGCAACGCCGTCGCCGCCGCGATCAAGAGGGCAGCGGCGGCAAAGAATGCTCCAAGCCATCTTCGCGGGCTTCGATGGGATTTCGAGGATGCAATATTCGGTGATCGACCAGATCTTGCGGGGTGTGTTTTTGGGCCGGGCACCGTCTTCAAGAGCACTGTGTTTGCGGGAATGGTTGACCTTGCGGGCTCCGCTCTTGTCGGCAACTGCGAATTTGTCGATGTGTCGGCACCGTATGGCTTGCACATGCCGGGCATAACTGTCGAGCACACGCTGCACATCATCGACTGTGAGGTCGCGGGTAGGTCCGAGGTCGGCTACGGAATCTACTTGGAGGGAGCAACAATAGGAGGTGTGACCGTGGAAGGGGTTCGGTCTCGTGGTTCTCTGCACCTCGATACCGCCAAGATCGGTGGCCACTTGACGGTGGCTGCGAGCTCGTTCTCTTCGGTCTGCTTCATCGACGGGGAGTGTGATAGCTCGGTCAGCCTGGTGGATGTCACCACCACAGATTTCATTTGCCTTCGTCGGGTTGCCGTGCGGAAGGGCGTGAAGCTCTCCCGCTGTCATGCGGGAGCAGAGCTCGAAGTAACAAGCGTTGCGACGGAGGGTGCCGTCAACGTGGTCGATTGCACGTACTCGGAACTGATCGAGGGCGAGGCGGACCCCCAAAGTCGCTGGGCGCAGAAAGATTCATAGGCCCCACACCGTGCGTGAGGTTGCTGCCTCAGTCGGCTGCGTCGTCGACAACAAGCACTGTGCGGAGCGGTACCAGTGATCGCCAGCGGGGTTCGAGGTTGTCGTAGTGAGCGAGGAAGAGGTCGACGACGTCCTCTCCCGTGAGTAGACGTAGGCCGGGCTTCGCACGCTCGTAGTCACGCGCCTGCTGCGTGTACCCCCCAAGCGTCACGAACAGGAGTAACTCCCCAGAGCCCTGCGTTCCCATGAGTTGCTGGACTTCGGGGCCACCGACGTTCGTCATCTGGTGCTTGCATTGCACCTTGATTTGGGGCGGCTCGACGCCCAACGGATCCCGGTGCGCGAGAACGTCCACGCCGCCGTCGCCCGAGTACGCGGTGGTCCGGGCTTGGTAGCCCACTGCTCGCAACAGGGCTGCAGTGAAGTCCTCAAACTCTTGGTGGGAGATTTCGTCCTTAAGTGCCGAGAGCACGTAGTCACGCGTGTGTCGCTCGACGCGTGAGGCCCGGGGCTCAGCACTGGGCTCCGCGTCGCTTTCTTCCACTGCTTGATCCACCGCTGCTTCATCCTCGCCGGGGGAGCCTTGGGGGCGGTCCAAGAGCGCGAGGAACTCGCTAGCGTGGTTCTTGATCTGGAACAGCGTGAGCGCCGAACCGACTTCGTAGAGCGCGCTCTTCGAAAACACCGTTCGCGGGATCGAAAGGCGACGCCACTTCACGGGAAGGCGGTTCGGGTGCGTCTCCGATGTTTGGTCGAAGTAGTAGCCGCCGCTGACAACACCAATCGCGATGGTGGAGTCAGGGCGGAAAGGCGCCACAACAACGTCGCCCGGCTGGATGACTGAGCGGAAGCGTTCGAGAACCCCTGCGTTGACCGCGATCGCCTGCGGCTTCTTGGACGGGTAGGCGCGCCCGAGGGCTTCCTTGATGTCGTCGCGGGTGGGCCCGATCTCCGAGAGGTCGCCAAGCTCCTGCCAACCGATGCTCACAAACTCTTGGTCGTAGAGCTCGGTGGTCAGCTTGTCGTTGTGAATTCCCCAGACACGTCGCATCTGCCTAGCCAACCACATGAGTGGTTCACCCTGCGCGAACGGACATCTTGCCAAGTCGTTGAACCGGCCCCAGCGTCCGCGGCACTGCCCCTAGTTTCAACGCGCCACCTTCGCTTCGCGAGCCACCGATTGCTCCGGCGCATCCTTTTCGCCGCCTGGCGGCCCGAGATCGTCGCGCCGATAGAAGCTCACCACAACCTTCGAAGGTCTCGCTTTACCTCTCGGAAGGTGACACCGTGTATGGACAGCGTGCCCGCAGGTTGGTTGCGCGAGTTGGTTCTTGGCGCCTAAGGGAAGTCCGTAGAGCCGCCACCCGGGTTGGGGAACGGAGCACTGACCAATTATGGCAACACGAATTGACGGGACCGAGATCGAGCACTCGGAAGCCGTTGACGCCTGGGCTGAGGTGGCCTACGAGGAACTCAAACGCGTTGCCCGGACCTACAACCGAGTCATTCGCTACACAGATCTGCGGGACGTGGTTCAGGAGACAACCGGCATCAGTACGAGAATGCTGATGCAGCACTGGATCGGCAATGTTCTCGAGATTGCTGCACGGAAGGCCGCTGACGCGGAGGAGCCGCCCCTGACGTCCTTATGCGTGCGCACTGACGGCACGATCGGTGGTGGCTATGACCGAGCTCCGAAGTTCGCGCATGCGAGTGCCGAGAAAGACATTGAGTCGCGTGCGGCCGGGGACCGTCTGCTCTGCTACCGCACCTATGCGACCGACATGCCCGTCGGCGGCGGCACGGTAACCCTCACTCCAGAGGTTCAAATCCGACGACGGGAGGCAGAAGACCTCAGTTGGCTCCACGAACTGATCCAATCCGGCACCCTTTCGGTCGGCGACCGGGTTCCGTTCCATGACCACCTCGAGGTGGCCCGACTCTTCGGACGCGACTACAAGGGGCACCAACGCGCCACTATTCGTCTCGACGATTTCACCGAAATCTGGTTCCCCAAGATGTATCCGAATGACGACTGGGATAACTCTTTGTCGTCCGATGGAAAGACCATCGTGATGCGTCATGTGGATGACGGTAGATACCGAAATGTCTTGGAGACTGAGCCCATCCGCCACTACGTCATCACCTTTGGTCAGATGAAGCCATCGTCTGGCGGGCGCTACTACGACTTCCTGGGCGTATTCGAGGGCGCCCCGCACCTCTCAGACAGCACTAGGTGGGTCTACCAGCGAGTCTCCGATACCGTCAGGTTCGATGGCGACGGCGATTTCTCGTTTGACCCGATTCGCTCTCAACCGCTCCAGGACGACCAAACTGCTGAGACAGCGGATTCGGACCCGAGACTTGTCGCCCGCTACCAGGAAGAGTTGGAAGCAGGCCGGTACGCCGTCGAGGATGAAGTAGGCGTTTCCAAGGTCCGAGGAAGCAGCCAGCAGGTGTTCGCGAAGGCGGTGAAGGACAACTACCAATGGGAGTGTGCCGTTACGGGTATCCGGACCAAGGCATTCCTCGTCGCTTCCCACATCGTGCCTTGGGCCGCCGACACGGAAATCCGGCTAGATCCTAGCAACGGCATCTGTCTCTCGACCTTTGTCGACCGTGCCTTCGACTCTGGATACCTCACGATCACGCCGGAAGGGCGTACGGCGGTGCGCTGGGACAAGGTCACAGACGACCCGATCTTGCGATCGGAGCTTTCCCGAATCGACGACATCGAATTGGCCAAGCCGACATCGTGTCCGCCAGACCCAGCCAAACTCCTCAGGCGGCAGCAACTCGGCTACTGATTCGCCGGTCCGCACAACGGGGGCCACCGCGCCAGCTTCCACCCGCACCCACCGCGCCGCCCAGTCAGGGCGCTCTTTGACGCGCATGTGGATCCAGCTCGCCTGCCTAGAATCAATGAGCAGTCTGTGCTGAGCCGAGCTCGCACTGTTCGGAGGGGGAGGGCTATTCACGACATCAGCATCACGCGGTGGACGCGCTACGGCCACGACCGCGGCTATGCGACCGCCGCCGATGGAACCAAACTGGGGTGGATCAATCTCAACACTGGCGATGTGACGCTTGAGGACGGCGTCGATGCCGCAGCCGTAGGGGATGCGCTCGTGGCGTGGAGCGCGGCTTTGTCCAACACTCGTCCTCCGACGCCTGTGTCGGTCCCCTTCGACGTGCTGCAGGAACCCGAACCAAGCGATGTCGAGCAGGAGCCCCCGCGCGCCGTGGTCGAACCAGTGACGGCCGATGAGGCCTTCGCAACGCTTCCCGACATAGAGCCACGGGAGCCAAACCCGGCTCCGGTTCCTCCGGTCGAGCAGATTCACTCGGCAACCCGCCAGTGGACCGACCTCGCCGCCCACCGTCCCGGCCAACTGGTCCACGATCAGGCCGCCGCCAAGTGGGAGGCCGACAAGGCCGACTCCAAACTCTTCGCGTATGGCGCGCGCCTGTTCGACATCAAGACGCAAGAGCGCGCGTGGCGCGTCGGCGCGAAGGGCGAGGCCATCGTCGGCAACCGGCTCCAAGAGCTGGAGAGCCGCGGTTGGCGAATCCTGCACGCGGTTCCAGTCGGCAAGAAGGGATCGGACATAGACCACGTGGCGATCGGCCCCGGGGGCGTGTTTACTGTCAACACCAAGAGACACCCCCGCGCAAAGGTCTGGATTGGCAGGCACCAGATCCGTGTCAACGGGACACCCACGGACTATCTGCGGAACTCACGGTTCGAGGCGACGAGGGCTTCCAAGAAACTCTCGGCTGTAGTGGGTAGCCGAGTCCGCGTGACCCCTTGCATAGTGCTGTCCGGCGCGCCCACCATCACGGTCAAACAGAGGCCGGACGACGTGATTGTCGTGGCATCACAGGACGTGCCGCGCTGGTTCAAGAAGCGGCCGGACGTCTTGACGCGGGAGCAGATCGAAGCGATCTACGCCGTCGCGCGCCGCTCCGACACCTGGACCTGAGGACCGCTAACCACCCCCTTTGCCAAACCGTGACCACCCCGCTCTTCCCGCATCGTCCTTGCAAGGAGTAAGGTCCGATGCTTGTGTCCCGGAGATCACGGGGCACCACAAAAGCACCACCAGCAGGGAAAGGAGCCACCGTGTCGTACGCCGCTTATGCCGCCACCACGGTCGGCTTTGCCCTGCCCCAGCCTGAGCTCGAGTTGCGCAATGAACGCGCCTCCAAGCCAGGCCAGCGCCGCCACCGCTAGCGCAGCGACCTTCCGCTCAAGACGTGCGGGCACGAACGCCCGCCGTACGTCGGCGTCGTCCCCTTGCGGGTCGATGAGTCCCTGCGCGAGGCCTGAGGCCACGCCCCTGACATCCGTCGTACACCCGTGCGCGCGCACGCCTGCTCGCCGCGGCATCTCCACCACAACGTCGGCCGCCCCCACGCGGGGCATCACCGACACACCACATCAAACACACGAACAGAAAGGAAAGACCATGGAGAAGCTGAACGCTCGGCTTCTGAACTGGGCATCCATCCTGGATCCCCAGACCAAGGAGCAGGCGATCACCACGTCATCCATGCCGTTCATCTACCCTCACCTCGCGCTGATGCCCGACGCCCACCTGGGCCTGGGCGCCACCGTCGGCTCGGTCATCCCCACCCTGGGGCAGACTTGGCGCGCGCGCAGTGCCTAGCCGCGTCCCTCAGTCCAGGCGGCAAGAGCTGCCTGCGCGCTCGCATCCTTTGGCTCGTACTCGGCTGCGGTCCGCAGCAGCGCGGTGATCTCCTCGGGGTCGCCTTGGTGCTTGATCAGGATCTCCGCCAAGTACCCGGCATCGATCGCGTAGCGGGACTTGGGGCCGCGAGCCCTCGGCGCGGATGCGATCTCCGCGGACCACCGCCCCAGTCGATCGCGAAGGTAATCGACCATCAAGTGCTCCAGGCCGTTCGCCTGTAGCACCGTGCGCACCGGGAACATGATGCGCGGCAGCTCGGGGTGGTCGCTCGCGAACCGCACCACGGCCTCGCCCGCGGCCTCCGCACTGCCGGTGACCTCAAGCATTGTGGGGAAGTACTCCGTGTAGATGAACGCCTCCCCGCCTGGTGCGAGCATCGCGGCCTCGATTTGGACGGCACGGACGTGGGGGTCGGTCGCATCGCGCGGTAGGTCGCGGGCCATCACGGTCTTGTCCTGCACGGCTTCCTCCTCGAGTCGACGTCCAGGCTAGCGGCGACGGGCTGCCCACCGCCTGCGGGCCTCCATGGTGGGCATCGAGTGCAAGGACTCCGACGCGTTCATCGACGAGATCCCTGCCGCGTACAAGGACGTCGACTTGGGTGTTGGCTGACGCCGCCGACCTGGTGGAGATCCGGCACACGCTCAGGCAGATCGTGAATGTGAAGGGGGACTAGCGGCGCTTGCGTCCCCGGGGTTCGCCCCGGGGGCGTGGGCCTCGCCGAGAGGTGACGCTCACGTCCTATCGGGTGCATCGGATACTGCAAAAATATCGCTCAACGTGATACAGTCGAAGTATGAGAGCCGCCACAGCGATGCGTGAAGTCGCCAGAATCGCCGAGATGCAGGACGGTCTGGTGACGACACGCCAGGCCGTCCGGGTTGGCGTGCCCCGGCTCAGCCTCGCGAGGCTCGCCGAGAGCGAGGACCTGGAGCGGCTGACCCACGGCGTATATCGCGTGCGCGGAGCCGATGAGGACGAGTACACGGGACTCCGCGCAGCGTGGCTGGCCGCAGATCCCGGTCGCACCGCCGCCGAGCGCGCCGCCGACCTCGGCCACCCCGTCGTCGTGTCTCACCGCAGCGCCGCCGCCGTTCACGGCATCGGGAACATGTACGCGGACCGCCACGAGCTGACCGCGCCGGTCCGCAAACAGAGCAGGCGCGAGGATGTCACCATTCGCCGTGCCGAGGTGCCCCGGTCCGACATCACCATTTCCCGCGGCATGCTGGTCACGACAATTGAGCGGACCCTTGCGGACCTTGCCCGCACCGAGCCCGAACTTGGTGACGTGGCGGACGCGCTCGCGGACGCCCATCGCCGTGGCGCTGTGGATCTCAAGGCACTCGCACCGATGCTGGACTCGGCCGCGCGGCGTCACGGCGCACGCAACGGTGGCGAGCTGCTGGAGCGCATGCTCGAACTCAGGGGACTCGATGCAAAGTCAACGCTCGTGGAACTCGCGAAACAACCAGAACTTGGCCTCCTTCTGGGTGCAGCCTGGGCGCCCGCGATTCAGAGCGCGGTTGAGGCGGCCCTGCGGGACGCACTGGCCCCTGCTTCCAAAGCATCAGCGGCAACCACACGTGATCTTGGTGTCCATGAGGACCTGGCTCGTCTGGCCCGGCAGGCGCTTGCCGGGCTCCCCGCTAGCGTTCTTCTAGCGAAGTCTCGCGATGAGTAGGGAACCGGCCCTGCCTCTGAGCGCGGAGTCGATCAGGGCCCGCGCACGTAACGCAGGTCTCAGGCCGGAGCGGGTGATACGCGAGATCACGATCAACCAAATGCACCATCGGCTCGCGGCCGGAGATGTCGAGTGGATCGTAAAGGGAGGCGAGGCGCTCGTCGCGCGCCAACTGAGCACTCGCGCCACTCGCGACCTTGACGTGCGCGTATCGGGCCACGACCTTGACGCGGCCGTTGTCTCACTGCGCCAGGCGGTGGAGCGTGACGCCGGCGACGGCTTGACCTATCAAGTCTCACCACCCCGTCGAGACCTCGCGGACTTGAACACCGGCGGCTACCCAGGATGCACGGTGACCGTGACGGTCGTGCTGGGTATCCAACAGTTCGACAAGTTCGACATCGACCTAGTGGCGGGACGAGAGCTGACGGGCTCCCCAGCGCGCGTCGCTAGCCTCCTCTCGCTTGGTATGCCCGAACTCGCGCCAGCCCGTGTGCTGCTCTACCCATCGGTAGACCACATCGCCGACAAGATCTGCGCCACCCACGCCCGCTACGGATGGGATCAGCGGGCATCGTCGCGAGTGAAGGACCTGTATGACCTCTGCGCCCTTCGCGGCGCCGACGACATACTCGCGGACGAGTTGTATGAGGCCATCGCTGAAGAATCCGTGGCGCGGGGCCTCTCCATTCCGAGTCGAGCCGACGTACCCACATCCATGCGTTCACGGTTCGAGCAACTCTCTCGCAAAGAGCCACATCCGCTCGTGCCCGGCGCGTTCGAAGACGCGGTGGACGCCATCTCGGCGTTCCTCGATCCTGTGCTTGACGGCTCCGTTCGTGAGGGGACGTGGGGTCCAGTCGGCCTCGAGTGGGTGCTCGCGTAGTCCGGGAACAGCCGCCGTGACTCGCGCGGCTTGGTCCGCACGGCGCCGGCCGGGTCTCCTCGGGGACGTGTGTCGCAGTAATAGCAAATGCTATAGTTGCTTCATGGAGGCCCTCGCAGCAGTAGCAAAGCGGTGCGACGCCGCAGTAGAGGCCGCCCGCGCCGAACTTGTCACCGCAGTGCGCCGGGCGTATGCGCAGGGCATGACTCAGGCGGAGATTGCGGCCCAGATTGGTCGGAGTCAGCCTGAAGTCAACCGGCTGTTGCGCTTCCACGGCTCGACCCGCCGGGCGCGAGCCCTGCGGGACCAATCGCCGCGCATTCGTGCCGCAATCAAAGAGGCGGGCGGCGCCAGCGTGCGCGTGTTCGGATCCGTGGCCGACGGCACAGACCGGCCGGACTCCGACGTTGACCTGCTGTTCGACATGCGCAAACCGCTGAGTTTGATGCAGTTGTCCACACTTGAACGTGAACTCTCAGAACTCATCGGCGCCCGCGTCGACCTTGTGCCCGAGTCCTCGATCCGCCCCGATCTGCGCGACCGCATCCTTCAGCAGGCCGTGCCGCTGTGAGCCGCACAACGCGCGAACGCCTTGCGGATGCCATGCTGCACCTCGATGCGGCCATCGCATACGCCCAGGACGGCACCTTCGACGAGAAGACGATCGACGCGATCTGCATGCGGATATCGGCTGGAATTGAAGCGCTGAGCGCCCTCTCTTTGGGCCGCCGCGATCAGCTCTTCGGCGACGAATGGCCCGCCATGTGGGGGATGCGCAACCGCATCGCCCACACGTACTCTCGCGTCGAAGTGGCCGTCATCATCACGACCGTGCACGAGGACCTGCCAGAAATCCGTTCACGGATCCGTGCTTATCTTGACGCCTCCGGATAGCGCGGTGCCAGCCTCGCGCCGAGGCGCCCCGCGGGTTTTCCACAGGGCTGAGCGCGAGCATCGCTCCGGGCCCTAGCGTCGGCTGTATGAGAGTTGGGGTCTACATCGATGCCTTCAACGTCTACTACGGCATCAAGGAGCAACTGAGCAGCGGCCCTGGTTGGAAGTGGATTGACCCCCGGGCGCTGGCGTCACGCTATGCGAAGTGGCACGGTTCTTCGATCGACCGAGTCGTGTACTGCACCGCGCGGGTTAACGATTCCTCGGATCCGGCAAAGACGCAGCGCCAGGGTTTCTACCTGAAGGCACTGCAAGGGCACGGTGCCGTCGATCTCATTGAGGAGGGGTACTACTCGTCATGGGCGAAGGAGTCTGTCATGACGATGGAACCTGCGGGAACTCGAATGCCCACGGCGTTGCGGGACCCCCGGTCGCTTCTGAGTTGGAGTCAGGGACTCCCCGCACGTCGAAACGCCCGCGGTCTGGTATTTGCCACAGTTCGCAAGCGCGAGGAGAAGGGTTCAGACGTGAACGTTGCGACCCACCTCCTCGTTGACGTGCTTGAGCGACGGATCGACGGCGCCATCGTCATGTCGAACGACTCAGACCTCGCACTCCCGCTGAGGATCGCACGAACTCATGTGCCCGTCGGACTGCTGAACCCCAGCAAGAAACCATTTGCGGGGGCGCTGAAGGGCGAGTCCGCGGAAGGGGCAGGTCACCACTGGTGGAGACGCCTCGATCTCGAGGACGTCAAACAATGCCAGCTTCCCGATCGCGTCGCTGGAGTCTCGCGCCCGATGGGGTGGTGATTGAGCACGTGGGCATGGCCAGGGTTCTGTTCACAAGACTTGCGCCGCAGCCAGCTTGCCGTGCTATTTTGGAATCACTAACCCGTCCCTCCACGTGAGGGCGGGTCTCTTTTTTGCCCCGGCGGATGACATCGCACTTCCCCCGCTACTTGCGAGCGTTCCGTCTCACCACCGACACCTTGGGCTTCCCGTCTCCCGGCCAGCGTCGCCGCCCAGGGGATGCTTGGACTCTAGATCTGCCTAGACAGTCACACTCGACTCGACGAGCGCGCGTTGGACTTCCGCACGGTGGCAGTGCCGAGTTTCGGCCTCAAAGCAGAGCAGGACGGCTCCTCCGTTCGCGCCCAAGTCCGTTAAGCGGTCGAGCGCCGCAGCGGCCGCGTCGGTGCTCAGAACCTCGGTGCCGTAGCGCTCTCGCGCCGTGCGCCCGGCTGCGCCCACAGCGTCGGCGAAGCCCGCCCTGTTGTTCTTTGGATTGCCCAGCTCAGGGAGGTGGAGATACTGAAGGCCCGCCTCTCCGAGCGCGGCAGCAAGCGCGCGCTTGGAAAAGCCGGGCTTGCGCGAAAGAGGGTTGAGCCGGACGTCGACCACCCACTCGGCCCCCATGGCCCGGGTGAAATCCACGAGTTCCGCGATCGTGCGTCCCTCGTAGCCCCAACCGGTGATGCCGCTGCCCATGAGACTTCCTCCGTCGGTACTTCTGAATACGTCTCCCATGACACTACCTCGGCTCCAAACCGTCTGGGTGCTGTCCACAGTCGAGTCCGGACGTGCGAGGTGGGAAATCGCGTGTACATATGTAGGATGTACGCAGACTGAGAAGGAGACGAACTGCAATGCCTGGCGCGAAGACTCGCATCAACATGCGTATTGACGAAGAGAACCTCGCTCTCATCAGGGAAGCCGCGGGTGCCAACGGTCAGGACATGACGTCCTTCGTGATCGGGGCGGCGCTGGACCGCGCACGCGCGGTGGTGCTTGAGGCTCGGGTCACGAGGCTGAGTGCCTCCGAAGCCGAGCGTCTTGAGGCTGCTCTGGACCGCGAGGCGCGCGAGATTCCTGCGTTAGCCTCACTGCTTCGAAACGCCCGCGCGCACACGTAACCAGCGTCGGCATTTCAGTCCCTGCTGAAGTGCCCCAGAGCTAGCGTCGACCACCCACTCGTCGCCCGCGCTTCGTCTCGGGCCCGGACCCGAGACGGTGCGGCCTTGCCGACCTGACGCCTCCCCCGCCGCTACTTGCGCGCCTTGCGCCTCACCACCGAGACCTTGGGCTTCCCGTCTCCCGGCGAGCGTGATTCCACGTCGTAGCCGGGGTGTGCCTTGAGCAGGTCCGTGAGTTTGCTGTAGCCCCACGTGCGGGTGTCGAAGTCTGACGCGAGCCGCGACAGGTTGGAGCCGATCGCACCTAGGTGAGCCCACCCGTCGTCGTCGGCGGCGGTGTCGACCGCCTCGGACAGCAGCTTGTCGAGCGCGGGGTCCTTCTTGACGTTGGGGGCGGCCGCAGGCTTGGGCGTCGCCTCCGTGCCGGCTAGGTTCTCCACGTACACAAACTGTGTGCACGCCGCCACGAACGGCTTGGGCGTCTTGCGTTGACCAAAGCCGTAGGCCATCAGGCCCTGCTCGCGGATGCGCGCCGCCAGCCGCGTGAAGTCGCTGTCGCTGGACACCAGGCAGAAGCCGTCTACCGTGCCGCCGTGAAGCAGGTCCATCGCATCGATGATGAGCGCGCTATCGGTGGAGTTCTTGCCCGTCGTATAGGCGAACTGCTGGATCGGCTGAACCGAGTGCGCGAGCAGCTCGGGCTTCCACTTGGCCAGCCGCGTGGACGTCCAGTCGCCGTAGGCCCTGCGCACGGTCGCCGTGCCGTACTTCGCGATTTCCACGAGCAATCGCTCAAGATGTTGCGCGCTCGCGTTGTCGGCGTCGATCAACACAGCCAGCCGGGCGTCATGCGTAGGTTCTGCCATACAGACACTGTCCCACTGATTGGTGGGGGCGCGCCTGTCGCGAGCCATAGCGGTGAGGACCGGCTGAGAGTTCGTCCGAGACCGGCCAGTGCTAGTGCGCCAGCACGGGTGTACATATGTAGGATGTACTCTTGCGTAGAGGGAGAGGAGCCGCGATGACCGCCGCCAAGACGCGCATCAACATGCGCATCGAAGAAGAGAACCTCGCTCTCATCAAGGAGGCCGCCGCGGCGAACGGTCAGGACATGACGTCGTTCGTGCTGGGGGCGGCGCTCGACCGTGCGCGCGCGGTCGTGCTCGAGACAAGGGTGACACGGCTGACACCTTCCGAGGCCGAGCGCCTCGAGGCCGCGCTTGACGCCGA
>NZ_JADQBF010000073.1 GCF_016278775.1 Demequina sp. | reverse complement strand
GGCAGGCTTTTCACGGGGTGTGGCGCAGTTTGGTAGCGCGCGTCGTTCGGGACGACGAGGTCGCAGGTTCAAATCCTGTCACCCCGACGAAGTGAGAGAGCAGACGAAGAGGACCAGCCCAAGGGCTGGCCCTCTTCGCTCTGCGAACGAACGAGGAGGGGTTGACCGGAGCGCCGCAGGCGCGGAGGGAACACCCCGACGACGCCGGTGACGTGATGGTCGCCCTTGCCCTGAGGCTCTGCGTCGGTATGCTGAATCCCACAACAAACCCAAAGACGGGACAGTTATGGGTGACGAAGTGTCAGACCGCACGGTCCGCGGCAGTCGCAACGAGGAGACGCGTCGGCGCAATCTCTCGCTCGTGCTGAGCGCCGTTCATGCCGGTGGTGAATTGACGCGCTCCGACCTCACTCGCCTTTCGGGCCTCAATCGCTCTACGGTGGGCGCGCTCGTGGGAGACCTCGTGAGCGCTGGACTGGTGGTCGAGGCGGAACCGCGCGCCACGCACCAGGCGGGTCGCCCAAGCCCCGTGGTGCGCCCCAGCTCGGACGTCGTGGCCGTGAGCGTCAATCCTGATGTGGCGGGCGTCGTCTGCGCCGTCGTGGGCCTGGGGGGCGAGGTGCGGTTGCGCGAGACCATCCTGACGCCAGAGCACCTGACTCCAGAAGACACCGCACTGTTGACCAAGGACTTCCTCGAGAAGGTGTCGAAGGAGTTCCCCTCCACCACCCGGGTGGTGGGCGTCGGCGTCGCGATCCCCGGCATCGTCGACGAGCAGCGCAACACCGTGAGGGAGGCTCCCCACCTCAAGTGGCGCGACGTGCCGTTGGTGTCGTTGATAGAGGAAGAGGTCACGCTGCCGGTGCGCATGGCGAATGACGCCACCTTGGGAGTGATGGCCGAGTCGATGTTTGGCGCGGGCGCAGGGTTCGACGATGTGGTGTATCTCAACGGTTCGGTGTCTGGGCTTGGCGGCGGGGTGGTGTCTGGCGGACACCTCGTGAAGGGGGTGCGCGGTTTCGGAGCGGAGCTGGGTCACATCCTCATCAACCCTCAGGGCGCCGTGTGTGCTTGCGGGCGACTGGGCTGCCTTGAGACCGAGGTCAACATCCAGAGAATCTGGGCCGTGTCAGGCGAGGGCCAGGTGGGAATCGATGATCTCGATCACCTTTATGCGCAGCGCGCCTCCGCCGCACTCAACACGGAACTTGACCGCCAGGCGGACGCTTTGGCCGCCGGCATCGCGTCCCTGCTCAACATCTTCGCGCCGGCCAGGGTGATCTTGGGTGGGCACGTGGGCGCGCTCTTTGAGGCGCGAAGCGATCGCATCCACGAGGGCGTCACGGCTCAAGCCCTCGCACCGGTTGGTGAAGAGGCATCGCTGGTGCGCAACGTGCTGCGTGAGCGGATGGTGCCGATCGGGTCGGCGCAGTTGGCCTTCGGACCGCTCCTCGCAGACCCCGTCAACACTTCGCTGTTCGAGTGGGGCTCTCGCGCCGCCGTCGCGAACTAATGCCCTAGAGACGCGCGGCGATCAGTTCGGCCAGCTGGACGGCGTTGAGCGCAGCACCCTTGCGAAGGTTGTCGCCTGAGACAAACAGCGCGAGCCCGCGATCCCCTGGGACTCCGGGGTCTTGCCGAATGCGTCCCACCAGGCTGACGTCGCCGCCAGCTGCCTTGAGCGCGGTCGGAACCTCATCCACCCGCACGCCCGGTGCGCTTTCCAAGAGCGCATAGGCCTGCGAGGGGGTGAGCGGCGACTCGAATTCGGCGTTGATCGACAGGGAGTGGCCGGTGAACACGGGAACACGCACGCACGTGCCCGACACGAGCAAGTCAGGCAGACCGAGGATCTTGCGAGACTCGTCGCGAAGCTTGCGCTCCTCGCCCGTCTCGTTGGAGCCGTCGTCGAGCACGGTGCCAGCCATGGGCACCACGTTGTAGGCGATCGGGTCGGTGTAGACGACTGGCGCGGGGATCTCCACCGCAGAGCCGTCGTGGACCAGCTTGGTCGCGTCCGCAGAGGCCCCCTTGATCTGGCCGTCGAGCTCGCGCACACCGGCAAGCCCTGAGCCAGACACGGCCTGGTAGCTCGAGATGATGAGTCGAGTCAGGCCTGCCTCGGCGTGAAGCGCCTTCAGTACCGGCATGGCGGCCATGGTGGTGCAGTTGGGGTTGGCGACGATGCCCTTGGGGATCGAGTTGAGGTCTTCCGGATTGACCTCGCTCACCACGAGTGGCACGTCGGGATCCATCCGCCAGGCAGAGGAGTTGTCGATGACGATCGCGCCCGCGGCGGCGAACAGTGGCGAGTACTCGGCGGAGGGGCCGCCGCCAGCGGAGAAGAGGGCGATGTGGATGCCCGAGTAGTCGCCGCTCGCGATGTCCTCCACCACCACGTCGCGGCCCAGGTGCGGCAGCGTCGTGCCGGCCGAGCGCGAAGACGCGAAGAAGCGCACCGACGCCGCGGGGAAACGTTCGGCAACGAGTTGGCGCATGACCGCGCCCACCTGGCCGGTCGCGCCCACCACGGCGAGGGTCAGATCAGAGGCTGCAACGGTCATCGGCCGGAACCTCCGTAGACGACGGCCTCGCCTTGGGCGGAGTCGAGACCAAAGGCGCTGTGGATGGCACGCACGGCAGTGTCGAGCATCTCGGCCCTCGTGACCACGGAGATGCGGATGTCGGAGGTGGAGATCATCTCGATGTTGACGCCCGCGTCGCGCAGCGCCGCGAAGAATCGCGCGGAGACTCCGGAGTTGGAACGCATGCCAGCGCCGATCAGCGAGACCTTGCCAATGGCGTCGTCCGTCACCAGGTCGGCGTAGCCAATGGTCTCCTTGTCCGCCGCGATGGCCGCCGTCGCCTCGGCGAGGGAGTCCATGGGTAGCGTGAAGGAGATGTCCGTGACTCCCGTCACCACTGCGGAGACGTTCTGGACGATCATGTCGATATTGACGTCGGCGCGCGCCACCGCCTCGAACAGGCGGGCGGCGGATCCGGGCACGTCCGGAACCCCGATGACCGTGATCTTGGCCTCGGAGCGATCGTGAGCCACACCGGCGATGATGGCATTTTCCATGGTGTCTCCTTCAGTCTCGCCCACAACCCACGTGCCTTCAAGGCCGGAGAAGGACGAGCGGACGTGGATGGGCACGTTGAAGCGGCGTGCGTACTCGACGCAGCGGGGCATCAGCACCTTTGCGCCTGACGCCGCCATGTCGAGCATCTCTTCAAACGTGATGCGGTCAAGTTTGCGGGCGGAGGGCACCACGCGCGGGTCCGCCGAGAACACGCCGTCGACGTCGGTGTAGATCTCGCACACGTCCGCCTCGAGGGCGGCCGCGAGCGCCACCGCGGTGGTGTCTGAGCCGCCTCGCCCCAGCGTCTGGATGTCTTGGCTCTCTTGGTTGTAGCCCTGGAACCCGGCCACGATGGTGACGTCGCCCGCGTCGAGCGCATCCCGCAGGCGGCCGGGGCTCACTTCAATGATGCGGGCACGGCCGTACGCCCCTGCGGTGATGACGCCCGCCTGCGGGCCGGTGAAGGACTGCGCCGACTGGCCGAGGTCGCGCACCGCCATGGCGAGGAGCGACATCGAGATCCGCTCGCCAGCGGTGAGAAGGATGTCCATCTCGCGCGGGTGCTCTGTACTGGAGATGGCGTTGGCGAGGTCGATCAGCTCGTCCGTCGTGTCGCCCATGGCGGAGACGGTGACCACCACGTCGTGCCCCGCGCGCTTCGTCTCGACGATGCGACGGGCGACGCGCTTGATGGCGTCGGCATCCGCGACGGAGGATCCTCCGTACTTCTGCACCACGAGAGACATTGCACTACTCCGATTGTTGCCGCCGATGCGCCTGCACAGGCGCGCGACCAGTGTAGTGGGAGTGCCCAGGGACGATGCGCGGGACGCGGTGGGTGGCGCGGACCGGCTCCGGCAGATACGTTCGCTGGATGAGCCACGGACAGCAGGCAGCGACGGGGCCGGAAGTCGCCACGGCGTCCGGGCGAGTGCGCGGCGCCTGGCGCTACCACGTGAGCGCCGACGCAACGGTGAGCACGCATGCGGTGTTTCGGGGTATCCCGTTTGCCGCGCCTCCCGTGGGGCCGTTGCGCTTCGCCGCTCCCGCGCCGCCAGCGCCATGGGAAGGAACGCGGGACGCGGTCGCGTATGGCCCCACGGCCCAACGCATGACGCCGTATGCGTTCCCCCGCATCCCGGAGCCGTCCGTCCCCGGCGACGACATCCTGACGGTCAATGTGACCACACCGGACCCCGCCGTCGGCGCGAACCTGCCCGTCCTCGTGTGGATTCATGGGGGTGGCTTCGAGGGCGGCTCCCCGGCAAGCCCGTGGTACGAGGGCGGCGCGTTCGCCCGCGACGGCGTGGTGGTCGTGACGCTTGCTTACCGACTTGCCTTCGAGGGCTTCGGCTGGATCGACGGCGGCGTGAACAACCGGGCCGTCCGCGACTGGCTGGCGGGTCTGGAGTGGGTGCAGGAGAACGTCTCGGCGTTCGGTGGAGACCCCGCGCGGGTGACCATCGGTGGCCAGAGCGCAGGCGGTGCGGCGGCGCTGCGCCTGCTCACCATGCCCGTGGCCCGGTCGTTGTTCTCAGGGGTGCTCGCCATCTCGCCTCCAGACGCGTCCATCACGGTCGAGCAGGCGCGAGAGGCAAGTGGTCGCGTGGCCCGCGCAGTCGGGGCGCCTCAGCCTTCCTTGGCCGCATTTGAAGCCGTCGATCATGACGCCCTGTGGGAGGCGCGCGAAGCGTCGTCGCCGCCACCGCAGTCAGCGGACGACATCCTCACTGGCGGCACGCTGATGCTGGCCCCAGTGATCGACGGAGATCTCATCCCTGACACGGCGGCGCAGGCGCTCGTCGACGGGGTGGGGTCAGACAAGACGCTGTTCATGGGGTCAACGGCGCACGAGTTCAGACACCTGGTCGGTGAGGTGCGGTCCGCTGTGGGAGACGGGCCTGCGCAAGAGGTTTTGGAGCGCAACGGACTACCCGCGGAGCTGGCAGCAGAGTTGGTGGCCCGCGAAGGGGGCAGAGGCGCAGCGTGGGTACTCGGGATGGCCATCTCTGACGCGATCTTTCGGGCGCCGGTGGCTGGCCTGGCGTCGCTGCGCGCGAGCGCCACCGCGCCCACGTGGGTCTACGACTTTCGCTGGGAATCGCGCTCGCCGTCGATCGACGGTGCCGCGCACTGCGTCGATGTGCCTTTCGGCTTCGACATCCTGGGTGGGGCCGGCGTCGACCAGCTCACTGGCCGGGCGCCGCAATCCCTCGCCGATGCGGTGCACGCCGACTGGTTGTCCCTGGTCACGGACGGCAAGATCGACGCGCCACCTCACCGTGACGGCTACGCCACCATCGTCTATGGCGACGACGGCCGCCGGATCGTGACCCCCGGCTACCGGATCGAGCGCAAGTTGTGGGAGGTCATCCACGGGCGAGTCCCTCCGCCCGAACCAACGATTGCCGTACGTTGACCGCTATGAGTGATGTGACGACGATGGCAGCAGCTCTTGAGGCGGCCAGCGTACGCAGGGCCTTCGGATCGGTCCAGGCCGTCGTCAACGCGAGCCTGTCGGTCCAGCCTGGGTCGGTGACCGCGCTGATCGGCCCCAACGGTTGCGGCAAGACCACCCTGATGCTCATGCTCGCCGGGCTGCTCCGGCCCGACGGCGGCGAGGTGCGGGTCGGCGGGATCAGCCCCGGTGCCAGCCCCAAGGCGGCGCGCACCGCGGTGGGGTGGATGCCGGACGTGCTCGGCACGTGGGAGTCGCTCACGTGCAGGGAAACGCTCGCCACGTTCGCAAGGGCCTACGGACTCACGCCAGCCGACGCCGATGCCAGGGCCTTCTCGCTGCTGGAGCGGGTCCACCTGGCAGACCTTGCCGAGCAACCAGCCCGCGTGCTCAGCCGCGGCCAGAAGCAGCGACTTTCGCTCGCCAGGGCACTCGTGAACGACCCACCGGTGCTGATTCTCGATGAGCCAGCCTCCGGCCTGGACCCCCGCTCGCGCGTCGAGCTGCGCGACCTGGTGCGTCAGTTGGGCGTCGAGGGCAAGGCGGTGCTCGTCTCCTCTCACGTACTCGCGGAGCTCGACGAGATGGTCGACGACGCCGTCTTCATGTCCAAGGGAGTGACATTGGGAGAGGCGGCCGACGCCGAGGTCGCGAGGGCGCGCACCCGCTGGCGCCTCGTCGCCGTCGAGGGCGACCTGGCGGGAGCTCTCGCTCGCGCGTCGCGCGATTTCACCGTCGAGCAAGTGCCGCTGGGTTCCGCTGCGGTGGTGAGCGTTGCCGACGACGCGGATGCGGCCGCGCTCGTGGCCGTTCTTGTGGGCGATGGGATCAAGGTGGCGCGCATCGCGCCCGTGGGATCCGCGCTTGAACAGGCGTACCTGACCATGGAGACGGAGCGGCGATGACCACCACCTCACAGACTCCTGCGCCCGGGGCCGTGCCGTCGGCGTCGCGGTGGGAGCCGTGGCGCGTCTCCCTGTCAGGCGTCCGCCTGGTCGCGGAGTTGGAACTACGCCAGCGCGTCCGCTCCACCAAGTGGAAGTGGGCGCTCGCGTCCGTGGCCGTGCTCATCGGCGGAGTGACCTTTCTGGTGTGGGGTGCCACCCACGCCTTGGGCTCCGACTCGTCTGGCGCGCCAGGCGACCTGGTCTTCGGGCTCGTCGTGTTCTTCGTGCTGTTCTTGGGGCTGGTCGTGTCGCCTACCCTCTCGGCCACGTCGATCAACGGCGACGTGCGCGATGGCACGATGGCGCCTCTCCAAGCCACCGCCCTGTCCGCAGCGGACATCGTGCTGGGCAAACTGCTGGCCTCCTGGGCTGCGTCGCTCGCCTTCCTAGTGGTGGCGCTCCCGTTCATCGTGATCGCCTACTTCGACGGCCGCATGCCTGCCCTAGCGATGCTCACTGTCATGGCCGTGTTGGCCCTCGAGCTACTGGTGGTGTGCGCGATCGGCCTGGGATGGTCGGCGCTTACCGCCCGCACCCCTGCGTCGGCCGTGCTGACCTACACGACCGTTGCCGTGCTGGTGGCCGTCCTGCCCATCCTGTTTGGGCTGCTGTCCGTCACCTTCACAGAAGAGGTCGAAGTGACGTACTCCAGCAGGGAGTACATCTACTACGAGGGCGACTACTTTGAAGAGCCCGACCCAGACGATCTGCCCGCCGACGCTCAACAGGACGCCGGTGGAAGCTACTTCGTGTGTCGCGACTACACGTACACGGAGAACCGTCCCCGCACCGACCGCTTGTGGTGGCTACTCGCGGTGAACCCGTACGTGATCGTGGCCGACTCCGCGCCCAGCCCGGCGACCCTAGACGACAACTACTACTACGGCGACGAGGGCATCCTGAGCGGCCTCAAGCAGGCGGTGCGCGAGGCGCGGGTGGGCCCCACCGCCTCCTACGACGAGTGCGACTATGAACTGACGTATGAGGAGGAACAACGACGCGCCCGCATCGATGCGTTGCCGCCGGTGTGGCCGTGGGGTCTGGCCGCCCAGGCGTTGCTCGCGGCTGGTGGCGTGGCGCTGGGCGTGCGCCGCCTGTCCGTGCCGTACGGAAAGCTTCCTACCGGCTCGCGGGTGGCGTAGCGGCCCGACCTCGTCCGGGGCCACCCGGGGCACCCGGGCCACCCTCCTTAAGAGACTGTGCGTCGGCCCTCGAACGCGCGGCCAAGAGTGACCTCGTCGGCGTACTCCAGGTCTCCGCCCACCGGCAGCCCAGAGGCGAGGCGCGACACCGTGATGCCGATCGGCGCCAGCATGCGCGTCAGGTACGTGGCAGTCGCCTCGCCCTCGATATTCGGGTCGGTCGCGATGATGACCTCTTGAACCTTGCCGTCGCCCAAGCGAGTCAGCAGCTCGCGGATGCGAAGGTCGTCAGGGCCTACGCCGTTCATGGGATCGATGGCGCCGCCCAGCACGTGGTACTTGCCCCTGAACTCGCGAGTGCGCTCGATCGCGACCACGTCCTTGGGTTCCTCGACCACGCACAGCGTTTCGTCGGAGCGGCGGGTGTCGGCACAAATGCGGCACAGTTCGGCCTCGGCAACGTTGCCGCAGATGTCGCAGAAGCGCACCTTCGCCTTGACCGTGGTGATGGACTCCGCGAGCCTGGCCACGTCGGTGGCGTCGGTGCTCAGCAAGTGGAAGGCGATGCGTTGGGCGCTCTTGGGGCCAATGCCGGGCAGTCGCCCGAGTTCATCGATGAGGTCCTGCACTGCGCCGTCATACATGGGCTCCAGCGTAAGCGCCTCGCGGCAGTGCGCGGGTCAGGCGCGACTGAGCTGTTGTGCGAGCATCACGATGATTCCGCTAGGGCCGCGAATGTAGGCGAGCCTGTAGAGGTCTTGGTACGTCGCCACGCCTCGAAGCGGAAGGCATCCGTGTCGTGCGGCGATCGCCAGTGCCTCGTCGATGTCATCGACGGAGAACGCGACGCGGTGCATCCCGATCTGGTTGGGGCGAGTGGGCTCCGTCTCGATTGCTTCGGGATGGATGTATTCGAAGAGTTCAAGGAGGCCGTGACCGTCGGGTGTTTGGAGCATCGCAATGTTGGCTTGGTTGCCATCAAGCCCGACGGCGGTGTCGGTCCACTCACCACTGACGGTTCCTGCCGACCACCGTCAGACCGAGATCGGTGAAGAACGGGATCGTAGCCTCAAGGTCGCGAACGGCGATGCCGACGTTTTCAAGCTGATGGGCATGTGATCGATGCTACCGGCCGCCCGTACGCGCCTCGCGGCAGTGCGCGGGTCAGGCGCGACTAGCGGTTGTCGTCGTCGACGACGGTGCCGCCCAGCATCGAGGCAATCACGTCGGCTCCTGACAGGTGCGATGTGGGGGAGGAGGCGTCGTCGTCTGCGATGTCTTCGTCGTCCGCAGGAGCCTCGTGGGGCACAGGCGGCTGCTGCGCCGACTCATCGGAGGTCGCTTGCGGTGCCGCTGTCGACGCGGCGGTCGCTGGGGCGGTTCCTGCCTGCGCAGGGCCCACCACCGGCTCGACGCGCACGTGCAGGCCCAGGGTCTCCCGCACGGCGAGCGCGAGGTTCTCTGAGTGTGGTCCCGCGCCAAATCGCGACGCGAGGGCAGGGTTGTCGAAAGCGATCTTCAGCACGCCGGCCTCGACGGACGCGACCTGTGCGCTCTGGCTGACCATGGCCCACGTGACGCGGCGGCGTTCCAAGGTGCCGAGCACCTCTGGCCAGCGCCTGCGCACCAACTCGGAGTCGGCTGGTCCACCCGCGACGTCGCCGGTGGGCGCTCGCACGGGTTCTTCCGCTGAGTCCTTCGCTACGGGCGCAGGGCTGACCGACGCTTGCGGGACACCCTCTGTGGGGGTCGCGGGCTGCTCCGGCGTGGCCGGGCGTTCGGGGGCGCTCTCGCGTGCGGCGGCGACTGCGGCGCGAGCGGAAGCCAATCCAGAGGCATCGGAGCGGCCCTCGCTCCGGGCTTGCGGCTCGGCGGCGGGGGTCTGGGTTGGCACAGGCGCGGCGGCTCGGGTCGGCGCACCGGTCGCGGTGTCGGCGGCGATGAGTCGCGCGCACAGCAACTCGAGGTGGAGCCGGGGAGATGTGGCGCCGATCATGGCGGTGAGGGCGTCGTTCACCAGATCACCGGAGCGCGAGGCGCGGCCGAGCCCCAGGCGCCGCGCCTGGTCAACCATTCGCTCCTGTTGGTCCTCGGACGCGACCGCCAGGGCCTGCGCCCCAGAGGTGCCGGAAGCGGCCAGCACGATGAGGTCGCGAAGGCGTTCCAAGAGGTCCTCCACGAATCGGCGCGGCTCGTGGCCGGTCTCCACCACGCGCCCCACCACGGAGAACAAAGAGGAGCCGTCGGCTGCGGCAATCGCGTCTACCGCGTCGTCAAGAAGCGTGGCGTCGGTGAAGCCGAGCAGCGAGATGGCCCGCTCATAACTGACGCCGCTGTCGTCGGAGCCCGCGATCAACTGGTCCAGGACTGACAGGGAGTCCCTCACGGAGCCGCCGCCAGCGCGCACGACGAGCGGAAGCACGCCGTCGGCGATGTCGACGCCTTCAGCCCCGGCCAACTGCGCGAGGTAGTCGGTCAGTACCGCTGGCGGAACCAAACGGAATGGGTAGTGATGCGTGCGGGAACGGATGGTGCCGATCACCTTGTCTGGCTCCGTGGTGGCGAAGACGAAGCGCACGTGCGGGGGAGGTTCCTCCACCAACTTGAGCAGCGCGTTGAAACCCTGGGTGGTGACCATGTGGGCCTCATCCAGGATGAAGATCTTGTACCGATCCCTGGCTGGCGCGAAGGCCGCGCGTTCACGCAACTCCCTGGCATCGTCCACGCCGTTGTGCGAGGCCGCGTCGATCTCGACGACGTCGACGGAGCCGGAGCCCCCGCGCGCCAACTCGACGCAGGAGTCGCACGTGCCGCACGGGGTATCCGTAGGCCCTTCGGCGCAGTTGAGGCAGCGAGCCAGGATGCGGGCCGACGTGGTCTTGCCGCAGCCGCGCGGGCCGGAAAAGAGGTAGGCGTGCGCGACCCTGTCTGCACGCAAGGCCTGCATGAGGGGCGCCGTGACGTGCTCTTGTCCCACCACGTCGGCGAAGGTGTCGGGGCGATAGCGGCGATACAGGGCGGTACTCACAGGCACGAGCCTAGCCCGCGGGGCCGACGTCGGGGCCAGGAGTTGCGCGGACGGCACCATCGGCGTACGGTTCTACAACGTAGAAGACTTCTACAGTGTAGAATCAGGAAAGGGACGACGATGCTCGTCATCGAGGATGTGAGCAAGAGCTACGGCCAGACGCCGGTGCTGGACGGCGTGAACCTCGCGGTACCCGCCGGGCGGATCATGGGACTCATAGGTTCCAACGGCGCAGGCAAGACCACTCTCATCTCCATCGCGGCGGGTCTCATCACCGCCGACGCTGGCACGGTGCGCGTGGGAGAGGGCCGCAGCGCGAGTGTCGACGTTGCGAGCGACCGGCGCCGCGCCGCGGGGCTCGTCGGCCTCGCCCCGCAGGAACTTGGTGTCTACCCGATGCTCTCGGTACGGCAGAACCTGGTGACCTTTGCGGAGCTTGCTGGAATGGGCAAGCGGGCCACGCGCGAGCGTGTCGATGCGGTGGTCGACGCTCTCGATCTCGCGCCGCAACTCGCGCAGCGCGCGGACACGCTCTCTGGCGGGCAGGCCCGCAGGCTCCACACCGCGATGGCGCTCATGCATCGGCCAGCCGTCCTGTTCCTCGACGAGCCCACCGTGGGGGCCGACGTGGCCGCGCGCGGGGCCATTCTTGATGTGGTCAAGGAGCTTGCTCGCGAAGGAGCGTCCGTCATTTACACCACGCACTACTTGGGCGAGGTGAGCGACCTCGGTGCAGACGTGGCGATACTGCACGGCGGGAGCATCCTGCTTACCGGCTCGGTCAAGGAAGTGGTGGACGCACACGCGGCACCCTCCGTCAGCGTCGTCACCGCGGGGGTACCGCCCTCGTTGCCCGGTTGGCGGCCGTCGCCGCTGGAGGGCGGGCACACTCGCTGGGACGCTCCAGTCGAATCCCGCACAGCCAATCCGACCGCGGTGCTCGCCGACGCGCTTTCCCGGCTTGGCGCAGGCACCACCCTCGAGGCGGTCGACGTCACTCCCGCCTCGCTCGAGTCCGCGTTCCTGGCCGTGACCGGCCAGCGTCTCTCGGCAGAGGAGGTCCCCGATGTCGCCCACGCGTAGCATCGCCATCGCCCGGACCACCGCCCGGCTCGTCATCAAGGACCCCTCCGTGACGATCATCATGATCGTGATGCCGCTGATCTTCGTCGGGTTTCTGAAACCCTCGCTCGAGGCTCAACTCCAGCAACAGGGCTACGCGGGAGTCTCTGGTGCGCAGGCAGGAGTGCCTGGCCTCGCCGTCATGTTCGCGTTCCTGTCGATACAGACCGTGTGCATGATCTTCTTCAGGGAGCACTTCTGGGGCACGTGGCAGCGGGTCCGCGCGGCGGGCGCCACCGGCGGCGAGTTGGTGATCGGCAAGGCGGGCCCGCTCGTGATCGTCATCCTCGCCCAGATGGCGGTGGTCTTTGCCGCGAGCGCCTGGCTCTTCGACTATCGCGTCACCGGCTCCATGCTGGCGCTCGGGTTGCTCCTCACCGGCATTGCCTTGTCAGTCGTCTCCATGGGAGTGCTCGTGGTGGCGCTACTCAAGACTCTCGACCAAGCCATGGTGGTGGGCAACATGTCAGGAATGGTGATGGCGGGATTCGGGGGCGCTCTTGCTCCCACGTCGACGCTCCCGGCGTGGGCGCAGTCGATTGCCCAGGTCACCCCCACCTACTGGGGGATCGAGGGTCTGCGCGAGGTGGGGCTCGACGGCGCACAAGTGGCAGACATACTGCCGGCGCTGGGCGTCATGGGGGTGTTCACCGCAACCTGCGTGGCAATCGCGGCCATGAGGTTCCAGCCCACCGACACTAAAGTGGGCAGCACGTGAGGTGACCATGGCAGACACAGGCACGAGCGATCGACCGACCCGACCAGCGCTCAACAGGGAGCACATTGTCGCGGCCGCGCGAGGCCTCATCGACAAGGTCGGCCTCGACGCGTTCACCATGCGCACGTTGGGCCGCGAGCTCGGCGTGGATCCCATGGCGGTGTACCACTACTTCCCCAACAAGGCCGCGTTGTTTGATGCCGTAGTAGAACTCACGTACATGGACATCGAGTTGAAACAGTCTCCAGACGCCCCCTGGGACGAGGCAGTCTTCACCTTTGCCTCGACCATGCGCACCTCGATGCGCGCCCACCCCCACGTGTTGCCGCTCGTGGCGACAAGACCGGTCAACACCGCTCCAGTAGGGCTCGTCATCGAGGCCGCGGCGGCGCGCCTCGTAAGCGCGGGAGCGGCGCCTCGCGATGCGCTCGGCATCGTCAACTGCATCGCAGCGTTCGTGATCGGCCACCTCATGGCCGACGTGGTCGAGCCCATCGGCGGCCCAGAGGCTCCGTCCCCAGGCCCCGAGCTCTTCGAGCGCACGGACATGCCCACGCTCATGGCCGCGATCGCCGCCGGCTGGACATGGGATGCAGATCGGACCTTTGAACTCGGCCTCAGCGCGATGATCGCCGGGTTCGGAGCGAAGTACGGCCTCGCCGACGCCGATTGACAGGAGCGCAGGGCGGCGTCCGTCGTCGCCTGGACGTGAAAGGACCCCCCACGCACCCGCCAGAGCCCGCTTACCCTTGCTTCATTCCTGACCTGGGGGAGTTGGGCGAGGTAACGCCGCGTGAGGGGTCGCCACCAGTGTACCGGCGTGGGCGCGCGGAGCCCATCCCGCTGGTTCGCCGACCTCGCGCCGCTCGGGTAACATGCTGGGGCCTGGAGGATTCGCCTAGTGGCCTATGGCGCACGCTTGGAAAGCGTGTTGGGTGCAAGCCCTCGGGGGTTCGAATCCCCCATCCTCCGCCAACTGACCCGTCCGAACTAGAAGTAGGTGGCTGTGTCGTCTCGCTCTCGCTCATTGCGCACGCGGCGCGAGGTGGTGCGCCGTCACCGCAGGGAACGCCAGTTTCTGGTGTTCGGCCTGCTGGTCGGGCTACTCGCGACCGTTACCGTGATTGCGTACGCGATCTATCAGGGGCGCGTCAACTCGCCCATCACCTATGCTTTCGTGACGCCGCCGCCGGACTTTGAATCAAGCATCAAGTGGCCGTGTGCGCCGCTCAATGAGGGCAATGACGAGAACTTCCCGATGGAGCCCAGCCAGGTGACCGTGCGCGTACTGAACGGCACCGACAAGCAAGGACTCGCTGGCAGCACCCTGGAAGTGCTCATGGGCCGCGGCTACGTGCCGGCGGCTTCGGGCGCCGCCACCAACTGGAACCGTACGTACAGCGAGTACGCCCGGATCCAGTTTGGGGAGGAGGGCCTGCGCCAGGCCTACACCGTGGCGGCCAACTTTCCCGAATACGTGATGGTGCTGGACAACCGCGAGGGCGCTGTCATCGACATCATTCTGGGTGAGTTGTTCGAGACCAACCAGATTCGGCCCCAGTACGCGCCGGAACTCGACCCAGGTGTGGAGTTGTCGGCACCCGTGCAGTGTCTGCCGATCGACTTGGTGCCCAGGGAGCCCGCGCCGCGCATCATTCCGGTTGACCCGTTGGCCCCGATCGTGACGCCGAGCCCGTCTGTCACGCCCTCACCCCCACCGGCGGCATAGCAGTGGACGTCCCTGCGAACCAGCGCACCAACCGCTCCGCCACCCTGGCGCTCGTGGCGTCGTTCCTTGGATTGGCGTTGATTCTGCCGATCGTCGGCTCCGTCATTGGCATTGTTGTGGGTGGGCGCGCCATGGACACCATCGAGAAGACGGGCGAAAAGGGCGGCGGCGCTGCGCAAGCGGCCGTGGTCTTTGGGTGGTTCGGCATCATCGAAGTGGCGATCGGGCTCGGGGTCGTGGCGGTCATCGTCTTCTCGGCCGCCAACTCCTAGCCAAAGCGTTCCCGGCTCACCAGACTGATTCCGAACTGCAACGGCCCGATCCCCCAGAGGGGACCGGGCCATTGCGCGTGGCGGTGCCGGTGGGATTTGAACCCACGGTGGACTCTCGCCCACACACGCTTTCGAGGCGTGCTCCTTAGGCCGCTCGGACACGGCACCGCCGACAAGGATACCGACCGAACCGATGCCCTCCAAACCAGTGCGCCTGACCGCACACGCCGCGGCGGTCCCCCAAGAGTCCGCGCTAACGGCGATCCGTGAAGAACGCGGTCAAGAGCTCAGCCGCTGCGTTGGCCTCGATGCCAGCGATCACCTCGACCTTCGCCGCCAGCCGAGCGTCCCGCACGATGTCCCATTGGCTACCGGTGGCACCCGCTTTGGGGTCCCACGCGCCGATCACCAGGCGAGGAATCCGCGCGGCCAGGAGGGCGCCCGCGCACATCACACACGGCTCGAGCGTCACCACCAGCGTGTGTCCCTCGAGGTGCCACGTGCCAGCATCGGAGGCTGCCTGCCTCAGCGCCAGCACCTCGGCGTGTGCGGTGGGGTCAGAGTCGGCCTCGCGGCGGTTGTGTCCCCGGCCCACCACCACGCCTGAAGGCGACACGACAACGGCACCAACGGGGACGTCGTCGTGCTCCAGGGCCTCTCGGGCCTCGGCGAGTGCCTCCCGCATTGCCGCAGCATCGTCCATGGGCGCCACGCTAGCCCAATCGCCCCTGCCAGTGACCGTTGCGAGGCCCTCAGGAGCGGTACGGTGATGCTCATGGATCTTCACGTCGCGAATCATCCGCTCATTGACCACAAGGTCACGGTATTGCGGGACAAGACCACCCCTTCACCGACGTTCCGGCTGCTGGTGGACGAGCTGGTCACCCTGCTGGCGTACGAGGCGACGCGTCACGTGCGCGTGGAAGAGCGCGCCGTCACCACACCCCTGACCACCACGACAGGTACCCGCATCGCCAATCCCGCGCCGCTCATCGTGCCCATCTTGCGGGCGGGACTGGGAATGCTCGACGGGATGACGCGTCTGCTGCCAAGCGCCGAGGTGGGATTCCTGGGGCTCAAGCGCGACGAGCAGACCCTGGAGGCCGTCACCTACGCCAACAGGCTGCCGGAGGACCTCACCGGACGCCAGGTATTCATTCTTGACCCGATGTTGGCGACGGGAGGGTCCCTCGTGGCTGCTATCGACTACGTGCTCGAGCGCGGTGCCACCGACGTCACATGCGTGTGCCTGCTCGCCGCCCCAGAGGGCATCGATCACGTGCGCGAGCACGTGGGTGACTCCGCCGACGTCAACATCGTGGTCGCGTGTGTCGACGAGAAGCTCAATGAGGTCGGCTACATCGTTCCGGGGCTGGGTGACGCTGGCGACCGTCTCTACGGCCTGGTGTAACTACTGGGTGGTGCACTCCGCGATGTAGGAGTCGTTGACGCGCTGCTGCGCGGCGGGCTGCTCGGCGATGAGCGCGCTGGCCTCTTCGCTCGACTGGAGGGCGGAAGTCTGGTCGACGAGACTTCCGTAAGAGGGTGCTGTCTCGGCAATCTGTCCCAGCCCCACCACGTAGAGCGTCCAGTAGTCCGACAGGGTCTCGACGTCTGGAGCCGTGCCAGCGGGGGCGAGCGTGGCGGCCTCGTCCAACGCGGCGGCGTAGTCGGTGGCTGCGGATGCCGTCTCTGTGCCAGCGGCATGGAGCGTGTCGATCGCTCCCTCCGGCGATCCCGCGCTCATCTCGTCCATCGTGGTGAACAGGCTTTCGAGCGCTTCGACTGCAGGCGGCGCAACCGTCGCAGCTGCGGCCATGGCGTCGCAGAAGTTCTTCGCAGGCTCCGGCTGGGCTGACGGGTCATCGTTGCTACCGGACGACGCGCAGGCAGACAGGAGTAGGACGGAGGTGGCGGCGAGGGCCAAGACGCTTTTCACGGGATCAGTGTGACGGGTGAGCGCGGTTGTGGCAAAACCCACGCCGACGCTGATCGCGTGTCAGACCCCGCTGAGACACTTGCAAGGTAGTTGTCCACCGCGGGTGCAGAGTTTCGAACAGGGTGCGGCCTCCGGTGTGGAGGACACGCCGTGTTGTCCACAGCTTGTTCACACTCGCCTGGGGATGACCACTATATCTAGGGGCACTCAAGCAAATCGACCCCTATATGTTGTTGCGTACCCTCGTTTTTCGAGTTACTCTCGAACCCAACGCTCGGGCCGGTCGTGGGCGACCACGACCCCCATGACCAGCCCGAGCGAATGTCCCACAAGCGTCTCGTCCGGCGACCCACCGTCGGCACAGCCATCGGACCTTCGGGTCTTCTGTCCCCAAAGGAGCATCGTGACGATCACGGAGAACAATGCGGCCGACGTCAAGGGTGACGTCGCTCAAGCAGTGGCTGAAGTCAACCCCAGCCGCTCGGGTATCCACGTCACCAAGCGCGACGGCACTCGCGAGCCATACAACGCTGATCGCATCAACAAGGCGATCGAACGCGCGGCCGTTGGCCTGCCAGACCAGATCTCCATCACCACTCAGGTGGCCTCCGAGTTGGCCATCACGCTGTTCGACGGCATCACGACCGAGCAATTGGACGAGGCCGCCATCAGCGTGGCAGTGCAGAACGTCAAGGACGACCCGCACTTCGACACAGTTGCTGCGCGGCTCCTGCGCAAGGTGATTTACAAGCGCGTCTTGGGCGGCTACGACAGCGAACTCGAGTTGGCCCTGCTGCACCAGGCTCGCTTCCCCGGCTACATCCGTGACGCCGTCGAGGAGGGACTGCTGGACCAGCGCCTGGTCTCGCACTTCGACCTCGACGCCCTTGCCGCCGCGATCGATCACCGCCGTGACGACCTCATGAAGTACATCGGTACGGTCACGATGCGCAACCGCTACATGATCACCGACCGCCACGGCAAGAGCCTTGAGGTGCCCCAGTACTTCTGGATGCGCGTCTGCATGGGCCTGTCCCTCAATGAGGCCAACTCAACCGAGATGGCCCTCAAGTTCTACGAGAAGATCTCGAGCCTCGACTACTTGCCCGCCGGCTCCACTCTCGTCAACGCCGGTACGTCATACCCACAGCTGTCCAACTGCTTTGTGATGCAGATGGAAGACGACATGGAGCACATCGCCAAGACGGTGGGCGACGTCATGTGGCTCACCAAGGGCACCGGCGGCATCGGCCTGTCGGTCACCAAGCTGCGCTCAGAGGGCTCGCCCATCAAGTCGAACAACACCACCTCGACGGGCCCCATCCCCTTCATGCACACGATCGACTCGACGCTGCGCGCCGTGTCCCGCGGAGGCAAGAAGTTCGGCGCCCTGTGCTTCTACATGGAGAACTGGCACCTGGACTTCCACCAGTTCCTTGACCTGCGCCAGAACTCCGGAGACCCCTACCGGCGCACCCGCACCGCCAACACGGCCGTGTGGATCTCCGACGAGTTCATGAAGCGCGTGGCGGCGAACGATGACTGGTACCTGTTCGACCCGGCGGAGACCCCCGACCTGGTGGAATTGGTGGGCTCCGAGTTCTCCAAGCGCTACGCCGAGTACGTGGCGATGGCGGAGGCCGGCAAGATCCGCAACTTCAAGAAGATGCGCGCCCGCGAACAGTACAAGTCGATCCTGATCTCCCTGCAGGCCTCGTCGCACCCGTGGCTGACGTGGAAGGACACCATCAACAACCGTGCCCTGAACACCAACACGGGCACCATTCACCTGTCCAACCTGTGCACCGAGATCTGCCTGCCGCAGGACCGCGAGAACATCGCCGTCTGCAACCTGGCCTCTGTGAATCTCTCCACGCACCTGGTGGACGGTCAGATCGACTGGAAGCGCATGGAGACCTCGGTGCGCCTCGCAGTGCGTCAGCTCGACAACCTGGTCGACATCACACTGTCCTCCGTCCCCGAGTCCGAGCACGCGAACCGCCAGAACCGCGCGATCGGCTTGGGTGTCATGGGCTTCACCGACGTCACCGAGCGGCTCGGCATGGCGTACGAGTCGGAGGAGTCCTACGACCTCATCGACCAGATCGTCGAGTTCGTGTCGTTCCACGCGATCGACGAATCGGCCGACCTGGCCCGCGAGCGCGGTTCCTACGACAACTTCGAGGGCTCCGGTTGGTCTAAGGGGCTCGTACCCTTCGACACGATCGACATCGCAGAGGCCGACCGCGGCGTGCCGATCACTGTCAACCGCACCACCCGTCAGGACTGGGACTCGCTGCGCGACAAGGTCAAGGGCGGAATCCGCAACGCCACCCTCATGGCCGTCGCGCCCACCGCGTCGATCGGGCTCGTTGCCGGCACCACGCCGGGCTTTGACCCCCAGTTCTCGCAGATCTTCTCCCGCGCCACCTCGTCAGGCAAGTTCCTCGAGGTCAACCGCAACCTGGTGAAGGACCTTCAGGACCTGGGCCTGTGGGAAGACGTCAAGGACGAACTGCTGGCCGTCCAGGGGGACCTCTCGCAGATCGACTCGGTGCCAGAGCACCTCAAGGAGGTCTACAAGACCTCCTTCCAACTCAGCCCGTACGCCTTCATCGAGGTGGCGGCGCGCGCCCAGAAGTGGATCGACCAGGCCATCAGCAGGAACATCTACCTCGAGGACCGCGACGTCGAACGGATGATGGACCTGTACGCGGCCGCATGGGAGCGTGGCGTCAAGACCACGTACTACCTGCACATGAAGCCCCGCCACACGGCCGAGCAGTCCACCGTGCGCGTCAACAAGACCGAGAAGATCAACTCGACCGGCTCTGCCAACGGTCGTGGCAAGGCAGCTTCCGGGCCAGCCAAGAAGGGCTTCGGGGGCTTTGGCGGGGCCAAGAAGAAGGGCTTTGGTGCCGCGACCGCGACGGCCGACGCTGTGGTGGAGTCCGATGGCGCGGTCGACGAGGTCGAGGCGCCCACGGCGCCCCAAGCCGCGGCACCTGCACCCGCATCGTCACGACCCATCGCCCAGGCACCCGCAGCTGTCATGGCAGCCCTTGCCAACGAGGCCTTTGCGCCGGCTCCTACCCAGCAGCCAGCGGTTCCGCCATCGGCGTTGCCGGGGCCTGCAGTCGAGCCGACCGCAACCGGCGAGGTGGCCGAGGTTGCCTCCGATGCTGCCGACGACGGCTATGACGCTGCGGCCCCCGAGGGCGCGACCGTGCTTGAGGTGGTCGATTCAGCCACGACGACGGTAGACGGTGACACTGAGGTTGTGGACGGCGTGGCGTGCCCCGTAGACCCGATGGAGCGACTCCAGTGCGAGTCGTGCCAGTAGTCCGCTTCCCCGACCACGCAGACCAGAAGGAGTAACTCATGGGAATCCTCGGCACCGGCATTCAGGACGGACTGCTGCTCAAGCCCGTCACCTACCCATGGGCAATGGAGTTGTACGACCAGGCCGTTGCCAACACGTGGTTCCCCAACGAGATCCAACTCGGAGAGGACCTCGCGGACTTCAAGAAGATGACGGACGAAGAGCGCCACGCCATCACGTTCCTCATGTCGTACTTCAACCCCAACGAGCTGCTCGTCAACAAGGCGCTCGCCTTTGGCGTCTACCCGTACATCAACGCTCCCGAGTGCCACCTCTACCTGGCGAAGCAGATGTGGGAAGAGGCGAACCACTGCATGTCGTTCGAGTACGTCCTCGAGACGTTCCCGATTGATCGCGAGCAGGCCTACGACTCCCACGTGACCGTGCCCTCCATGGCGGCCAAGGAAGAGTTCGAGGTCAAGTTCATCAAGCGGATGACGGAGGAGACCCTCGACATCACCACCACAGAGGGCAAGAAGGACTTTGTCCGCAACCTCGTGGCCTACAACATCATCCTCGAGGGCATCTGGTTCTACTCGGGCTTCATGGTGGCGCTGAGCTTCCGCCAGCGCAACCTGCTGCGCAACTTCGGCTCGCTCATGGACTGGGTGATCCGCGACGAGTCACTTCACCTGCAGTTCGGCATCAACCTCATCCTCACCGTGCTTGAAGAGAACGAGGACCTCCAAGAGGAGGAGTTTGCCAACGAGATCCGGCAAATGATCATCGGGGCTGTGGAGATGGAAGAGGCGTACAACCGCGCACTTCTGCCGACCGGCATCCTCGGGCTCAACGCCGACTACGTCAACCAGTACGTCAAGTATCTGGCTGACCGCCGTCTCGAAGAGCTGGGCTTTGACCCGCACTACAACGTGTCGAACCCCGCCAAGTGGATGGCCACAGCGAACGACACCCTGCAGTTGGTGAACTTCTTCGAGGCCACCAACACCTCGTACGAGGTGAATGCGCAGGCCACCAAGAAGTAGGGGTAGGTTCCGCGCGACTGGCACTGGCGCGACACGCCGCAGGTGGAATAGCCTGGGCCACGAAACGTTTCGACTATCGCGGCTTCCGCCGCACCCTTCCCTCGACGACGCGGGCGCCAACCCGTGCGTCCCGTCGCGCATCGACTCTTGTCTGGAGGCAGCGCGCTTCATGACTGCGCCCACTACCGTCGCCGACGCCACCTCCACAGCGCACGCCAACTACGGCGACACCCTTACCCGGTCCCAGCGGCTCACCTACGTGCTGATGCTGGGCGCTCTCGTGGCGCTCGGGCCCTTCACGATCGACCTGTACCTGCCCGCATTTCCGTCTGTTGCGGCGGATCTGGCCACCTCCTCCGCGGCGATCCAACTCACGCTGACCGCGACCACCATCGGGTTTGGGCTCGGTCAGTTGATCGTGGGGCCGCTGTCTGATGCGATGGGGCGCCGGCGACCCCTACTCGTGGCGACGTCGGTCCACATCGTGGCGAGCATCGGCGTGGCAATGGCGCCCACTGTGGAGTGGGTCATGGTGGGGCGCGTCGTGCAAGGAATGGGCGCGGCGGGCGGCGCGGTGGTGGCCATGGCTGTGGTGCGAGACCTCTTTGGGGGCCAACGCCTCATCAGAATGCTGTCGCGTCTCGCGCTTGTCATGGGCTTCGCTCCGGTGCTCGCCCCAGTGATCGGTTCCCAGCTGCTTCGCTTCGTCGAGTGGCGTGGAGTGTTCGTGTTCTTGGCGGCGTACGGACTGCTCGTCACCGTGGTGGCTGGCTTCATCCTCGTGGAGACGCTCCCACGCGAGCGCCGCGGACGATTCTCCTCCGCCACGATCGCGCGACGCTACCGGCGCCTGATCAAGGACCCCGCCTTCGTCGGTATCGCGGTGGTGGGCGCGGCGACCTTCACGGCGCTGTTCGCGTACCTGACGGCGTCGTCCTTTGTGCTCCAGGAGGTCTTCGGCCTGTCGGCACAGGAGTTTGGCTTGGTGTTCGGCATCAACTCGATAGGGCTCGTGGCAAGTACCCAGATCTCGGCGCGACTCATGCGTCGCGTGGCACCGCGAGTCGTCACCGCCGCGGGGCTCGGCGTGATGACGACAGGCGCCCTGGCGCTGCTCGTTGCCGCCCTGTTTGACTTCGGGCTACTCGGGGTGATCATCCCGCTGTTCTTTGTGGTGGCGCCTGCGGGGCTTGTCATGCCAACGGTCCAAGTGATGGCCCTTGCGGATCACGCGTCTGAGGCGGGTACCGCAGCGTCGGTCGTCGGCGCGGCCAACATGGGAGTGGCGGGGGCGGTCTCGCCACTCGTCGGCGTCCTGGGCAACACTCCGACCGCGATGGCGGTGGTGATGCTCGGCGCTCTCGCGGTGGGCCAGGCGAGCTTGTGGTTCATTGTGAGGCGTCGCACCACGTCATCCGTCATCGTCTAGTCGCACGCGCGAAGGGTCCATGTCCCACCGCCGCGGCACCGTGCGCGCTGGGTAAGTTGGGCTCATGACACGACGCGTGGCGATACTGCTCTTTGACGGCTTTGACCTGATTGATGCGGGGGGACCCTACGAGGTGTTCCTCACCGCGTCCCGACTTGCCGAGCGCGACGGCCTTCCACCGCAGTACGAGGTGCTGCTGGTCAGTTCAGGCGGTGCCGACGCCGTGGCCTTCGGAGGCATGACGCTGACGAAGCTGCACGATGCCGCTGCGACAGGGAGGGTCGACATCGCCATCGTGCCGGGCACCGTCGACGTCGCTACGGCCGTCGCGGATTCGGCGCTCGCCGCCACCGTGGAAGGCTTGCTTGGTGCCAGCGACGTGATGGCCTCCGTGTGCACCGGCGCTTTCCTCCTGGCCGAGGCTGGGGCACTCGTGGGCAAGAGCGCCACCACCCACTGGGAGGACGTCGCCGAACTTGCTCAGACCGGCAAGGTGGGTGCGGCCCAGACTGGGGTTCGCTGGGTGGACGAGGGCGAGATCGTGACGTCTGGCGGACTCACGTCGGGTATGCACATGGCCCTGCACCTGGTGGCTCGCGACCTTGGCGTGGATCACGCGTTGCGCACGGCCAGGCAACTCGACCTGCCGTGGAACCCTAACGGCGTTTCGTAGGCCGGTCACAGCCGAATACTGGCCGACGCCGCGGCGGGCTACTCGTCAGCGACGGTGACGGTGAGCGTGCTCAGCAGGAAGTTGTCGCCAGAGGTGCTCACGGTGACCTCATGGAGGCCCGAGGTCACGGGGTTGGGCCGGAAGAGTTTGGCGTCCACGCCGAGCGTGTTGCCGTACTTCCCACCGAAGGCGGTCGAATCCGCCGCGTTGTCTGTCTTGCCCTCCGTGGTGGTCGAGCCGTTCCACTGCAGCGGTGTGACCGCGACGTCATCGAGCCCGAGACTGTCGCCTCGGAGGCCACGGTCGGCTTCCCACGTCGTCCAGCCAATGGTGACGTTCGCGTCCGCCGACGTCGCGAACTGCACGTTCGCGTCCTTGTCGGAGGAGATCCATTGCGCGCCATCGAAGATCGCTACGCGGGAGTTGGTGAGCGAGGGGTCTTCGTAGACCACGGTGAGCGCGAAGCCCGCATAGTACGTCTTGTCACTGTCGTACATCCCGGCGGACATGGCAATGTCGGCGAGCGACCAGGTGCCTGCGAAGGCGTCGGCGGGGAGCAAATCGGTGACATCGAGACGCGAACGGTAGTACACACGACCGTCTGCGGGTGTTTCGACGACGCTGTCGGCGGTGACGTCCATGTAGGTCGAGGCGCCCGGAAGCATCAGCATGGCGGCGGACGTGTCACCTGAGAAGGAGCCGTCAACGTTCGAGCGGTTCGCCGACCACTCAAGCAAGGCGTACCGAACCTTCGCGCCTTCGGGCAGGACCAGTGTGGTCGAGGCTGAGTTCGACTCTCCACCCGCCTCGTTGAGGGGCTGCATGTGCCAACTGTTGTTGTTGTACGAGCCTTCGCCGTGGTCACCCTCGCTGGCATCCCCCGCATACGCCATGACGTCCACACATTTGGAGTCCGTCTGGTCGCAGCCGAGAAGCGTGGCGCCCACGTGGATGGCGGCCACCTGACCCTCGGTCGAGTAGTCAACGTCGACGCCGTCCTCGTCTTCTTCTTCCTCGAGGCCCGTCAGGACGCTGTACGTGACGTTCTGCTCGCCGGACGTGACGGAGAAGGACGTCCTTGCGTCGTCCGCGAGATCCCCGTTGACGTCCAGATCAAGTTTCAGTTCCGCATCGCCACCCGCACTCAGCGCGGGCAGTTCGCACGTCGCGGTGAGTGCGTCGTCGCTGAGCGCGCACTCCCAGTCGCCGATTGAGAAGGAGCCCTCTAGCGCGAAGCGCATGTAGGAGGCGAGGCGCGCCTCGATTCCAACGGCCAATGAGCCCGCTCCACCCACGGGCTCCGCGAAGGTCAAACCCGCTGGAAGGGTGATGGTGGCGGCAATGTCGTCCGCGTCAGCGTCGCCCGTGTTGGACAAGGCCATCCCGATAGCGGGAGCGGATCGCGGGATCTCCAGGTAGTCGAGGGGGGCCTTGCCGAGGGACAGGACGGCCGTCGGGGTGGTTCCGTCACCGGTATCGCCCGTGTCACCGGTATCGCCAGTATCGCCCGTGTCGCCGGTATCGCCCGTGTCGCCGGTGTCACCCGTGTCGCCGGTGTCACCCGTGTCGCCGGTATCGCCCGTGTCACCACCCGTGCCAACGGTGGATGCACCGCTAGCGCCGCCCGTCGAGCCGCCGGGCGCGCCGCCGCTCTGGCCCCCGGTCGGGGGAGTCACGGCGGGATCCTCTGCGGGCGGCGTGGTCTCGGGCGGTGCCTCGCCTTCGGGTTCGGCACTGGAGCCGCCGCCTGGGTCGCCAGTATCGGGATTGGTGACGCGGGTATCGGGAATCGTATTAGCGAGCGATTCGGGCGGGGGGCCGTCGTCGAACATGCCAAAGTAGCCCGCGCCAGCAACCGCAATCGCCGTCACGCCGACCACCGCTACGGCAGGGATGAGGAAGCTTCCCACGCCCGCCGCGACCCCCGACATTCCGGTGGTCGCAGAGGCGGTTGCCGTGGTCGCCGTCGTGCCCGCGCCGACCGTCGCAGTCCCGCCGCCAGCCAGCGAGGCGCTCGTCGCGCTCGATGATGTGGC
>NZ_JADQBF010000033.1 GCF_016278775.1 Demequina sp. | reverse complement strand
CCGATCCTGCCGTGGCAACGGACCCCGCACCATCGTCGGCCGTTGGCAATGCCCGACCAGGCGCGAAGGCGCTGGGCATCGGCCGCTCGACCATGTTCGTCGGCGCTGTGCTGCACACGGTAGGCGTGGTGGCGCGCGGCGTCGACGCTGGCCACCCCCCGTGGACCACGATGTACGAGTTCACCATCACGGGCACCCTCGCCGCTGTGATCGTGTTCTTGCTGGTGCAGCGCACGCGTCCCGTGGCCTACATCGCGCCGGGGCTCGCCGGGTTTGCCGTCGTCGCGGTGGTGACCGCCCTGCGCCTGTTCTATCGCGACACCGCCGGACTCCAGCCCGCGCTCGACAGCTACTGGCTCGTCATCCACGTGCCGATCGCGACCATCGCGTCGGGCATCTTCGCGGTGAGCGGCGTTGCGTCCGTGCTGCAGGTGATGCGGATTGATCGCGAGCGGGAACTGAAGGAGCGGCGGCGCTTCATGGGATGGCTCAATTTGCCGCACCGGGCCGTCCGCGGCAAGGGTGCGCGCTGGCTTGAGGGGGTGCCGGTGTCTCAGGTGCTCGAGTCGCTGTCCTTCCGGCTCAACGCCGTCGGCTTTGTGCTGTGGACCTTCACCGTGATGTCGGGTGCGCTGTGGGCAGAGCACGCCTGGGGCCGGTACTGGGGCTGGGACCCCAAGGAGGTCTGGTCGTTTGTGATCTGGATCCTCTACGCGGCGTACCTGCATGCACGCACCACCCAGGGCTGGGCCGGGCGCCGCGCGGCATGGCTGGCCATCTGGGGCTTTATCGCCATCATCCTCAACTTCACCGTGGTGAACCTGTACGTGCAGGGGCTGCACTCCTACTCGGGCCTGTAGTCGTTTGGGGTTGGCGCCCACGCCGGTCCGGCTAGGCTCGCAGGCGTGAAGATAGCGCTCGTCATCGATGACGCCCTGGCCCGCCCGGACGGGGTTCAGGAGTACGTGCGGACCATCGGGCGAGCGATGGGCGAGCGCGGACACGAGGTGCACGTGCTGTGTTCGGGCGAGGCTGGCGCGCCGCCGCCAGGGATCACCGCCGTGCACAGTCTGACGTCCAACGTGGGCGTGACCTTCAACGGCAACGGCCTACGCACCCCGCGCCCGGCCCCGCGCTCGCGACTGCGGGAGTTCCTCGCCGCCGAGCGCTACGACGTCATTCACGTTCAGACCCCGCACTCGCCGTTCTTCGCGGCGCGGGTGGTGCGGGCGGCGCGGCGGGTCCAGGGTGACGCCGTGCGCATCGTCGCGACGTTCCACATCCTTCCCGACGGCGCGGTGAGCGAGTGGGGGACTCGGGCCCTGGGGCTGATGTTGCGCCGCAACCTGCGCCTGTTCGACGCGTTCGCGGCCGTGTCCGCGCCCGCCGCGGCGTTCGCGCTGAGGGCCTTTGGCATCGGCGCCGCCGTGATCCCCAACGCGGTCAGGGTCGATGAGATTGCCGCGCAGGCTTCTGCCCGGCCGTGGCCCGCCTACCCGCGGGGCCGGGTCATCATCGCGTTCCTGGGACGGCTGGTGGAGCGCAAGGGCGCGGTCGAGCTCGTGGAGGCCGTGGCGGCACTGCCGGCCGACGTGCGCGAATCCGTTGTACTGCGCATCGGCGGCAAGGGACCGCTTGCGGGGCGCATTGATGAGTTGGTGGCGCTGCATGGCTTGGGCGACGTCGTGAGCCTCGAGGGCTTCGTGACCGACGAGGCGAAGCCTGGGTTCATGGCGGCGGCGCATCTGGCTGTGTTCCCGGCGACTGGTGGCGAGAGCTTCGGCATCGTGCTTACCGAGGCGATGGCCGCGGGCTCCGGCGCGGTGCTGGGCGGTGACAACCCCGGCTATGCGTGGACTCTCGACAACTCCGCGGCCGTGATTGACCCCCGCGACACGGCGGCCTTCGCTGCGCGCTTGGCGACGCTGGTCGGGGACCGTGAGGAACGCGCCGCGATTCACGCCCAGCAGGCCGCACGGGTGCGCGACTTCGATGTGGCCGTGGTGGCGGAGCGAGTGCTCTCGCTGTACGACCGGCGCGAGTAGCGTAGGCACCATGCAGGTTCTCGCGTATTGGCTGGTACGCACCGCCATCTTCTTGGGCTTCTACGCCGTGCTGTGGGTGCTCAACTGGTTCGACATCTGGGCCGTGGTACTCGCGTTCATTCTGGGATGGGCCGTGAGTTACGCCGCGTTGCCTGGCATGAGGGTCCGGGCCGCCGAGCAGATGGACGGGTGGATTAGCCGTTCGCGGCGCGGCATCGAGTCGGACGAGGCCGTCGAGGACTCGGAGACCAAGGGCGAGTAGCCGCTCCCGGTCACGAACTCACTACCGGACGGCCCCAAAGCAGGTCAGCCGAGCGCGATGCCGATGGCCAGCAGCGCGCCGTACCCCATACCGATTCCGCTGATCCCCAGGAAGATCGGCTTGAGCGCCATTCCGCTAGCGCCGAGCCGCACCGTGAGCGCCACCGCCAGGCTCGGCAACGCCGCGAGGGTAGCGAGCAAGGCCCACGGCACGGCGAACCCCACCAGCACGGCGCCCACCACAGGCGCGAGCACCACGGCCGCAAACAGCCGACGCGTCCGGCGCTCGCCCAGCCGTACCGCTAGTGTGCGCTTGCCAGCGAGCGTGTCGCCCTCGACGTCCCTGATGTTGTTGACCATGAGCAGCGCCACCGCGTAGAGACCCACGCAGGCGCTCGCGACCACGGCCCACCACGTCACGGCTCCCGCCTGGGTGAACATCGTGCCCAGGACGGCGACCGGGCCGAAGAAGACCCACACCACTGCCTCGCCCCACCCCCGGTACCCGTACGGATTGGTGGAGGCGGTGTAGGCCCACGCGGCCGGAATGGCGAGTGCGCCCACGGCGAGCAGCCACCAGTACCCGCTGACCGCGCACAACGCGATCCCCGCCACGCCGCCCACCCCGGACGCCAGGTACGCGGCGCGCTTGACGGCACTGGGGCGCGCGCGGCCAGACGCCACCAGGCGAGACGGCCCCACCCTGTTGATGTCGGTTCCCCGCACTCCGTCCGCGTAGTCGTTCGCATAGTTGGAAGTGATCTGGAGCGCGAGTCCCACCACCAAGGCGAGCAGCGCGTGGACCGGACGGAACGAACCGAGCGCCGCCGCCGATGCGGAGCCCACCAAGACGGGAGACACCGACGTCCACAAGGTGCGCGGGCGCGCGCCGTCGATCCAATCGTGGGCAGTTGTCATGGAGTGTTCCGTTCAAGGGAGGCTGCGAGTGAGCGTAGTGCCGGGTAGTTGACCTTGCCGCTGGCGAGGCGGGGGAGAGCCTCAACAACGACGAGCTCTCGGGGAAGTTTGTGTCGCGCCACCACGGGCTCGAGGGCGCTTCGCAGCTCGTGAAGCTTGCGCATCTGGTTGAGTGCAGTAGGCACCACAAATGCCACCACAGTCGCGCCCCACTCCGCGTTGGGGACCCCCACCACAGCGCACTCCTTCACCCAGGCCTGGGTGTCTATCGCGCGCTCCACGGTGCGTGGATTGACCTTGAAGCCGCCAGTGGTGATCAGGTCGTCCACCCGGCCGAGCACTCGCAGCCGCCCGTCGCCAGCCCACTCGCCCAGGTCGGACGTGACCAGCCAGCGGCCGTCGTCGTCCTCCACCCATGCGTCGGGCCGCTCCGGGCGGTACGCATCGGCAAGGGATGGTCCGGCGATGCGAATCCGGCCGTCGTCGCCGACGCGCACCACGGTGTCCCCAATCGGTACACCGTTGTAGACGCAGCCGCCGGCGGTCTCGGTCAGGCCGTAGGTGCGGACGACGTTGGCTGGAGGCTCGTGGCCGAGAGCGGCACCACCTACCAGCACGGCGGTAAACGAGGTGAGGGCATCGGCGCCGTGAGGGGAGTCCAGCACGCGCCTCAACTGGGTGGGCACCAGGGAGGTGAAGCGGGGTCCGTCGGCTGGCAGGCGGTCGGCCGCGGCGGCGAAGGCGTCGGCCGTGAAGGGCCCGGGGCCCACACCTGTGAGGGCGGTGCTGGCCACGCGAGACCTCACCACCACCATGGCTCCCGCAATGCGATCGATGGGCAACGCGAGCAGCCAGTGGCCCTCCGCACCGAGGGAATCGGCCGTTGCTCGCGCCGACGCGCGCAGCGCATCACCGGACACCAGAACCTCGGACGGCTCGCCGGTGGAACCCGAGGTGGCCACGGCGATTCCCCGCACTTTGCCAGCCAAGGCATCGGCGACGGCGTCGGCCGCTCCGTCTGTCAACCGCGCGTAGTCCATGGGGCAAGCCTAAACGGCCCCTAGAATCCTCCTATGCGTGCACGTGTGGGGGTAGTCGCGGCGGTTGCCGTCGCGCTCGCGGTGACGGCGTGCGCTCCTGAAGAGATCACTCCAGCGTCGGTCACCTTCACGCCCGACCCCGTCGTCACGCGCGAGCCCGCAGCGGAACCGCCTGAAGACCCGATTCCTGCGGTGGTGTGGCCCCTGTCCGGCATGGATGCGACGGAGGCCGACCCCGCGTTGTTGGCGAGGCCGTCGCTTGCCATCAAGATACCGAATGACTCCAAATCTCGGCCGCAGAAGAATCTCGAACATGCGGACATCGTGTTCGAGCAGTACGTCGAGGCGGGAATCCCGAGGCTGGTGGCGATCTTCCACTCGAGCCAGCCAGACGAGGTGGGTCCTGTCCGCTCCATGCGCGAGATGGATCCCAACATCGTCGGCTCGTTTCAGGGCCCGCTCGTGTTCTCCGGCGCCAACTGGAACGTCATGAGCTCTGCACGCAACACGGGTCAGTTGCTGATCGCTCAAGACCTGGGTGACGGTGGTTTCTTTCGCACCAAGGATCGTTACTCGCCGTACAACCTTTACGTGGACGTCGCTGACATCCTCGCGCAGGCGGGGGACTCGCCGCAGCCGCCCCAGCAGTTCAACTACGCGTATCCGTCAGAACTCGCCACCGCGTTTGTGGAAGGCACGCCGGCGAGTCACATCGACTTGCGCCTGTCACGCTATGGCGAACCAGGCTGGGACTGGCAGGCCGACACCGGCGTGTGGACCCGCACCGAGTTTGGCGAGCCTGACATCACGGTGGACGGCAACCACATATCGGCCACCAACGTGGTGGTGTTGTTCGTGAGGGTCTACTACCACTGGGGCCTGCCCGTGTCGGAGATGATCGTGAGCAACAGGGCTGGCTATGTGGCGACCGGCGGCAAGTACCTTCCGATCAAGTGGAGCAAGGCCGACCGGACGGGCAAGTACGTGCTGACCACAGAGGATGGCGAGCCGGTGAGTTTGGCTGCCGGCCAGACGTGGGTTGAGCTGATACCCAACGAGGGAGTCGCTGGCGGGCACGCCAAGTTCTCCTGAGCACTGCCGCCGCGTCTCGCTCAGAACGCGTACGGGAACTCGCGCCAATCGGGCTCGCGGCGCTCGAGGAACGCATCCCTGCCCTCTTGGGCCTCGTCCGTCCCGTAGGCCATGCGTGTCGCCTCCCCGGCGAACACCTGCTGGCCAGCGAGGCCGTCGTCGGCCAGGTTGAAGGCGAACTTGAGCATTCTGATGGCCTGCGGCGATTTGGTGGCGACGATGCGCGCGTAGTCAAGGGCGCGGGCCTCCAGTTCGGCGTGCGGAACCGCCTCGTTGACGACGCCCCAGCGCTCGGCATCGTCCGCCGAGTACTCGCGGGCCAAGAAGAAGATCTCGCGGGCGCGCTTGTCGCCCGCCTGGCGAGCCAGCAGCGCGGAGCCGTAACCCGCGTCAAACGAGCCGACGTTGGCGTCCGTCTGCTTGAAGCGCGCATGCTCGCGGCTAGCGATGGAGAGGTCGGCCACCACGTTGAGGCTGTGGCCGCCCCCGGCCGCCCAGCCGTTGACTGCGGCCACAATCACCTTGGGACTGGTGCGCATGAGCCGCTGCACCTCCAGGATGTGGAGACGCCCGCCGTGAGCGGGGGCATCGGCCGCCGAGCCCTCGTACAGATACCCATCGCGACCCCTGCTGCGCTGGTCGCCTCCAGAGCAAAAGGCGTGCACGCCGTCGGCCGCCGGGCCGTTGCCGGTGAGGACGATAGTGCCGACGTCGGCCGTCATCCTGGCGTGGTCGAGCGCGCGATACAGCTGGTCAACCGTTTGGGGGCGGAAGGCGTTGCGCACCTCTGGCCGGTTGAAGGCGATGCGCACGGCCGGAAGGTCGCGCTCGGCGCCCCCCTCGCTGCGCTCCACCCAGCGGTGGTACGTGACGTCGTCGTCCTCGAAACCGTCGATGGCCCGCCACTGGGTGGGGTCCATGAGGTCGGAGACCTGTGCCGGGATGTCGCTCATGGTTCGAGCGTAGCCGGACGGCCCCGGCGCACTGCTTCCGGGTGAACAGTGGTGACCGCGTGATGCCCGACGCGCCGGGTGCGGGGCACCTGTGCCGCATGTCGGACGCGCCGTCCGGTCAGAAGTGTTCACGCGGTGCTACGCGGTGGGGTGCGGGGCCGGGCGGTGCGGCGCCGGCCGGTCGTAGCGCGAGGGCGAGAGCGGCGTGTGTGATGCCCCAATAGGCTGTCCCCATGGAATTCCGCCCGTTCAGCATCACGCTTAACAAGCGATTTCGTGGGCTGACGGAGCGCTCGGGGATACTCTTTCGCGGCACGGGGCCCGACGGCGCCGACGCGTGGGGCGAGTACTCGCCCTTCGCGGACTACAGCCCAGAACAGCGCAATCGCTGGTGGGCGGCGGCCATGGAGGCGGCCACTGGCCGACTGCCAGCGCCCGTGCGAGCCGACGTCGAGACGGCCGCCATCATTCCCACTATCTCGCCGGAAGCGGCTGCGGTATTTGTGCGCGAGTTCGGCTGCCGCACGGCCAAGCTCAAGGTGGGCGGCCCGCGCGGTGCGGACCCCGATCCCGCGGCAACCCTTCGCGCCGACGTTGAAAGGGTCGAGGCCGTCGCATCCGCCCTGGGCAGCGGTGGCAAGTTGCGTGTCGATGCCAACGGCGCGTGGACCCTCGCGGCAGCGGGCGCCGCCATCAAGGCCCTCGACGATGCCGCCCGCTCGGGTGGCCTCACAGGCCTCGAGTACGTGGAGCAGCCGTGCGCGTCTATCGGCGACTTGGCGGCTCTGCGACGCCGCATCGACGTCCCCATCGCCGCGGACGAGTCCATCCGGCTCACCGGCGACGTGGACGCGGTGCTGGGCGCGGAGGCCGCCGACATCCTGGTGCTCAAGCCGTCGCCGCTCGGCGGTGCGCGCGCGTGCCTCGCCATTGCGGAGCGCGCGGGCCTGCCCGTCGTGATCTCCTCGGCGATGGAGTCGAGCGTTGGCCTGGCCTCCGCCCTGGCGGCGGCACTGGCTCTTCCGGACGCGGGTTTCGCTCACGGACTCGGCACCGGGACCCTGCTCGCCACCGATACCGTGGACGAGACCCTCGTCCCGGTCGCCGGGCGCCTGACGCCGAGGGCACTTAGAGTGACGGCATGACCCACCCGGCCGCGGCCTTCGCGCGCGAGTTAATCGCCGCGTTGGCGGTCCACGGCGTGACGGACTACGTCCTGTGCCCTGGGTCTCGCTCGGGTCCGCTCGCCCACGCGCTGGCGGAAGCCGCCGCCGAGAACCGCCCGCCCGGCGCACCCCACGTGGACCTGCACGTCCGCATCGACGAACGTTCCGCCGCGTTCTTGGCCCTGGGCATCGCCCGCGCTCGCTCCCTGACCGGCCCGCCCCGGCCCGTCGCCGTCGTGACCACCTCTGGTACCGCCGTCGGTAACCTCCTGCCAGCCGTGATGGAAGCCCACCACGCAGGCCTTCCGCTGTTGCTCCTCACCGCCGACCGCCCCAACGAGCTGCGCGGCATTGGGGCGAACCAGACCACTGATCAGGAGGGACTGTTCGGGACGTTCGTGCGGTGGGCGGCCAACTCGTCGGCCCCCGAATGCATCGAAAGGGGCGGCCGCGCCACCCTGCTTGCGGCGCGCGCTGTGCACTGGGCGACGGGCAAACCTGAGCGCGACGATCTGGCGGCCGCGCCCGGGCCGGTGCACCTCAACCTGGAGTTCAGGGACCCGCTCGGCCCGGACGGCGCCCCGTGGCCAGACGTGCGGCCAGAGAAGGCGACGCTGCTCGACCGCACCCGAACGCGCCTGCAGACGCTATCCAAGGCAGCTCGCAAACTGCCGGCTGGCGTGCGTGGCGTGGTGATTGCCGGCGACGGGGCTGGGGACGATGCCAGGCGCGTCGCCGAGGCCCGCGGCTGGCCGCTGCTGGCGGAGCCGACGTCCGGCGCGCGTGCGGGCGATCATGCGTTGGTCCACTACGCCGAGCTGTTGGCCAGCGCCCCCGGTCAGGAACTCGCCGCGCGGGTGCAACACGTCGTGGTGATTGGCAGGCCCACGCTGTCCAGATCGGTGCAACGGCTCATCGACACGGCCCCCTCGCTCGTGGTGGCGGCGCACGGCGCACGGTGGAGGGAGGCTCCTCGCCACGCGGAGCGCGTGTTGCCAGCAGTCCCTGACGAATGGTTTGTGCCAGGCAACGCCGACGACGCGTGGTTGGCTGAGTGGCGGCGCGCGTGCGCGGAGGTCGCGGTGGCCTCTGAACGCTGGGACGGTCGGGCGGTGGCCCGCGCCTTCGTCTCGTCGCTGGCCGCCGACGACGTCGCCCTGCTGGGATCGTCGGGACCCATCCGCATGGTCGACGCGGTCGCGCCCGTGTGGTCCGTGGGGCGCGCCCCCACCCTGGTTGCCAATCGTGGGCTCGCGGGGATTGATGGCACGGTGTCGACGGCGATGGGTCTCGCCCTTGCGATCGGCAAGCCCACGTCGGCGCTGATGGGCGATGTGACCTTTCTGCACGACGCAGGGGGGCTGCTCGTGGGTTCTGGTGAGCGCGTGCCTGACCTGCGCATCGTGGTGGTCAACGACGGTGGCGGCACCATCTTCAGTCGGCTCGAGCATGCCGACGCGCCGCCCGCCAACGTCCTCCGCGTGTTTACCACCCCGCACGCCGCTGACCTGGCAGCGATCGCGAACGCCTACGGAGCTACCCACACACGCGTCGAGTCCGTGGGGGAACTGGAAAGGGCGCTCGCCAAGCCGCCGGTGGGCGTGCACATTGTGGAGGCCGCCATCTAGGCGGGTGGTCCGGCACGGGACGCGGTCCCAGACTCTCAGCGTCCTCTCAGGTTCCCTCCAGGCTGGGCGCAGGTGGCCTTGGTGTGATCAGTTCACACGATCCACCAAGGAGGACATCATGAACAGTTCACGAGTGACACGCGGCATGGCCTGGGGGGCTGGCGCGCTCGCGACCGGAGCCCTGGTGCTCGCGGCCGCCCCTTCCGCCACGGCGGAGGAGACCACCGACGACCCTGGGTGCGGCCGCCACGGCGCCGTGCTTGACCGGCCCTACGTAGGTGCCCGCATTGCCATCACGGACGACGGCGCCACGGTGATCCACGTGGTCGATGACAGCCCCGCGGACGCAGCGGGACTCGAAGAGGGCGACGTCGTGATCAGCATTGGCGGCATCGAGCTGGACGAGCGCGGTGCACTCTACGACGCGCTGCACGAGACAGAGGCTGGCGACGAGCTCACGGTCGTCTACACGCGCGACGGGTCACAAGAGACCACGTCGGTCACTGTCGGCAGTCCCGACGACCGCCCGGAACCGCCCGCCGTCGAGGACAGGCCATGGGTGGGAGCCCGCCTGGTGCGTGTCGAGACCGCCGACGGCGTGCTGGTGCGGAACGTTGTTGCCGACGGTCCGGCGGACGACGCAGGGCTTGAGGTGGGCGACATCGTCACCGCGATCGACGGTCAGGACGTCACCGATTGGTGGCAGGTGCGCGAGATCCTGCGCGAATTTGCGCCGGGAGGCGCGGTCGAGCTGACCGTAGACCGGGACTCGGGTTCCGAGACCGTCACCGTCACCCTTGGCTCGGCGGCCGATGCGCCGGCCAGGCCAGCGGACGGCGAGCGCCCTGGGCGCGGCGAGGGCGTCGGCCCGCGCGACGGCATGGGTGTTCGCGACGGCTCTGGTGTGCACGACGGCCAGGGGATGCGCCGCGGCATGGGCGACGGGCAAGGCAACAGCTAGCCCCAATGCGGGCAGGGTGCCTCAGGCGCCCAGTGCCGCCCGCATCGGCTCCAACTTGGCCTCCGACTCCGCCCACTCAGAGGCGGGGTCGGAGGCCGCGACGATTCCGCACCCCGCAAAGAGCCTCAGGCGTGTGGGGTCGTCGCGGTCCATTTCCGCACACCGCAAGGCGATGCACCACTCACCGTCCCCAGCGGCGTCGATCCACCCCACGGGACCGGCGTAGCGGCCCCTGTCGAGGCCCTCAAGGCGGTCGATCACGCTGGCGGCAGCCAACGTTGGCGTGCCACACACGGCCGCGGAGGGGTGCAACTCGCGCACCAGGTCGAGCGCCCCCACCGGTTGCGACAGGGCGCCAGTGATGTCCGTCGCGAGGTGCATGACGTTCGGCAAGTGCAGCACGCTCGGTTCGTCAGGAACGTTCACGGACGCGCAGTGGGAGGCGAGCACTTGCGTGACGGAGCCCACCGCGTAGGAATGCTCCTCGCGGTCCTTTGAGGAGCGAGCCAAGGCGGCGGCGCGGGCCAGGTCACCCATCTCGTCGCCCGTCATGCGGATGGTCCCTGCCAGGACGCGGGAGGTGACAAGCCCGTGGTCGACGCGCGCCAACAGCTCTGGCGTGGCGCCCATCATGCCGTCCACCTGGAACGTCCAGCACATGTCGTAGTCGGCGGCCAGACGGGCCAGCACCGCGCGCACGTCGAGAGGGCCGTGGGCCACGGCCTCGACGGCGCGGGCCAGCACCACCTTGTTGACCTCGCCGGTGCCGATGGCCTTCACGGCGGCAGAGACGGCGGTCCGCCACTCAGCCTCGTCTCCGAGGGAGACCTCGACCTCCGGCATGGGACAAGGGGGCGCCCCATCGGCGAGGGCGTCCGGCAGCGACACCTCGTCGACTCCGCCAGCGCCGATGACGGTGAAGAAGGAGCGGCCGTCGACCCTTCCCACCACATACCGCGGGACGATGAGCGCCCCGCCCGCCCCGGCATCGTCGGCAAACGCGAAGGAGCCGAAGGCCACGAGCCCTGTTCCGCGCACACGCACGTCGTCCCTCACGGTGGCGTGACGGGTGGCGCGTCGCCACCACCGCAGTGCCTCGTCAATGCGATCGGGGCCAGACGTGTCGCGCCGAGCAACTTCACCCCATGCCACCATGCCGTCGCCACGCCGGACCCATGAGATGCCCTCGACGGGAAGGGTGGCGAGCAGGTCGCCTGGGTCAGGGATGTCGACCGTGCGCGCGGTCAGAGGGCCGGGAGCGGCCGCGTCGATGCTCACCCCGCAAGCGTAAGCGAGCCGGACCATCGTCCCGTACGACGTAGGCTTGGGGGCGTGAAAACCGAGGCCGACGTGATCGTGATCGGCGCGGGCCCCGGTGGCTCCGCGTCCGCTCGCTACTTGGCCGCCGAGGGCTTCGACGTGATTGCCTTGGAGAAGGCCCACTATCCGCGCGAAAAGGTATGTGGAGACGGTCTTACCCCGCGAGCCGTCAAGGAACTGCAGCTCATCGGGCTGCCCACTCCGCGCGACGAGGGCTGGATTCCCAACCACGGCCTGCGCATGGTGGGCGGCGGCCACCGCCTCGAGTTCCCCTGGCACGACCTGGACGCGTTCCCGCAGTACGGCTTGTCTTTGCCGCGCGCCCAATTCGATCACCGCCTCGCCGAGCACGCCAGGGCCGCAGGCGCCGACGTGCGCGAGGGTTGGCACGTGGACGCGGCCCTGACCGACGACACCAGCGACGGCTTTGGCGGGGGAGGCAGGGTCATCGGTGTCACCGCTCGCCAGACGGACGCGAAGGGCCGCAAGGTGGGAGAGCCCACCGAGTTCAGGGCGCCCTTGGTGATCGCGGCCGATGGCGTGAGTGCCCGCATCGCCCTCGGGCTGGGCATCGAGCGCAAGAAGAGGCGCCCCATCGGCGTGGCGGTGCGTACGTACTTCGAGACGCCGCGCCACGACGAGGAGTGGATGGAGGGCCACCTCGAGATTTGGGACGGCGAGCGCGGCAACTCCAAACTGCTGCCGGGCTACGGCTGGATCTTCCCGCTCGGCGACGGCACGGCCAACGTCGGACTCGGCACGCTCAGCGCCAAGGGCACACCTCCAAAGCTCGACCACAGGGCGCTGCTGCTCGACTGGCTGGAGCACTCAGCCAAGGACTGGGAGTTCGGTGCCCAAGTGGGCGAGATCAAGGGTGCCGCGATCCCCATGGCCTTCAACCGGCAGCCCCACTACGTGCCCGGCATGATGCTGGTGGGCGACTCTGGCGGCATGGTCAATCCCTTCAACGGCGAGGGCATCGCGTACGCAATGATGGCCGCGCGCAGGGCCACGGAGGCGGCGGTCGCATGGCGGTCAGCAACGGACGACGCAGCGCGCGAGAAGGCTCTTGCCTCGTACGCACGCATGATGAAGGACGACCTGGGCGGCTACTACACGTTGGGTCGCGTCTTTGCTGCGCTCATCGAGAAGCCCGCGATCATGAAGGTGTGCACGAGGTACGGGTTGCCCCGTCCGCTCGTCATGGAATTTGTCTCTAGACTGCTGGCAGACGTGTACGAGCCGCGAGGCGGCAATTGGGCCGACAGGCTACTCACCGCAATGACCAAGGTCACGCCAGCGGCATGAGGACGGGAAGGAAGCAATCGTGAACCCCTACGTGCCGATCATGGTGATGGTCACCGTCGCGGGATTGCTCGCTGCCGCAGGCCTCGTCGCGAGCGCGTTGATCGGTCCCAAGCGCTACAACTCGGCCAAGCTCGATCGCTACGAGTCGGGACTGATGCCCACGCCTGGTGCCGACGGCGGCGGGCGCATCCCCATCAAGTACTACTTGGTGGCCATGACGTTCATCATCTTCGACATCGAAGTGGTGTTTTTGTACCCTTGGGCGGTCGCGTACGAGCAGCTCGCGCTGTTCGGCCTGATCGCCATCATCACCTTCCTCGCGCTGATCACGATCCCCTTCGTGTACGAATGGCGGCGGGGTGGATTCGAGTGGGAGTGAGGTCCGCATGAGCGAACACACCGATGCCCCTCCATTCATGATCGGCAAGCTCGAAGACTTTGCCGGCTGGGCAAGAGCAGGCTCCATGTGGCCGGCGACGTTTGGCTTGGCGTGTTGCGCTATCGAGATGATGGCAACGGGCACTCCCCGTTTCGACATCGCGCGCTTTGGCCAGGAGGTGTTCCGCGGTTCGCCGCGACACGCTGACATCATGATCGTGGCTGGCCGCGTCTCGCAGAAGATGGCGCCCATTCTGCGACAGGTGTACGACCAGATGCCGGAGCCCAAGTGGGTGCTTGCTATGGGCGTCTGCTCATCGTCTGGCGGCATGTTCAACAACTATGCGATCGTCCAAGGCGTCGATCACGTGGTGCCCGTCGACATCTACCTCCCCGGCTGCCCGCCTCGGCCCGAGATGCTGATCAACGCGCTACTCAAGGTGCAGGAGTTGGCCAAGGAAAAGCCGATGCTGGGTCACCGCCGTGAGATCGCCGCCGCCGCAGAAGCGGCCGCGCTCGCGGCCACGCCCACGTCCCAGATGAACGGGCTGCTGCGGTGAGCCCCGCCAAGGACAAGGGCAAGAAGGCCAAGGCTGACGGCGCCGCTGTGGCCGCCTCCTCGCGCACCAGCACCGATGCGGCGGAGGGCTCCGACGCTGAGCTGGCCCCCGTCGTCCCCGAGGGGCGCACCCTCATCAACGTGCGTGAGGGACAGTTCGGGGCGCGCGGGGACACCTCCGGCTACGACGGGCTCACTCGCTTTGTCTACATGCCTGACGCAGCCGAGCGGCCCTACGGTTCGTGGTTCGATCAGGTGGTCGACGCGCTTGAGGAACTCCTTGGTGACAAGGCAGGCGCCGCGATCGAGGCCGTCATCGTTGATCACGACGAACTGACTCTGCGCGTGGCTCGTGAGCACCTGTTGGAGGTCTGCAGCCATTTGCGCGACGACCAAGACTTGCGGTTCGAGATGTGCCTAGGCGTCAATGGGGTGCACTACCCCGCCGACGTCGGCCGCGAGTTGCACGCGGCGTATCCGATGCAGTCGGTCACGCACAACCGACGCTTGCGCATCGAGGTCACCGCGCCGGATGACGACCCGCACATTCCGTCGATCACTTCGATCTACCCGATGAACAACTGGCACGAACGCGAGACGTGGGACTTCTTTGGCATCATCTTTGACGGCCACCCGTCGTTGTCCCGCATCGAGATGCCGGACGACTGGGTGGGGCACCCGCAACGCAAGGACTATCCGCTTGGCGGGATTCCCGTGGAGTACAAGGGCGCGGAGATTCCGGCGCCAGACGAGCGTAGGCAGTACAGGTAGGCGGGCGAGATGACGAACGAATCGACAAGCCCCCACGCCACGGCTGGCCTGGGAGAAGACGACGGGACGGCGCCCGAGTTCAACGTGTTCGGCGGAGACTGGTCGGACGTGGCAGAAGAGGCCACCCGCTTGGGCGAGCAACGACTCGTCTTCAACATGGGCCCCCAGCACCCGGCCACGCACGGCGTGCTCCGCATCATGCTCGAAGTCGAGGGCGAGACGGTGACCGAGTGTCGCGCAGGGATCGGCTACCTGCACACCGGCATCGAAAAGAACATGGAGTTCAGGACCTGGACTCAAGGGGTCACGTTCTGCACGCGCATGGACTACGTGGCGTCGATGTTCAACGAGGCCGTGTACTGCATGGGCACCGAGACACTGCTGGGAATCACGGACGACATTCCCGAGCGCGCCAATGTGTTGCGCGTGCTCATGATGGAGCTCACCCGCATCGGCTCGCACCTGGTTGCCGTCGGCACCGGTGGAAACGAGTTGGGCGCCACCACCGTGATGACGACGGCCTTCATCGGCCGCGAAGAAACCTTCAAGGTGATCGAGCACATCACTGGCCTGCGCACCAACAACGCCTACATCCGCCCTGGCGGCGTCGCGATCGATGCACCTGAGGATTCGGTCGAGATGATCCGCGCGATGATTCCCAAGGTCAAGCAACGCCTGGATGAGTTGGCCCTCCTGCAGCTCGAGAACCCGATCTTCAAGAGCCGCCTCAAGGGCGTGGCCAAGCTGGATCTTGCGGCGTGCATGGCGCTAGGAGTCACCGGTCCCATCTTGCGCTCGGCCGGTCTGCCATACGACCTGCGCAAGTCCGAGCCCTATGCGGGCTACGAGACGTACGACTTCCAGGTCCCCACATCGACGGACGGCGACGCGTACAGCCGCGTGGTGCTGCGCCTCGAGGAGTGCTACGAGTCGCTCAAGATCATCGAGCAGTGTGTCGACCGCCTCGAGCAGTCGGAGGGGCAGCCGATCATGGTCGCCGACAAGAAGATCGCGTGGCCAGCCCAGCTGTCCATCGGCTCCGACGGTCAGGGCAACTCCTTCGAGCACATCCGCCACATCATGGGCGAGTCCATGGAGGCGCTCATCCACCACTTCAAACTGGTGACGGAGGGCTTCCCAGTTCCGGCAGGCCAGGCGTTTGCGGCCGTCGAGAACCCCAAGGGCCTACTCGGTTGCCACGTCGTGTCCGACGGCGGCACCAGGCCGTGGCGCGCTCACTTCCGCGACCCAGGCTTCAACAATCTGCAGGCGCTGTCGATGCTCACTCAAGGCGGCCAGGTGGCCGACGTGGTGGTCGCGATCGCCTCCATTGACATGGTTTTGGGAGGCGTCGACAGATGACGTACGACGAGTCCACTGCGAAGCAGCTCTCCAAGGACGCGGCCGAGATCATCGGCCGTTACCCTGTGAGGCGCTCCGCGCTGCTACCCCTGCTGCACTTGGTGCAGTCAGTGGACGGCTACGTCAGCCCGGATGGCGTCCAGTTCTGTGCCGATCAACTCGAACTGTCCTCCGCAGAGGTCAGCGCCGTCGCCACGTTCTACACGCAGTACAAGCGTCGTCCCAATGGCGAATACCAGGTGGGAGTGTGCACCAACACCTTGTGCGCCGTGATGGGCGGCGACGAGATCTGGCGCCAACTGTCGGAGCGCGTCGGCGCGGGTCATGACGAAACCACGCCAGACGGCAAGATCTCGCTCGAGCGCATCGAGTGCAATGCCGCATGTGACTACGCGCCGGTGATGATGATCAACTGGGAGTTCTTCGACAACATGACGCCGGAAACGGCACTGCAACTCGTCGATGACATTCTGGCTGGCAAGGACCTAGTGCCGACGCGCGGCGCAGACAGGGTGGTCTCCTTCAAAGAGACCTCCCGCGTGCTCGCAGGCTTCGAGGACGGCAGGGCCGACGAGGGCGTCTCGGCTGGCGCACCGTCGTTGGCTGGCATTGAAACGGCGAAGCAGCAAGGCTGGAAGGGGCAGGACAAGTGACCGATCTGACCCCGGTGCTGAGCGCCACGTGGGGCCTCGACCGCTCGTGGAACTTCGACACCTACGCGGCGCATGGCGGCTACGAGGCCGCCACCAAGGCCCTCACGATGGACAAGGCCGACATCATTCAGGCCGTCAAGGATTCTGGCCTGCGCGGCCGCGGCGGCGCGGGATTCCCCACCGGCATGAAGTGGGGATTCCTGCCAGAGCCCGACGGCGGACCTCGCTACCTGGTGGTCAACGCCGACGAGTCAGAGCCGGGCGCGTGCAAGGACGTTCCCACCATGATGGCGTCGCCACACACCGTCATCGAGGGCATGATCATCACGGCCTTCGCCATCGGTTGCGACCACGCGTTCATCTACGTGCGTGGCGAAGTGGTCCACGTCTACCGCCGGCTGATGAAGGCCGTGGCAGAGGCGCGTGACAATGGCTGGCTTGGCAAGGACATCAAGGGCACCGGCTTCAACCTGGAGATCACGGTTCACGCGGGAGCCGGCGCCTACATCTGTGGCGAGGAGACGGCTCTGCTCGACTCGCTCGAGGGCAGGCGCGGCCAACCGCGCCTCAAGCCGCCGTTCCCCGCGGTCGCCGGTCTGTACGCCCGCCCCACCGTCGTCAACAATGTCGAATCGATCGCATCCGTGCCGCCGATCATCGCCAAGGGCGTCGACTGGTTTGCCTCGATGGGAACCGAGAAGTCCAAGGGAATGGGCTTCTTCTCGCTGTCCGGGCATGTCAAGCGCCCCGGCCAGTACGAGGCGCCGCTCGGTATCACCGCGCGCGAGCTGATCGAGATGGCTGGCGGCATGCGGGAGGGTCACGAGCTCAAGTTTTGGACCCCCGGAGGGTCTTCCACCCCGATCTTCACTGATGAGCACCTGGACACCCCGCTCGACTACGAGTCGGTGGGGGCTGCGGGGTCGATGCTGGGAACCCGTTCCCTGCAGATCTTCGACGAGACCACGTGTGTGGTGAGGGCCGTGGAGCGGTGGACACACTTCTACAAGCACGAGTCGTGCGGCAAGTGCACCCCGTGCCGCGAGGGAACCTATTGGCTCGAGCTGATCATGCGCAGGCTCGAAGCGGGTCAGGGCACCATGGCCGACATCCAGCAGTTGCTAGACACGTGTGACTCGATCGCCGGGCGTGCATTTTGCGCGTTGGGCGACGCAGCAACCGCACCGATCATCAGCTCCGTGGAGTACTTCCGCGAAGAGTATGTGCGCCACGTGACGGAGGGCGGCTGCCCGTTCGACCGCGCCGCGGCGGCACTGTTCGACTACGACTCGGCACCAGAGGAGGCCCACGCATGAGCACAAGCGCGGACCAGACTCCCGCCACGACCGACTTGGTGACCGTCACGATCGACGGCATCGAAACACACGTGGAACAGGGCACGCTCATCATCCGTGCGGCCGAACAGATCGGCATCGAGATCCCGCGGTTCTGCGATCACCCTCTGCTCAAGCCTGCGGGTGCATGCCGCCAATGCCTCGTGGACGTGGCCAGCCCGGGCCCAGACGGCAACCTGCGCGCCTTCCCCAAGCCTCAGGCGTCGTGCACCATGCCAGTGACGGAAGGCATGGTCGTCAACACGCAGAACACGTCGGAAGAGGCCGAGCGGGCCCAGAAGGGCGTGATGGAGCTACTGCTCATCAACCACCCGCTCGACTGCCCGGTGTGCGACAAGGGCGGCGAGTGCCCGCTGCAGAACCAGGCGATGAGCCACGGCCGCGGCGAGTCCCGCTTTGTGGACGTCAAGCGCGTGTTCGAGAAGCCTCTTGCTCTGAGCAGCGAGATCCTCCTTGACCGCGAGCGTTGCATCCTGTGTCAACGGTGCACCCGCTTCTCGCAAGAGATCGCTGGCGACGCCTTCATCGATCTGCAGAACCGCGGCGCGATGCAGCAGATCGGCACCTTCAACGAAGACGTGCTCGGGTTCGACGGCTACGGCCCGGTGGGCGCTGCTGCAGAGGACGAGACCGGCAATGCCTTCAGCTCGTACTACTCGGGCAACACCATTCAGATCTGCCCAGTCGGTGCACTCACGAGCGCGTCGTACCGCTTCCGGTCCCGCCCGTTCGATTTGGTGTCCAGCCCCGGAATCTCGGAGCACGATAGCTCCGGCAGCGCGATTCGCACCGACCACCGTCGCGGCAAGATCTTGCGTCGCCTCGCGGACAACGACCCCGTGGTGAATGAGGAGTGGGTCACCGACAAGGACCGCTTCGCCTTCGCGTGGCAGAACCTAGCCGACCGCATCACCCAGCCGTTGGTCCGTAAGGACGGCGAACTGGTCGAGGCATCCTGGCCGGAGGCTCTCGCCGCCGCAGCCGCGGGGCTGACGGCCGCCATCGGCAAGACGGGCACCCCAGCCGACAAGAAGGCGAAGGGCGTCGGCGTCCTTCCCGGCGGCCGCGTCACCTTGGAGGACGCCTACGCCTACGCCAAGTTTGCGCGCCTGGTGCTCGACACGAACGACGTCGACGCGCGTACCCGCTGGTCGTCCGATGAGGAGCAAGCGTTCCTAGGAGCAAGCGTCGCAGGCACAGGGCTGGGCGTCACGTTCGCTGAACTAGAGAAGGCTCCCACGGTGCTGCTCGTTGGCTTCGAGCCGGAGGACGAAGGCGGCGTGGTGTTCTTGCGCCTCAAGAAGTCCGCCGGCCGCCAAAAGGTCTTCACGGTCGCCTCCCACCTCAGTCGGGGACCAGAGAAGTTGGGCGCCACCCTGCTGCCAGCCGTCCCCGGCCACGAGGCAAGCGTGGTGGCGTCGCTCAAGGGAGCGAAGGCCGCCTACAAGGACCTGCGGGCACCGGGTTCGATCATCGTCGTCGGCGAGCGCGCAGCCGCGTCTCCCGGCACCCTCACCGCCGTTGAGGCGCTCGCCAAGCGCGCGAAGGCCCGGGTTGCGTGGATTCCGCGCCGGGCGGGCGAACGCGGGGCCGTCGAGGCGGGTGCGCTTCCCGGCCTGCTTCCTGGCGGGCGCGACGCCGCCGTCACGGCGGCCAGGAATGCCGTTGCTAAGGCATGGGGAGCGTCGTCGTTGCCCAACACCAAGGGACGCGACGCCGACGCGATCATTGCCGCGGCCTCGGCAAAGGCGCTCGACGCCCTCGTGATCGGAGGTGTCGACGACAGCGACCTCACTGAGGACCTGCTGAAGGCGATCACCAACGCCAAGTTCACGGTGAGCCTCGAGGTACGACGCACCGCCGTGGCCGACGCCGCCGACGTGGTACTGCCGGTGGCGCCGCCGAGCGAGAAGTCGGGAACCTTCGTCAACTGGGAGGGCCGGCTGCGAGCCTTCGGCACGGCGATTCACACCGACGCCATGTCCGACCACAGAGTTCTTGACCTCCTCGCACGCCAGCTGGGCACCGACCTCGGCACCGCCACCGTGGATGCCATCAACGCCGAACTCGCCTCGTTGGGAGCGGCCGCGACATCCCATCGGCCCAAGGCGCCAGCCGAACCCACTCCCGCGGCACCTAAGAAGTCAGGGGGCACCGACGGCGAGCTGGTGTTGGCCACCTGGCATCAATTGGTTGATGAGGGTGCGCTGCAGGATGGTGAACCGTACCTTGCGGGCACCGGTCGCATGGCCGTGGCCCGCGTCTCTCCCGCGACCGCAGAGGCCCTTGGCCTGCACGGCGTCATCACCGTGACCGCCAAGCGCCGCGGTGCGATCGATGTGCCAGTCGCCGTCACCGAAGGGATGGTCGACAACGTGGTGTGGTTGCCCACCAAGTCCCCTGGGTCCTGGGTTGCCCAACAGTTGGGCGTCCAGCCCGGCGACACCGTCGTGGTGAAGGGAGCCGCCTCATGATCAGGTTGGCCATGGCAGTCGACGAGAACTCGCTTGCCGGCGACTCGATCTGGGTTGTCATCATCAAGGCGGTGCTGATCCTCGTCTTCCTCCTCCTGTCGGTGCTGTTCGCCGTGTGGTTTGAGCGGCGCGTGGTGGGGCGCCTTCAGGAGCGTCCCGGCCCGAACAGGCACGGCCCGTTCGGCCTGTTGCAGTCGGTGATGGACGCCATGAAGCTCCTCATGAAGGAGGACATCACCGTCCGCGCCTCAGAGAAGCTCCTGTACATCGTGGCGCCGATGATCTCTGTGTTCGCAGCGTTCCTCACCTTTGCGGTCATCCCCTTTGGGCCCGAGACTCGCATCCCGTTCACCGACGAGGTGACTCCCCTTCAGCTCACCGACTTCCCGGTGGCCGTGTTGTACGTCCTGGCGGCGGCGGCGCTCGGCGTCTACGGCATCGTCCTTGGCGGTTGGGCCTCCGGCTCGACGTACCCGCTGATGGGAGCGGTGCGCTCCACGGCTCAAGTGATTTCCTACGAGTTGGCGATGGGACTGTCGCTCGTCACGGTGTTCATGTACTCGGGCGCGATGAGCACTCAAGAGATCGTGGACGCTCAAGAGAGCGTGTGGTGGGTGCTCCCGCTCCTGCCGGCCTTCGTGATCTACGTCATCTCGATGGTGGGGGAGACTAACCGGTTGCCGTTCGACCTTCCCGAGGCCGAGGGCGAGCTGGTGGCCGGCTACATGACGGAATACTCGTCGATGAAGTTCGCGTGGTTCTTCTTGGCCGAGTACATCAACATGATCAACGTCTCTGCGATCGCCTCGACCCTGTTCCTTGGGGGGTGGCGTCCCTTGTGGTGGCACGAGTGGCCGGGCTACTACATGCTGAGCAACGGCATCTTCCCTCCCATCTGGCTGGTCATCAAGATCTGGCTGCTGATGTTCGTCTTTGTGTGGATTCGCGGCTCGGTGTTGCGCTTCCGGTACGACCAATTCATGAAGTTCGGCTGGAAGGTGCTCATCCCCGTCGGGCTCGGCTGGGTGGTCCTCGTCGGCGCAGGCATGGTGCTGCTTCCCGAGTTCAACCGCGACACGTCCTACTTCTTCGCCTTCGCGCCCATCATCGCCGTGCTTTTGGCGTGGGTGGTGTTCTCCTTGGTGGTCGATACCAAGGCCGTCAAGCGCGAAGAGGCCGAGGCGGCGCGCCTGCAGAAATTCGAGACCGAAGAGTTCGACCCCTTCGCCGGCGGCTATCCGGTTCCGCCCCTGCCGGGCCAGAAGCTGCCCCCGTCCCCGCGGTCCGGCCGCACCGTCGACGTTGTCAAGGAGGCACCGGGTGACTGATCACCGCGAAGAATCCCACGAGGCCTTTACGTCCAACCTCCCTCAACCGGGAGGCATCGCCGGCGCGCTCATGCCGGTGGCCGGCTTTGGCGTGACATTGCGCAACTTCTTCCGCCCCACAGTGACGGAGCAGTACCCCACCACTCCGGCAAACGTCCAGCCGCGCTACCACGGCAGGCACCAGCTCAACCGGTATGCGGATGGCCTGGAGAAGTGCATCGGTTGCGAGTTGTGTGCGTGGGCGTGCCCGGCCGACGCCATCTATGTGGAGGGCGACTCCAACACGCCAGACGCCCAGTTCAGTCCAGGCGAGCGTTACGGCAGGGTCTACCAGATCAACTATCTGCGGTGCATCTTCTGCGGACTGTGCATCGAGGCGTGCCCCACGCGCGCGCTCACCATGACGAACGAGTTCGAAATGGCCGGGCCCACCCGCGAGGGGCTCATCTACGAGAAGCATGACCTGCTGGCACCCATGGAGGAAGGCATGCTCGCCGCTCCTCACCCGATGGCCCCCGGCACCACTGACACCGAGTACTACACGGGTGACGTGTTGCGGACTACGCCTGAGCAAGAGGCGTGGGTGCGGGCACACCGACCTGACGACGAGACGCTGCCCGAGAACCAGCCGGTGCGCGAGGGCCACATCCCCCACTCCGAGCAGAGTGGTCCGGGGACGCCAACGCCCTTGGGAGCGAAGCGATTCATCAATGGCACGGGTGGGGGCATCTGATGATCTCTCCCGTCCTGTTCTGGTTCGTCGCCTTCATCACCGTGATTCCGGCGCTCGCACTGATCTTCTCGCGCAGGCCGGTGCACGTCGCCATGGCCGTCGTGCTCGTGATGGTGGGGCTTGCGATCTCCTACGTGGCACTCGACGCGCCCTTCCTCGGAGCGGTCCAGATCATCGTCTACACCGGCGCCGTCATGATGCTCTTCTTGTTCACGCTCATGCTCGTGGGAGTGGACAAGCGGGAGAGCCTCAAAGAGACCATCACTGGCCAGCGGTGGATCGCTTTGGCGCTGGCCATTGGTCTGGGCGCCTTGCTCATCAGCGTGGTGAGTCGCCTCACGTTCTCTGTGAGCGAGCGGGCCACGGTCGGTGAGCCCACCGAGGTGGCCGGTTGGCTGTTCGGCGACTACGTGCTGGTGGTCGAGGTGTTGGGCTTCCTGCTGATCACCGCGGCGGTGGGCGCGCTGGTGCTCACGCACGTCCCGCGTCTGTTCCCCAAGCGCACCCAGGCCGAGATTCAGGCCGCTCGTATCGCGGCAGGGGCTGACCCCGTCAACAAGGCGTTCCCTGGTTTCTATGCGCGGCACAACGCGCTCGACGCGCCGGCACTCGACCCAGAGGGCAACCCGATCGAGGATTCCGTCTCCCGCGTGCTCAGGGCCAGGAATCAGACGATCGACGGCTCCGAGTTCAAGGACGACAACAAAGCCCGCAGGCGTGAACTGGGAGCCAAGGAGGATGACGCGTGAGTCCCGTCAACTTTGTCTACCTCGCGTCGGTGCTGTTCGCGATCGGCGCGGCCGCCGTGTTGCTGCGTCGCAACGCCATCGTCGCCTTCATGGGCGTGGAGCTCATGCTCAACGCTGCCAACCTCACGCTCGTCGCGTTCTCTCGCATGATCGGCGAGATCAACGGCCAGATCATGGCGTTCTTTGTCATGGTCGTCGCCGCCGCAGAGGTGGTGGTGGGCCTGGCCATCATCATCGCCGTGTTCCGTGCCCGTCAGAGCATCTCGCTCGATGAACCGTCCGAGCTGAAGGGTTAACGATGCTGTCCGTCACCTGGCTGCTCATTGCGGTCCCGCTTGCGAGTTTCTTTGTGCTCATGCTCGCCGGCCGTCGCGCCGACGCGTGGGGACACTGGCTCGGCGTCGCCGCGTCTAGCGTTGCCGCTATCGTCGGCATCGGCGCCTTCTTCCAGATGTTGGGCCGCGACGCCGAGTCGCGTGCCGAGTCCGTTCACCTGTTCACGTGGCTGTCTGGCAGCGAGCTTCACGTGGACGCCGGGCTGCTGGTTGACCCCCTGTCGCTGACGTTCGTGATGCTCATCACCGTGGTGGGCACGCTCATCCACGTCTACTCCGTGGCGTACATGGAGAACGACCCGCGCCGCCGCATGTTCTTCGCCTACCTCAACCTCTTCATCGCGGCGATGCTGCTGCTCGTGCTCGCGGATTCCTACCTGCTCCTCTTTGTGGGCTGGGAGGGTGTTGGCCTCGCGTCGTACCTGCTGATCGGCTTCTGGAATCACAAGAACGAGTACGCGACGGCCGCGAACAAGGCCTTTGTGGTCAACCGCGTCGGCGATGTGGGACTCATCATCGCGATGGGCCTCATGTTCGCCCACTTCGGCTCGGTGAACTTCGCCGACGTGCTCGGTGGAGTGGACGACGTCTCGACGCCTGTGCTCACCGCGATTGGCCTGACGCTGCTACTTGCCGCCACGGGAAAGTCGGCACAGTTCCCGCTGCAGTCGTGGCTTGGCGACGCCATGGCCGGCCCCACCCCGGTGTCGGCGCTCATCCACGCGGCCACCATGGTGACCGCTGGCGTGTACCTGATCGTCCGCTCCGGCGCGATCTACGAGGCCGCGGACGACGCTCGAGTGGTCGTGGCCATCGTCGGCGCCATCACCCTGATCATCGGTGCCGTCATCGGTAGCGCAAAGGACGACATCAAGAAGGCGCTCGCCGCCTCCACGATGTCCCAGATCGGCTACATGATGCTCGCGGCAGGGCTCGGCCCCGTCGGCTACGTCTTCGCGATCTTCCACCTCGTGACCCACGGCTTCTTCAAGGCTGGCATGTTCCTCGGTGCCGGGTCAGTGATGCATGGCATGAACGATCAGACCGACATGCGCCGCTACGGCGCGCTACGCACCGCGATGGTCACCACGTGGATCACGTTCGGCCTTGGCTGGCTCGCTATCCTTGGCGTCCCGCCGTTCTCCGGCTTCTGGTCCAAGGACAAGATCATCGAGACCGCGTTCGTTGGCGAGGGCTGGCAGCCGTGGGTGTTCGGCCTGACGGCCCTCATCGGCGCGGGAATGACGGCGTTCTACATGTCGCGGCTGTTCTTCATGACGTTCCATGGCAAGGCACGTTGGACGGACGATCAGCACCCGCACGAGTCCTCGCTCATGATGACCGTGCCCATGATGGTGCTCGCGGCGGGATCCGCCTTCTTGGGACTGTTCCTGGCAATCGGCAACCGCTTCCAGCACTGGCTTGAGCCCGTGACGGGCGCGCACGGCGAGCACCACCCGGTGTTGGCGGTGCCAGTGATCACCACCCTGACGTTGTTGCTTGTCGCCGCGGGAGCCGCGCTCGCCTACTGGATGTACTGGCGAAACGATGTGCCCCAGGAGGCGCCGCCGCCATCCCTCGCGGTCTTGGCGGCACGCAACGACCTCTTCCAAGACTCCGTCAACCGGGCCGCTTTCCAGATCCCTGGAACCCACCTCACGCGCACTCTCGTGTACGCCGATGCAGCGATCGTCGACGGGGCAGTCAACAAACAGGCGACGGGCGTCGCCGCCTTTGGCGAGGCGAGCAGACGCTTCCAGTCAGGAAAGGTGCGCTCCTACGCGATGCTCATGCTGCTCGGATTCCTGGTGCTCGCCAGCATCATCGTGGTGG
>NZ_JADQBF010000086.1 GCF_016278775.1 Demequina sp. | reverse complement strand
GATGCCGGCGTCGGCATAGGGCTCGAGCGCCTCGTAGACCATCACGGGCCCCAGGTCCGACCCGCCGATGCCGATGTTGACGATGTGCGTCACCTTCTTGCCGGTGACGCCCTTCCACTCGCCGGAGCGGACGCGCTCAGCAAAGGCGGAAATCTTGTTCAGCACCGCGTGAACGTCGGCGTCGATGTCCTGGCCGTCGACCACCAGGCCGGGGGTAGCGTCGGCCGGGCGACGCAGCGCCGTGTGCAGCACCGCGCGATCCTCTGTGGTGTTGATGTGTTCGCCCGCAAGCATGGCCTGGTAGCGGTCGGCCACCCCGGTCTGCTCCGCCAACTTGACCAGGGAGGCGAGGATCTCGTCCGTCACCAGGTTCTTGGAGAGGTCCACGTGCAGGTCCGCCAGCGGCAGACTCATGCGCTCCACTCGGCCAGCGTCGGCGGCAAACCAGCCACGCAGGTCGGGGGCGAAGGCGGACTTGTGGGCCTCAAGTTCGGCCCAGGCGGACGTGGCGGTGCAATCGATGGGAGAAGTCACGGGTACCACAGTAATGAATGCGAGCCGCGGCGGTGCGACCCGAAGGGCCCACGTCTACTGCGGGCCGACGTGGAGCACTTCGAGTACAGGGGCGCCCGCCTCGTCTGAGGCGGCGAGGTCCACCGCGGCGACGATCGCCCAGTCGTGATCGCCAGCTGGGTCGTCGAGTACCTGGCGCACCAGCCAGCTGCCCTCCGGCAGCTCGCCGTCCGGCGTGGCGGCAAGGGCGGCACTCGCGGCGCCGACGCTGTGGTCGACGCCGTGGTCGCCGCCCGGTTCCACAAAGGTCACCAGCGCGGCGGATCGGGCAGCGGGGCCGATTCCGATGGCGTGGTCGCCTTGAGCCTCGAACAACGGATCGAGGGCCTCGCGCCACGCGTCCCCGTTCCATCCGGAGCCGGCGTCGAGCGCGCCAAGGGCCGGGTAGTTCTCGCGCGCGGCCAGCTCCACTCGCCGGAACATGAGGTTGCGCACCAGGCGGCGCAGCATGCGCGGGTTGCCGGACATGGGGCGCACGGGGGCGGGCGGTGCGGTGGTGGGATCGGCCGCATCCCGGACCGGCGCGTCCGGGTTCATGAGGCGCTCCCACTCGTCCAGCAACGACGAGTCGGTCGCGCGCACCAACTCGCCCAGCCAGGTGGTGATCGCCACCACCTCGTCGGTGCGGTGCTCCTCTGGGACGGTCTGGCGGAGCGCGCGATACGCCTCGGCCAGGTAGCGCAGCACCACGCCCTCGGTGCGCTCCAGGCCGTAGACGGAGATGAGATCGCCAAACGACATGGCCTTCTCGAGCATGTCGCGCACCACGGACTTAGGTGAAAGCTCGGCGTCCATGACCCACGGGTTGGTGCGGCGATACGTCATGAAGGCGGGCTCGAGCAGATCCGCAAGCGGGCGCGGCCACGTGACCTCGTCGAGCAGGTCCATGCGCTCCTCGTACTCGATGCCGTCGGCCTTCATCGCGGCAACGGCCTCGCCGCGCGCCTGATACTGCTGCGCAACAAGGATCTGGCGAGGGTCTGACAGGGTCGACTCGATCACCGAGACCACGTCGAGCGCGTGGTCGGGCGCCTCGACGTTCAGCAGGTCCATCGCGGCCAGTGCGAAGGGGGACAAGGTCTGGTTGAGCGCGAAGCCGCGCGGCACGTCGACCGTCAGCCGCAGCGTCGGCCGTTGACCGCGAGGGTGGGAGGCGTCGGGCACTCGGACCCGCTCCACCACGCCCGCAATACGTAGCGACCGGGCGATTCTGAGCGACTGGCGCACGTGGGCGGAGCGCTGTGCCGGGGTCTCGTGGATGGCTGCCAACAGGTCGCGCATCGCGAGCACGGGGTCCTGCGGCTCGCGGTCGAGCCATGGATTCGCCACGCCGCGCGCCAAGATGTTGAGCACCATCGCGTGGGTCACCGCGAAGCGGCTCACCAGGGCCTCGGGAGGAGCGTCCCGCAGCCGCTCGAACGTGGCATCGGTCCAGTTCACGGCCCCAGCAGGCGCGCTCTTGCGCACGATTTTCTTGCGCAACTTCGGGTCATCGCCCGCCTTGGCGAGCGCCTTGCGGTTCTGGATGACGTGCTCAGGCGCCATCACGATCACGTCGCCCTCGGTGTCGAAGCCTGCCCGCCCGGCGCGGCCGGCGATCTGGTGGAACTCGCGCGCTGTGAGGTGACGCATGCGCTCGCCGTCGTACTTGACCAGCGATGTGAACAGCACCGTGCGGATGGGGACGTTGATGCCCACACCCAGCGTGTCGGTGCCGCACACCACCTTGAGCAACCCCTGTTGAGTGAGGCGCTCCACGATGCGCCGGTACTTGGGCAGCATGCCCGCGTGGTGGACGCCGATTCCCGCGCGCAAGAACTTACTGAGCGTCTTGCCAAAGCCCGTGCCAAAGCGGGTCTCAGCCAAGGCGTCGGCGATGCGGACGCGCTCCTCCTTGGAGGCCACCTTGGTGCTGAGCAGCGCCTGCGCTCGCTCCACGGCCTCCTTCTGGGTGAAGTGGACGATGTAGACGGGGGCGCGGCCCGTCTGCACCAGGCGTTCGATGACATCCGGCAGCGGCTCGTCGCTGTAGTCGAAGGTGAGCGGCACGGGGCGGTCGATCGTGGTGACCTGCGCGATGGCGCGGTTGCCGCGGCGCTCAAGGTCCTCGACCAGCCACGAGGTGTCGCCCAGCGTGGCCGACATGAGCACAAACTGCGCGTTCGGCAGCTCCAGCAGCGGCACCTGCCACGCCCACCCGCGCTGCGGATCGGCATAGAAGTGGAACTCGTCCATCACCACCAGCGAGGCGTCGGTCGCGGCGCCATCTCTGAGGGCCAGGTTCGCGAGGATCTCGGCGGTGCAACAGATGATGGGGGCGTCGGCGTTGACCGCGCTGTCGCCTGTCATCATGCCCACGTTCGCGGTGCCGAACACCTCGATCAGGGCGAAGAACTTCTCGCTCACCAGGGCCTTGAGCGGCGCCGTGTAATAGGTGCGGCCGCCGGTGCCCGCCCGATGCGCCGCGAGGGCCGCGAAGTGCGCACCCATCGCTACCAGGGACTTTCCCGAGCCGGTGGGCGTCGCGAGGATCACATGCGCGCCGGAGACGATCTCGATGAGCGCCTCGTCCTGATGCGGGTACAGCGGCAGGCCCTGTTCCGCCGCCCAGCCGGAGAACGCCTCGTAGAGGGCGTCGGCGTCGGGGGCGGCGCCGTCTGGGGTGTCGGGCAGACGATCGAGCAGGGGCGCGGTGGTGGAAGTCATCCGTGTCATTGTCCCGCGCGCGTGCGTGCGACGCGACCACCCGCGGCGGCGGCGAGGCCCTCACGGCAACGGCCCTCACACGCAGAAAACCCCGCCGACGCCTGAGCGTCAACGGGGTTACTGCGGTACCGCAGTCACGGCTTAGCGGATGTCGTAGATGGAGGTGGCCTCCATGGCGGACTTGATCTCGTCCTGGATCTGCTCAGGCAGGTACGAGTACATCTTGGCGTCGCTATTGCGCGAGAACTGGGACAGGAACTTGGAAATCATGGGCTCTCCTTAGAGGATCGAGCTGGTGATCCGGGAGCCGAGACGTGGGTCCGGGCTTCCGGCGCCCCACGTTGGGACCAAAAAAAGTCTCGTTACGGCCGTGTCTTTGCGACGGTGCCATAGCGAGACTTCGCTTACAGTCTATGCCAACGACGCAGGCGGCGGTTGCATTCCCTCGTTTCTCCCCACCTGCGCTCGCGCCCGTGCGACGACCCTGCCTCGTTGCGACTCCCAAAAGTCGTCGAGCATCTCTTGCAGCTCTTGCTGGTTGGCGTCCGCGCCGAACGGCTCCGTGTTCGGCTCGAAGCGCACGCCCTCCTTCAGCGGGCCCGCCACGACCGGGTCAAAGCCGACAGCGTCGACCAGCGCGGCTACGGCGGCCACGTCGTCGGCGTCGTCCCCTGCAACGGCCAACGCACGACGCTGGTGGTCCCCGGGAGGCGCCGCCAGGTGCTCAAGTTCCCAGACGCTCGCGTGGTTGAAGGCCTTGACCACGCTTGCACCCTGGAGAAACGCCGCCACGACCTCAGAACTGGACGTGCGGGCGTCCTCGAACTCTGTCAGGTGGCCGTCGAGCTCCCACCAATAGTTCATGGCGTCGATGACGAGGGCGTCGTTGAGCGCATCGGCGGGGAGCGTGCGGTGCTTACTCAGGGGGATGGCGAGGATGACCGCGTCGGCCCGTACGGCGTCGGCGATTCCCGTGGTGTCTTGTGAGCCAGCGACGGTGACGGTGAGCCCCGCGTCGCGCGCCAGTTGCGCGAGAGCACGGCCGACGCGCCCCACACCCAAGACGCCGACGCTGCGGATCGTGGGTGGGAGAGCCATCCTTCGATGGTAGATGGCTCGATTTGTACCGTTCGCGCATACGCGCCAGCTAGACGAGCGCGGCTGGCGGCGCCATCGTCGGATTGACCACGTTCGCGCCGCACAACACCACACCGATCCGAGCGCCAGGCTCTGGCACCCAGCGCCCCGTCAACAACGCAGCAAACGGCGCGGCGACGCCAGGCTCGACGACCACGCGAAGTAGCCGCCACAGCCGCGACTGCGCCTCTAGCACCTCCTCGTCGGTAACCACGGCAGACAACACGCCAGCCGCACTCAAAGCGGCCCATGGCACGCGCCCGATCTGCGCACCCAAGTGGTCTGCCGCGACGCCAGAGATGGGCACCGCAACCGGCTCGCCAGCCTCAACGGACGCCGCGTACGACGCCGTGCCAACCGTCTCGCAGCCCACAATCGTCATGTGGTCGCCGCACCACGCCGCCGTCCCGCCGGCAAGCCCGCCACCGCCGACCGCCACCAACATGGCGTCCAGGGGGCGTCCGTCGGCGCTCACGCCGTCGGCCTCGAACTCTCGGGCCACGGTGGCCGCCCCCGCCATCACCACCGGGTCATCGAACGCCTCGATGGTGGTGGCGTCGTGCTCTTCCAGGTAGGCGCGCGAGGCGTCACGCGCGTCCGGGTATGTGAGGCCAACCGGGTGCACATGCGCGCCCAAGTGAATGAGCCGCTCGACCTTGGCGGGGTTCGCAGTGGTGGGCACAAAGATGTGCGCCTCGTGACCAAAGCGCTGGGCCGCGTAGGCGACTGCGGCGCCGTGATTGCCTCCGGATGCGGCGACGATGCCCGTTTCGGAGATCGGCTGCGTGGCCACAAAGTGGACCGCGCCACGAGCCTTGAACGCGCCAGTGACCTGGAGGTACTCCAACTTGAACACGAGTGTGGCATCCAAGCCGAGCGTGTCGCCGGGAATCTCTATCACAGGGGTGTGGCGGACGTGCGGCGCGATGGCCGCAGCAGCGGCGTCGATCTGGGAACGGGTGGGCACGGAGACGGTGTTCACCCCACTAGTGTCCCTCGCCCGTTAGGGTCGGACAGCATGAACCGCATGACACGTGTCCCCTTTCATGCCCTGCTCGTCGCGTCTGTCGCCATCCTGGCGGGATGTTCCGGAGCCCTCACCGAGTCGTCGGCAGACGCTGTGCCCGCGACGCTGGAGGCGATTCCGAGTGCCCCCGCCATAGCGACGGCCGAAGAGAGCCAGCCCAGCGACGCTCGCACACCCGACCTTGAAGCCTTCTGCGAACTCGCGCTGCCGATGCTCGTTCTGGTGGAACGCGAACACGTGGGGAGCGAAGCCCACGTCGCGCAATTCACGGCGCTCGGCGAGGTGGCGCCAGAGGATCTGGTGGACGTGATTGCCAACCTGGAGCGGCACTTTGACGTCGCCGTGAGCCCCAGCGACCCCGATTCTCAGGACTCGGTGAACTTCCCGGCCAGCATTCGGGAGGACGGGGTGGTCCTCACCGAGGCGATCACGGAGCGTTGTGACGCCGCCGTGTGATGCGCGGCGGACGACCGGCGTGATGCGTGTCGGCGCCTCGTGGTGAGATAGGTACGTGACCGACCCTCGCGCCCGCCACCAAGACTTGGTGCAACAGATCGAGCAGCATCGTGCCGCGTACTACGGCGACGATGCTCCTACGATTTCCGACGCCGAATACGACTCGTTGGAGCGCGACCTGCGCGCTCTTGAGGCGGAGTACCCGGAGCTCGCCGAGCCCGACTCGCCCACGCAGACGGTGGGCTCCGCGGGCGTGGCCACTGGCTTCGCCTCCGTCAAGCACCGCGAACGCATGATGAGCCTCGACAACGCGTTCTCGCTGGAGGATGTGGCCGCCTGGCTCGCGCGCGTGGGCAAGGAGGCAGGGGATGTCGAGCTGGTCTGCGAGCCGAAGATCGATGGCCTGTCCATCTCGCTCACGTACGTGGACGGCGAACTGACACAGGGCCTTACTCGCGGCGACGGCACCCAGGGAGAAGACGTCACCGCCAACGTCCGCACCATCAAGGGCCTGCCGCATCGGCTGGACGGAGAGCACGTGCCCGCCGTCGTGGAGATTCGTGGCGAGGTGTACCTGCCCATCAGGGACTTCGAGGCGCTCAACGAGGCGCTGCTGGCCGACGGCAAGGCGCCCTATGCGAACCCCCGCAACACCGCCGCAGGCTCCCTGCGCCAGAAGGACTCGAAGGTGACCGCCTCGCGGCCGCTCGCGGTGACCGCCTATGCTCTCGGCGTGCTCGACTGGGGCGATCAAGAGCCCGACCCACGACTCGAGCAACAAGCGGGTATCTACCAGGTGCTTTCCGACTGGGGCCTGCCGGTCACCGAGCATGCGAAGGTGCTGCGAGGCATCGGCGACATCGAGGCCTATCTGCTTGAACTCGAGTCCAAACGTCACAGCATGGTGCACGAGATCGACGGCGCCGTGCTCAAGGTCAACGACCGTGCGGTTCAGCGCGAGCTGGGCTTCACGTCGCGCGCGCCCAGGTGGGCGATCGCCTACAAGTTCCCGCCAGAAGAGGTGCACACCACGCTCGAAGACATCCGCGTGGACGTGGGCCGCACCGGCCGCGTCACTCCCTACGGCGTGATGACCCCCATCACGGTGGCTGGCTCGACCGTCACCTACGCGACCCTCCACAACGCGCATGAGGTCAAGCGCAAGGGAGTCCTGATCGGCGACACCGTGGTGCTGCGTAAGGCGGGCGACGTGATTCCCGAGATCGTGGGGCCCGTGGTCGCCGCGCGCACCGGCGCGGAGCGCGAATGGACGATGCCCGCCGAATGCCCCTCGTGCGGCACCACGCTCGCGGAACAGAAGGAGGGCGACAAGGATCTGCGCTGCCCCAACAGTGAATTCTGCCCCGCGCAGATCACCGACCGGATCGCGTTCATTGGATCCAGGGGGGCGCTCGACGTCGAGGTGCTGGGGGAGAAGGCCGCAGTCGCGCTGGTGGAGTCGGGGGTGCTTGCCAACGAGGCCGGGCTGTTCGACGTCACGGAGCAAGACCTGCGCCGCGTCCCCATGTTCGTGTACGAGGTGGACGAGAAGGTCACCAAGAAGCAGGCCGACGCTGGGGTAGTCGGCCGCCAAGCAGGGGACGTCGCAGAGAACGGCCGCAAACTCATCGCCAACCTCGCCTCCGCGCGGGAACAGCCGCTGTGGCGAGTGGTCGTGTCGCTCAGCATCCGCCACGTGGGACCCACCGCATCGCGTGCGCTCGCCGCCGCGTTCGGCACCATGGACGGTATCCGCGAAGCAAGCAGCGACGAACTCGCCGCCGTGGAGGGCGTGGGGCCGACCATCGCGCAGTCCGTGCGCGAGTGGTTCGACGTGCCGTGGCACGCGGACATCGTGGATCGGTGGGCCGCCGCCGGCGTGCGCATGGCGGACGAGCGCGACGAGTCGATTCCCCAGACCCTCGAAGGGCTCACCATCGTGGCCACCGGCTCGCTCGAGGGCTTCACCAGGGATAGCGTCAAAGAGGCGATCATCACCCACGGAGGCAAGGCGTCGTCGTCCGTGTCCAAGGCCACCGACTACGTGGTGGTGGGAGCGAACGCTGGCTCCAAAGCTGACAAGGCGGAGCAGCTGGGCGTGCCCATCTTGGACGAGGCGGGATTCGTGCGGCTGCTTGAGCATGGCGAGCGCCCCGGCTGAGAATGGCGAGAGTCCCACGTAGCGCGTCGCCGCCGAGACGACCTACATTGGTCACACCGACACTCCATGGCCGACCCCGCGGCACATGATGACTTGTGGAAGGGCAGCCGATGACCCAAACCGTGCGCATTGTGGACCCGACAGACACCGGAAGGCTCCAGGAAATCGGCGAGCTCACCGCACTGGCCTACCTCGCCGACGGCCTCATCGACAACGCCCACCCCTACGTGCCTCAACTGCGCGACGCGTCGGCGCGCGCGCGGGACGCCGTGCTCCTGGCCATGGCCGACGGTGGACACGCCGAGGGCAAGATCGTCGGCACCCTGACCCTCGTCCCACCAGGCTCCCGCTTCGCCGAACTCGCCAAGGAGGACGAGTTTGAGTTGCGCATGCTCGCCGTATCGCCCATGGAGCGCGGCCGCGGCATCGGCCGCGAACTGACGCAGGCCGCCCTGGACATGGCCGTCGAGCGCGGCGCCAACCGCGTGGTGCTGTCCACCATGGAGACGATGCAGGCAGCCCACCGCCTCTACGAGCGGCTCGGCTTCGCGCGTCGAGAGGATTTGGACTGGGTGGTGACCGACAACGAGGACGGAACCGTCACGGAGATCGACCTCAAAAGCAATCCCGACTGCGCCCAAGATGGTGTCCGCCTGCTGGGCTACTCGTGGGAGCCCGGCCAGTAGACTCGTGGGCATGTCCACCCTCAGCCGCGCAGACGTCGCGCGACTGGCCGCGCTCGCGCGCATCGACATGAGCGACAGCGACCTGGACCGTTTGTCAGGTCAGATCGCCGCCATCGTCGATGCCGTCGCGCTCGTGTCCGAAGTCGCCGGTCAGGACGTCCCAGCCACCTCCCACCCGATTCCCATGAGCAACGTGCACCGCGCCGACGAGGTGAGGCCGTCGCTGGCCCCCGCTGACGCCCTGGCCGCCGCGCCAGAGGCAGAAGACGGGCGCTTCCGCGTGCCACGCATTTTGGGGGAGGAAGCATGACCGACTGGACCGATCCCACCCAGGTCACCAGAGCGTCGGCGTTGGAGATGGCCGACGCCATGCGCGCGGGCACCGTGACCTCCGTGGAGCTGGTGCAGGCCCACCTCGACCGCATCGCCGCAGTCGACGGGCCCGTGCACGCGTTCCTGTACGTCAACGCCGAGGAGGCGCTCGCGACCGCTGCGGCCGTTGACGCCGACCGCGCCACCGGCGCTGCACTTCCCCTGCTTGCGGGTGTGCCGATCGCCATCAAAGACGTGTTGGTCACCAAGGGAATGCCCACGACGGCAGGCTCCAGGATTCTCGAGGGCTGGCTTCCCCCGTACGACGCGACGGTCACCGCCAAGGTGCGCGCGGCACGCATGCCGATCCTCGGCAAGACCAACATGGACGAGTTCGCGATGGGCTCCTCGACGGAGCACTCCGGCTACGGCCCCACCCACAACCCGTGGGACCTTGAGCGGATCCCCGGCGGCTCCGGCGGCGGCTCTTCTGCGTCGCTTGCTGCGTGGGAGACCCCGCTCGCGATCGGTTCCGACACGGGCGGCTCGATCCGCCAGCCGGCCGCCGTCACCGGCACGGTAGGCGTGAAGCCCACGTACGGCGGGGTGAGCCGCTACGGCGCCATCGCCCTCGCGTCGTCGCTCGACCAGTTGGGCCCGTGCGCCCGCACCGTTGCCGACACTGCCGCGCTCCACGAGGTCATGGGCGGACACGACGTCATGGACGCCACCAGCCTCGACGAGCCAGTGCCCTCCTGCCTGGAGGCGGCCCGCGACGGCGCCGCCAACGGCCTGGCCGGCGTGCGCATCGGCGTCGTGAAGGAACTGGGCGGCGAGGGCTACCAAGACGGCGTCAAGCAGCGCTTCGAGGAGGGCCTCGACCACCTGCGCGCCCTTGGCGCCGAGATCGTGGAGGTGAGTTGCCCGTCGTTCAAGTACGCGCTGGCCGCCTACTACCTGATCCTTCCGTCAGAGGCATCGAGCAACCTCGCCAAGTTTGACTCCGTGCGCTTTGGCCTCAGGGTTGAGCGCGACACGATCGAGAAGACCATGGGCGCCACCCGCGCAGAGGGCTTTGGCGACGAGGTCAAGCGCCGCATCATCCTGGGCACCTATGCCCTCTCGGCCGGCTACTACGACGCGTACTACGGCTCCGCACAGAAGGTGCGCACGTTGATCCAGCGCGACTTCGCGGCCGCGTTTGAGCAGGCCGACGTGCTGGTGAGCCCCACCGCCCCCACCACGCCGTTCAAGATTGGGGAGCGCATCGACGACCCCCTGGCCATGTATCTCAATGACGTCGCCACCATTCCCGCTAACCTCGCGGGCATCCCTGGCATGTCCCTTCCCGCAGGAGTGGCACCGGAGGATGGGCTGCCCGTCGGGTTCCAGATCCTGGCTCCGGCCCATGAGGACGCGCGGCTGTACCGCATCGGCGCGGCCCTCGAGAAGGCGCTTGTCGCGCAATGGGGAGGCCCCTTGGCCTCGCTGGCCCCCGAACTGGAGGTGGCGCCATGACCGCGGCCACGCACCTCGTCGGCTACGACGACGCCATGAAGGCCTTTGACCCGGTGTTCGGCATCGAGGTCCACGTCGAGCTCAACACCAAGACCAAGATGTTCTGCGGATGCGAGAACACCTTTGGCAACGAGCCCAATACCCAGGTGTGCCCCGTATGCCTTGGTCTACCAGGGTCGATGCCGGTCACGAATGAGAAGGCGGTCGAGTCGGCCATCCGTTTGGGACTCGCCCTCGGCTGTTCAATTCGTGAGTCGAGCCGCTTCGCACGCAAGAACTACTTCTACCCAGACCTCGCCAAGGATTACCAGATCAGCCAATACGACGAGCCCACCAGCTACGAGGGCGAACTCGAGGTGGTGCTCGACGACGGCACCGTGGTGATGATCGGCATCGAGCGCGCCCACATGGAAGAGGACGCTGGCAAGAACACCCACGTGGGTGGCACCGGCGGCATTCAAGGGGCCTCGCACTCGCTCGTGGACTACAACCGCGGCGGCGTGCCACTCGTGGAGATCGTCACCAAGCCGATCGAGGGCATGGGGGAGCGCACCGCGGAGGTGGCGCGCGCCTACGTCGCCACCATCCGCGACATCGTCCGGGCGCTCGGAATATCCGACGGCCGCATGGAGCAGGGTCGTTTGCGTGCGGATGTCAACCTGTCGTTGCGTCCCAAGGCGGCCGACGGCGAGGATCAGTCCGCTGTGCCGTTCGGCAAGCGCTCGGAGACCAAGAACATCAACTCGTTGCGCGCGGTCGAGCGTTCGATCCACTACGAAGCAGGACGCCAGGCCGCACTCTTGCTTGCGGGTCAACCCGTGGTCCAAGAGACGCGCCACTGGCACGAGGACACGTCCTCGACCACGCCTGGCCGCTCCAAGGAGGAGGCAGAGGAGTATCGCTACTTCCCGGAACCCGACCTGCTTCCCGTCGAGCCGTCGCGCGAGTGGATCGAGGAGTTGCGGGCCACCCTCCCGGAGCATCCCGCGAAGATGCGGGCGCGGCTGCGCGAGGAGTGGGGCTTCAGCGACCTGGAGATGCGCGACGCGGTCGCGGCCGATGCGCTGACGCTGATTGCCGACACGGTCGCGGCAGGGGCCGCTCCCCAGGCGGCCCGCAAGTGGTGGATGGGCGAGCTTGCGCGCACCGCAAACGAGCAGGACGTGACTCTGCCTGAGCTTCCGGTCACGCCCGCCCACATCGCGGAGCTTCAGCGCCTCGTGGACGAGGGCAAGATCAACGACAAGTTGGCGCGCCAGGCGCTTGAGGGCGTGCTCGCTGGCGAGGGATCGCCCGCCGAGGTGGTCGCGTCGCGCGGACTCGAAGTGGTGTCGGACGATTCGGCGCTCGAGGCCGCGGTGGACGATGCGCTCGCCTCGCAGCCCGAGGTGCTCGACAAGATCCGCGAAGGCAAGGTACAGGCCGCTGGTGCGATCGTCGGCGCCGTCATGAAGGCTACGCGCGGCCAGGCAGACGCTGGCAGGGTGCGCGAGATCATCCTGGCGAGGGCCGGCGTCGAGGGCTGACCTCACGTGCGTGCTTGCGCGCCGGGTCGCGAACGGGACGCCCGCCCGCACCGTCCGTCCCGCACCATATGGTTGTGGCGTGCGTTTCGGCATGCCGAACGCACGCCACAACCATATCCGCGGGGTGAGCGCTCGCAGAGCTCCGAACGAAGGGAAACCGCGATGCCGGTGACCACGAATCCGCTCAGGGCCGCGTCTGGCGACGGCCTCGTGTGCGCGCTCACGTTCGACGACGGACCGAACGGCAAGGACACCGTCGCGCTGCTTGACTTCTTGGCGGCGCAGGGGCTCCGCGCGGTGTTTGCCGTCATCGGCGAGCAGATCCAGGCACCTGGCGGAGCGGGGATCCTGCGGCGCACCGTGGCCGAGGGGCACCTGTTGTGCAACCACTCGACCTCGTTCGCCGACATGGGACAGTGGGACGCCGACGCCGTGCGCGCCGACATGCTCGAGAACCTGTCGATCATCAGGGGCGCCCTGGGTGACCCGGCGGCGAGGGTGCCATTCTGGCGTGCGCCCAACGGCAGTTGGGGAGTGACCGCGCAAGTCGCGGTTGAACTCGGAATGCAGCCGCTCGATGTGGTGAACACGATCGAGGACTGGATCGATCAGGACCCTGATGCGCTCGCCCAGCGCCTGCGCGAGGTCATGACCCCCGGCGAGCTCGTGCTCGCGCACGACGGCGGCGGGGACCGCGCCGGTACCGTCGCCGCTGTCAAGCGCGTGGTCGATGAGCGACTTGCCGAGGGCTGGGCGTTCACGCTGCCGGTCGGCGCCGAGTAAGGTCGCGCCTATTGAATGCTTGACCTTCCAGTTGGGTGGAATGTCTACGGTGGTGGAGTGTTCACCACTCCAGGAGGCAGCGCATGATGTCGCACGAAACCGATCACCACGCCGAGCCTACCGGCGGCTCCGGCCACGCTGGCGGCCACGACCACTACGCCACCGACCACACTGGCCACGCCGACATGTTCCGGCGCCTGTTCTGGATCACTCTGGCGCTGTCGGTCCCGGTGATCGCCCTCTCCACCTCGGTCGAGGGTTGGTTCGGGTACGACCTCCCAGGTAGTTCATGGGTGCCTCCGACCCTCGGCATCGTCGTCTTCGCCGTGGGCGGCAGGCCGTTCCTCACCATGGCGAGGGTTGAGTTGCTGAACCGCAAGCCCGGCATGATGACCCTGATTTCACTCGCGATCGTGACGGCTTTCCTCGCGTCGGCCGCGTCCACGCTCGGCATCGGCGACATGGACTTCTGGTGGGAGCTCGCCGGACTGATCGTGGTGATGCTGCTGGGCCACTGGCAAGAGATGCGCGCCGTTGGCCAGGCGCAGGGGGCACTCTCCGCGCTCGCGGAACTGCTCCCTGACCAGGCCGAACGGGTGATCGATGCCAAGTCCGACGGCCCCACTGAGACAGTCGCCATCGCGGACCTGGCGAAAGGCGACCTGGTCCTGGTGCGCCCGGGCGGACGCGTTCCCGCAGACGGAGACATCCGCTCGGGCGAGGCCAGCATGGACGAGTCGATGATCACCGGCGAGTCGGCGCCCGTGCGACGCGGCGAGGGCGACCATGTGGTGGCTGGCACCGTGGCGACGGACGGCTCGCTGCGCATCGAGGTGACCGACGTGGGCGAGAACACCGCGCTTGCCGGAATCCAGCGGATGGTGGCAGAGGCCCAGGAGTCCCGCACCGGGACCAGGCGGCTCGCAGACCGGGCAGCCGCCTGGTTGTTCTACGTCGCGCTGAGCGCGGCGATCCTCACCCTCGCTGTGCACATTGCTATCGGGGAGCCGACGCTCGGAATCACGCGCGCAGTATCGGTGCTGGTGATTGCCTGCCCGCACGCGCTCGGCCTCGCTATCCCCTTGGCGGTGGCGATCTCCACGTCCACGGCCGCGAAGCGGGGCCTGCTCATCAAGTCTCTCGGCTCGCTCGAGCAGATGCGCACGGTCCAAACAGTGCTGTTCGACAAGACAGGAACCTTGACCCACGGATCGCACGAGGTGACGGACGTCGCCGTCGCGGAGGGCGAAGATCAGCAGCGGGTCGTGGCGTTCGCCGCCGCGGTCGAGGCGGATAGCGAACATCCGATCGGTCGTGCCGTGGTCGCGTTGGCCAAGCGCGACGACGTCGCGGTGCCGACAGCGCGCGATGTCACCACTCTTCCCGGCACCGGAGTGGAGGGCACAGTGGACGGACAGCGCGTGGCCGTGGGCGGTCCCGCACTTCTCGAACGCCACGAGGTGAAGGTTGGTGAGGAGCTCGCTCGCAAGGCCGACGGCTGGAGCGACCAGGGCGGGGCGGTGCTGTACGTGGTGATTGACGGCGCGCTCGCAGGTGTCTTCACTACCTCCGATCCGGTGCGCGCTCAGTCGCGTGCGGCGGTGTCTGCACTCCAGGCCAGCGGTATCGAGGTGGCTCTCCTGACTGGCGACGCCCAAGCGGTCGCCGATGCCGTGGCAACGGAGCTGGGAATCGACCGCGTCTACGCGGAGGTCAAGCCTGATGACAAGGACCAGGTGGTCGCCGACATTCAGAGCGGCGGACGCAGCGTCGCCATGGTGGGCGACGGCGTGAACGACGCCCCAGCCCTCGCGCGCGCAGACGTCGGCCTCGCCATCGGCGCCGGCACCGATGTCGCCATGGAGGCGGCCGACGTTGTGTTGGCGACCTCGGATCCCCGCGCCGTCGTCTCGGCCGTGACCCTGTCGAGGGCCACCTACCGCAAGATGATTCAGAACCTCGTGTGGGCGACGGGCTACAACGCCATCGCGGTCCCAGTCGCGGCTGGCGCCTTTGCATGGGCGGGCGTCACTATGCCTCCAGCGGCGGCGGCGGTCGCGATGAGCGCGTCGACCATTGTGGTGGCGCTCAATGCGCAGTTGCTCCGCAGGGTCAATCTCGATCCGGACAGCGTGGTCGAAGCGCACGGCGTCGTCGACACGGACCGTGCGGAGCGTTCAGGCGAGCGAGCCGACACCCTCGCCTGAGGCTCGCGCGTACGACGCCGGGTCGCGCAACAGGGGGAGGAAGGCGAGTTCCGCGGCGCCGACCAGGTGCACCCGCCCGCCAAGTTGAGCCCGCTCGATGCGCGTCCCAGCCCAAATCTGGGCGAAGGAGTCCTTCGCCACGGCGTTGTCGAGTAGCGCCGGTGCCGTCGCGTACAGGGATCCAAGGAATCCCGCCAACACCACGAGTTCAGGGTTGAACACCGAAATCACATTGCCGATGGCGCCAGCCAGAACGCCCAGTTGTCGCTGAATCTCCGCACGGGTGGCGGGATCGGCGCCCGACCTGGCGAGCTCGTCGTCCAGGTCGACCAGGTCGACGCTGTCCCGTCCCATTGCCCCCAAGAGCCTCGCGAGACTGACCTCGGTCTCCAGGCAGCCGCGGCGACCGCAGTGGCATTGTTCCTTGCCCCCAGCAACAGTCGTGTGGCCCAGTTCTCCGCCAAAACCGGCGTGGCCCCTGAGCGTGATGCCGTCGACGACTGCGCCGCCTCCGATTCCGGAGGGGGAGCCGTTGATATAGACCACGTCGCGCACGCCTCGGCCAGCACCGAATACTGATTCGGCGATGGTGGCAACCCTGGCGTCGTTGCGAATGACGACAGGCACCCCGAGAGACTTCGCGAACAAATCCCCGAGCGGCACGTCGGTCCAGTCGAGGTGAGGCGCGCGGACCACGAAGGATCCTTCTGAGCGGATGAGGCCTGGAACGGCCACACCAGCACCCAAGACGACGTTCTCTGGCCCCATCTCCGCGCGCAACTCCTGGAAGGTGCGGGTGACCACCTCGACCGTCTCGGCAACGGTGGGGGCGTGCTTCCACTCGTGACGCACGCGCCGGTGGAGGGTCCCTCCCAGCCCGACGAGTCCAATCGTCACCGCGTCAAGATCCGGGTTGACGGCGAGCACCGAGACATCGGTGCGGGGGTACACGTGCGGGCTCGGCCGCCCCCGCGAGGCGTGCTCGGCCGGGGCGATCTCTCGCACGAGGCCCAGTTCCACCAACTCCGCCACCAGCACGCCAACGGTGGAGCGATTCAGGCCGGTTTGGCGCGTCAGTTCCGCTCGAGACATCCCCGGATGGTGATGCACTGCGGTGAGAATGGTGGACAGGTTGTGGCGCCGCGTCGCGTCGACGCGGCTACCACGACCTGTCGCGAGGGTGCGCGACACCGTCGGTGATGGTGCGCCCGAACCCGCTGTAGGGTCGGTTGCCGTGACGATGTCGTGCCTCCAGATTGCTTAGGCGGTGCCGGAGCGGCGACGGTTCGTGACGTCGAACGCGACGGCCGCGAGTAGCACCAGGCCCTTGATGACCTGCTGCCACGCGGAGTCGACACCCATGATGGACAGGCCCTGGTTGAGCACACCCATCACGAGTGCACCGATCACTGCACCAGAGACCTTGCCGACACCACCCTGAACGGCCGCGCCACCGATGAACACGGAGGCGATGGCGTCCAGCTCGTAGAAGTTGCCTGCCCCAGACTGGGCCGCACCCGCGCGCGACGTCGTGACGATCGCGGCGACCGCGGCGAGGGTGCCGATGTTCACGAAGATGAAGAAGTCCACCCACTTGGTCTTCACACCGGACATCATGGCGGCAAAGCGGTTGCCACCCATAGCGTAGATGTGACGGCCGAACACCGTGCGGTTGAGGATGAACGAGTACGTGAGCACCAAGACTCCGAGCAGGATCAACACGTACGGCGTGCCGTTGTGCTGAGCGAGCCGGTAGGCGAAGAACAGCATGGCCGCGGAGACCAGCACGAGCTTGCCGTAGAACACGACCAGCGACTCAGTGGGCAGCTCGCGCGCATTCAGCTTGGCGCGGGACCTGAACTGGGAGGCGATGAAGCCGAGCGCGCCGAGCACGCCGATCAACAGCGTGAACAGGTCCAGGTTGTTGACCTCGCCCATCCACTGGGGAATCCACCGTCCGCCGATGGCCACGTAGCTGTCTGGCAGTCCGCCGATGGTGCCGCCAGTGAGGAAGACAATCGCCAGGCCGCGATAGATCAGCATGCCGGCCAACGTCACAATGAACGCTGGCACCCTGACGAACGCCACCCAGAACCCCTGCCAGGCGCCCACGGCCGCGCCCACGAGGAGCGAGATCAGAATCGATGCCCAGACGGGCAGGCCCCACTCCCTGATGGCGAGTGCCGAAACAGCGCCAATCATGGCCACGAGGGATCCGACCGACAGGTCGATGTGCCCCGCGATGATGACCATCACCATGCCGATCGCGAGAATCACCACGTAGGCGTTCTGGCTGATCAGGTTGTTGAAGTTGGCTGGCAACAGCAGTTTGCCGTCGGTGAACCAGAACTGGAACAGTGCGACGATGACGACGAGCGCGGCAAGGAGGCCGTAGTCGCGTGCGTTGATGTTGAGTGACGGCTTGCTCTCGGCCGTCTGCTTTTTGGTCGATGCCTCGGACATCTTCAGTTCTCTCCCACCGTCATGAGTTGCATAAGTCGTTCCTGTGTTGCTTCTTCTCGAAGCACGTCCCCTGTGATGCGGCCTTCAGAGATCGTGTAGATGCGATCCGCGAGGCCCAAGAGTTCGGTGAGCTCTGACGAGATCACCACGATTGCTTTGCCTTCAGAGGCGAGCTTGTTGATGATGCCGTAGATCTCGTACTTCGCGCCTACGTCGACGCCTCGCGTCGGCTCATCAAGGATCAGCACCTCGGGCGTCGTGTTGAGCCACTTGGACAACACGACCTTCTGCTGGTTTCCGCCCGACAGCGTGCCAACGGGCTTGGTGACGGTGTCGGTCTTGATACTGAGCGAGTCCCGGTACTTCTCTGCCACCTCGATCTCGTCGTGCAGATCAATGACGCCGTAGTTCGACACGTCGCGCAGGTTGGCGCCCGTGATGTTGGCGGCAATGGTGGCGATCAGGTTGAGACCAAACCGCTTGCGATCCTCTGTGACGTACGCGACGCCGTTGGCGATCGCATCATTCACGGAGCGCGTCGAAATCTCCTTGCCATGCTTCAACACCTTGCCGGAGACGTGAGCTCCGTATTGGCGACCGAAGAGGCTCATGGCGAGTTCGGTACGCCCTGCCCCCATCAGTCCCGCAAAACCGACCACCTCGCCTGCGCGGACATAGAAGGAGGCATCGTGCACGACCTTGCGGCCCGTGTCGACGGGGTGGTAGGCATTCCAGTTCTCCACGCGGAAGACTTCTTCACCGATGTTCGGAGTGCGTGGTGGGAAGAGGTTGTCGAGCGGGCGGCCCACCATGGACCGAATGAGGCGGGACTCGGAGTTGTCCTTCTCGGTCATCGCGAAGGTGTCCACCGTCTCTCCATCACGGATCACGGTGATCGTGTCAGCGACCGCACGGATCTCAGGGAGCTTGTGAGAAATGATGATGCAGGTGATGCCCTCGTCCCTGAGGCCCCTGATGAGGTCGAGCAGGTGTGCCGAGTCGTCGTCGTTGAGCGCCGCGGTCGGCTCGTCAAGGATCAGCAGCTTCACGTCCTTGGACAACGCCTTGGCAATCTCGACGAGCTGCTGCTTGCCGACGCCGAGGTGGAGAACTTGGGTCGTCACCTTTTCCTTCAGGCCGACTCGCTTGAGGAGTTCCGTCGCCTGCGCGTTGGTGTCGTGCCAGTCGATCACGCCGCGCGAAGCGCGCTCGTTGCCGAGAAAGATGTTCTCCGCGATCGAGAGGTACGGAGACAGTGCCAGCTCCTGGTGGATGATGACGATCCCCGTGTGTTCAGAGTCGTTGATCGAGCGGAACTCGACGGGCTTGCCGTCGAACTCGATCTGACCCTCGAAGTTGCCGTGCGGGTAGACACCCGAGAGCACCTTCATCAGCGTCGATTTACCGGCGCCATTTTCGCCGCAGATGCCATGCACCTCGCCGCGGCGGACATCGAGGGAGACGCCGTCGAGTGCGCGCACCCCGGAAAACTCCTTAACGATGTCCTTCATCTTCAAGATGATGTCCGACACAGTGGTCCTTCCAATCGTGCCCGTCGTGGGGAAGCGGTGGTGGCCGCCGCGAACGACGACCACCACCGCTACTGATGTGAGTTACAGGCCCACGTCTTCGGCCTTGAGGAAGCCGGAGTCGATCAACTTCGACTCCACCGTGTCAGCCGTGACGACCTCGGGGGTGATGAGGTACGACGGGACAACCTTGATGCCGTTGTCGTACGTCGTGGTGTCGTTCACCTCGGGCTCTTCGCCAGCAAGGATGGACAGGACCATCGCCTCGACGCGCTCGCCGAGCAGACGGGTGTCCTTCCAGACCGTCATGGACTGAACACCGTTGAGGATGTTCGCGACGGACGCCTTGTCGCCGTCCTGACCCGTGAGGATCGGGAAGTCGTCGGCGGTGTAGCCGGCGAGCTGCAGCGACTGCGAGATGCCCTGAGCAAGCGAGTCGTTGGGCGACAGCACTACGTCGACCTTCTCGCCACCTGCGTAGAACGAGGCGAGACGGTTGTCCATCTCGGCCTGAGCGTCGTCGGATCCCCAACCGAGGATGCCGATGGACTGCCAGTCGTCGACCGTGGCAGGCGCCTTGCCGGAGGGCACAACGAGCTGTCCGCTGTCCACGTACTGGCTCAGCACGTCCCACGCACCGGCGAAGAAGAACCGGGCGTTGTTGTCGTCGGGGCTACCAGCGAAGGGCTCGAAGTTGTACGGGCCCTCACCGTCGGCAAGGCCGAGCTCGGCCTCGATGAACTCGCCCTGGAGCGTACCCACCGAGTAGTTGTCGAACGTGGCGTAGTAGTCAACGTTCGGCGACTCGAGGATGAGACGGTCGTAAGCGATGACGGTGGCACCGGCGTCGCCGGCCGTCTCAAGCACCGGTCCAAGCGTGGTGCCGTCGATTGCGGCGATCACCAGGACGTTGGAGCCGTTGGCGATCATGTTCTGCAGCTGCGAGATCTGCTGGTCGGTCTCGTTGTCTGCGTACTGCAGGTCGACGGTGCAGCCGTCGGCCTCCAGGCGGGACTTGAGGCCCTCGCCGTCGTTGATCCAGCGCTCAAGCGAGCGCGTGGGCATGGCGATACCGACGTTGCAGTCCTCTGTGGCCACTGCGGTGTCGTCCGTGCCGGTGTCGGTTGCGGGTGTTTCGTCGTCAGACGAACATGCGGCGAGCGACAGCGCCATGGCGCTGATTCCCGCGACAAGCGCGAGCTTGTTCCTTCTCTTCATGCGCAGATTTCCCTTCCTTGTGTGCCGATTGGCACTATGCGGTTGCGCTAGCTCAGACCCGTCGGAAGCCTTGCGAGGTCTCCTACGGGGCCGAACGAGTTACTGATGCACCCTCGAAGGAGTGGGGAATCAGGGACGAAATGTCTCTCAGCGCAGGGTGCGAACCCTGGTACCTGAAGACGTCGTCCACGCCTCACCCCTTTGTCAGGCTTTTGCATCGGTGTTGTCACACTAAGTTGACCCCGCAAACATATAGCCGGGAAGGCGCTGACACCTACCGCTAGAGCCCGAGCGTTATACGATCGTAACGAGTCTGTGACCTTGTGAACGGGCGGGAGGTGATCCGGTTCACTACGACAAGTGGGCGAAGGTGTTGACAAGGCACTCGTCCGCCAATAAGTTTGCACTGACAACTATTGATCGATGATGATCGGAGCCCGAACCATGGCGCCCACCCCCACGCGCGAAGACAAGTTCACCTTTGGTCTGTGGACCATCGGCTGGAACGCCCAAGACCCCTTCGGCTCTGCCACTCGCGGGCCGCTCGACACGGTGTCCGCCATCCACAAGCTCTCCGAGCTCGGCGCGTATGGCCTCACCTTCCACGACGACGACATCTTCCCCTTCGGTAGCTCCGACGCCGACCGCCGTGCCGCCATCGACGCCGTGAAGAAGGCGTGCGACGACACCGGCATGGTCGTCCCGATGATCACCACGAACACCTTCACGCACCCGGTGTTCAAGGACGGTGGCGTCACGTCGAACGACCGCGACGTGCGTCGTTTCACCATTCGCAAGATCCTGCGCAACCTTGACTTGGCCGCCGAACTCGGTGCCAAGACGTTCGTCATGTGGGGCGGCCGCGAGGGCGCCGAGTATGACTTCTCCAAGGACATCCGCGTCGCACTTGAGCGTTACCGTGAGGCGGCCAACCTGTTCGGCGAGTACGTCATTGACAAGGGTTACGACATCAAGTTCGCGATCGAGCCCAAGCCGAACGAGCCCCGCGGCGACATCCTGTTGCCCACTGTGGGACACGCGATGGCGTTCATCAACACGCTCGACCACCCCGAACTGGTGGGCCTCAACCCCGAGGTCGGCCACGAGCAGATGGCAGGGCTCAACTTCACCGCCGGCATCGCTCAGGCGCTCGACCACGGCAAGTTGTTCCACATCGACCTCAACGGTCAGCGCGGCATCAAGTATGACCAGGACATGGTGTTCGGTCATGGCGACCTGTACAACGCCTTCTCGTTGGTGGATCTTCTCGAGAGCGACGGCCCTGACGGCAAGCCCGCCTACACCGGGCCCCGTCACTTCGACTACAAGCCTTCGCGCACCGAGGACATGGACGGCGTGTGGGCCTCGGCCGCTGCCAACATGCGCATGTACCTGCTTCTCAAGGAGCGCGCCAAGGCGTTCCGTGCGGACCCCGAGGTTCAGGAAGCCATCCAGGCGACCAAGCAGGACCAACTCGCGCAGACCACGCTGGGAGCCGACGAGACTGTCGCCGACCTGGTGGCCGACACGAGCGTCTACGAAACGTTCGACGCGGACTCGTACTACGACGCCAAGGGCTTCGGCTTTGTGCGCCTGCAGCAGCTGGCCGCCGAGCACCTGATGGGCGCTCGCGGCTAACACGCGACACTCCGGCCCGTCGACCAAGGCTTCACGCATTGGTGGCGGGCCGGACTCGCGTCACCCCCACTTCGCAACCCCAAGGAGACAGCAATGACGCTCGTCGCAGGAGTCGACTCGTCCACGCAAAGCTGCAAGGTCGTCGTGCGCGACCTCGCGACAGGCGAGGTGGTCCGTTCGGGCCGCGCCACACACCCTGACGGCACCGCCGTTCATCCCGACCACTGGTGGACGGCGCTACTTGCCGCAATCGACGACGCCGGGGGGCTGGCCGACGTGGCCGCCATCAGCGTCGGCGGGCAACAGCACGGGATGGTCGCGCTCGACGCGGACGGCAACGTGGTGCGCGAGGCGCTGTTGTGGAACGACACCCGTTCGGCCCAGGCCGCTCGCGACCTCATCGCCGAGTTTGGTGCCGACGAGCTGGTGCGCCGCACGGGCCTGGTGCCGGTCGCCTCTTTCACCTCGACCAAGCTGCGCTGGCTGCGGGACACGGAGCCGGAGAACGCGGCCCGGGTGGCGGCGGTGGCACTGCCCCACGACTGGCTCACGTGGCGGCTCATGGGCTACGGGCCAGACGGCTCGGCACCACTCGGCCCCCGCCTCGAGGCGCTCACTACTGACCGCTCCGATGCCTCGGGCACCGGCTACTGGAGCCCAGCAACGGGCGAGTATGACCGCGAACTGCTGATCGCCGCCTTGGGACACGACGCGATCGTGCCCACGGTGATCGCGCCGGACGGCCGCGCCGGCACCGTCGGCTACGACGGACCCACTGACATCGTCGTCGGCCCCGGAGCGGGAGACAACGCTGGATCGGGGCTGGGACTGGGGGCAGGCGAGGGCGACGTGGTCGTCTCGCTCGGCACGTCTGGAACGGTCTTTGCCGTCACCCCAGAGCCGGTCACCGACGCGACCGGCACGATCGCTGGCTTCGCCGATGCCGCCGGGCAATACCTGCCGCTCGTGGCGACGCTTAACGCCGCCAGGGTGCTCGACTCCGCCACGCGACTGCTCGACGTCGACTTTGACGGGCTGGCCGAGTTGGCGCTGTCCGCCGAGCCAGGTGCGGACGGCGTGGTTCTGGTTCCCTACTTCGAGGGCGAGCGCACCCCGAATCGTCCCGACGCCACCGCCAGCCTGATGGGCCTGACGCTGTCTTCAGCGACCAGGGCCAACATTGCGCGGGCGCACGTCGAGGGCATGCTGTGTGGCCTCGCCGACGGCGTAGACGCCGTGCGCGCACATGGGCTCGACGCCAAGCGAGTCCTGCTGGTGGGCGGCGCGGCCTTCAATCCCGCCGTGGGCAAGGCTGCCGCGCAGGTCTTTGGACTGCCGATCGACATTCCGACACCAGGGGAGTACGTGGCGATGGGCGCGACGGTGCAGGCCGCATGGTCGCTCGAGGGCAAGCGCCCCGATTGGTCTGTCGAGATGGCTACGCACATCGATCCCGACCCGCAGCCGCACGTGCGTGCGCAATACGCGGAGGCGACGGGACAGCTGTACTCGTAGGCACACCGTCAACTGCCAACAGCGGCGGCGCTAGGCCCGTGGCGGTGCGGTGCTGGAACGCACGATGAACTCGGTGTCCATCCGGATGTGCTGCTCGTGGTCGCGGCCGTCCAGGATGGTAAGAAGCATCGTCATGGCCGCTTCGCCCATGGCCTGAAGCGGCTGCCTCACCGTGGTGAGCGGCGGGTCGCACAGCGAGGCATCAGGGATGTCGTCAAAGCCGACCACCGACAGGTCCTGTGGCACGGTGAGTCCGCGCGCCCGGGCGGCGGCCATAGCGCTCATGGCCGTGACGTCGTTCGCGGCGATGATGGCCGTGGGCGGCTCTGGCAACGCGAGGAAGGCGTCGGCGACCTCTTGAGCGATGTCGGGGTCATAACGCGAGTAGCGGACCAGCTCCTCTGCGACGGGGACCCCAGCAAGGCGCATGGCGTCCCTGAAGCCTGACTCGCGCAACTGGGAAGAGTCGAGTTCCTGACGGCCGCCGAGGAACGCAATCCTCCGGTGCCCGAGTTCGAGGAGGTGATTGGCGGCCGACTTCGCGCCGCCGAACCCGTCGCTGTCGATGGTGGGCAGCCAGTTGGGGCCGTAGTGGGGGTCGACCGCCACGACCGGAACGGAAATTGCCGAGTCGAGAGACGTGGGGGTGACCACCACGGCGCCATCCATGAGCGTGCCGCCAAGGCGCGCAAGCGAACGACGCTCCCACGCGGGGGCCTCGCCGCCGGCGTACGACAGGACGTCGTACTGAGTGTTCCTGGTGGCTTTGGCCGCGCCCTTGATGAGTTCTGCAGAGTAGGGCTCGAAGTCGGCGACCAGGATACCAACGACGTTGGTGCGCGAACTGCGCAAGCCGGAAGCCCCCAAATTGCCCACGTAGCCGAGGTCGTCGATGACCCCTTGAACCAGGGCGATCGTGTCCTTGGCCACGCCGTAGCGTCCGTTGACCACCTTGGACACCGTGGCGACAGACACGCCTGCGCGTGCCGCCACATCCGCGAGTTTGACCCTTCCGACCGCTTCCATGCAGGGAATGCTACACCGGTAACGACTTTGTTGTGAAAACGTTATCGATAAGGTTTGACATCTTTGAAGTTGCCCTGCCAGAGTGATGACGTTCGGCATAGTCAACGACGACTGAAAGGAATCAGAATGGCGAACATGCGACGCTCCGGCGTCATCGCGGCTCTTGCCGCTTCGTCCGCGCTCCTCCTCGCTGCGTGCAGCAGTGGAGGCGACGACGACCCGGCAACCAACTCAACAACCTCGGACGGCGGCTCTGCCGAGCCTGTCACGATCACGTGGTGGCACAACGCCACCGCTGACCCGGCACTGACCTTCTGGCAGACCGTTGCCGACGAGTTTGAGGCACTGAACCCCCACGTGACCGTTGAGGTCGAGGGGATCCAGAACGAGGACCTGCAGCGCACCCGCATTCCGGTGGCGCTTCAGTCAGGCGAAGCTCCCGACCTGTTCCAGCAGTGGGGCGGTGGCGAGATCGTAGCCCAGGTGGAAGACGGTTACCTCAAGGACATCACCGACATGGTGGCCGACGATGTGGAGCGCATGGGTGGCTCCGTGGCTCCCTGGCAGGTGGACGGCAAGACCTATGGTCTGCCCTACCAGTTCGGACCTGAAGGCATCTGGTACCGCCCGTCGCTGTTCGAAGCGGCAGGTATCGACGAGGTGCCATCCACGATCAGCGAGCTCAACGACGCTGTGCAGAAGCTCAAGGACGCCAGCATCGAGCCGATCGCCGTGGGTGCTGCAGACGGTTGGCCCGCTGCTCACTGGTGGTACAACTTCGCACTCCAGAGCTGCCCGTCAGACGTTCTGCAGGCAGCGAACTCCTCGCTCGACTTCTCCGATGAGTGCTTCGTCACCGCGGGTGAGAAGCTGCAGGAGTTCATCGACACCGAGCCCTTCAACGCAGGCTTTGCGGCAACCTCGGCTCAGCAGGGCGCCACGTCGTCCGCTGGTCTCGTGGCCAACGGCAACGCGGCGATGGAGCTCATGGGTCAGTGGAACGTGTCGGTCATGACCGGCCTGGTTGACGACCCAGACGCTCTGGTTGCTGACCTCTCGTGGTTCGCCTTCCCGGCGGTCGACGGATCTCAGGGTGACCCGACGGCAATGCTCGGTGGTGGAGACGGCTTCTCGTGCTACGTCGATGCCCCCGACGCCTGCGTCGATCTGCTGAAGTACATCTCCAGCGACGACGTTCTGACGCGGTTCGCGTCCGAGGTGGGCGGTATTCCCGCAGCCCCGGCCGCTCACTCCGGCATCACCGACCCGAACCTTCAGGTTCAGGCCGAATACATGGCAGAGTCCAACTACCTTCAGTTGTGGCTCGACACCGCTTACGGTCCGACCGTCGGCGCAGCCATGAACGACGCCATCATCCAGCTCTTCGCTGGCAACGCAGATCCTGCTGACATCCCGGCCGCCATGCAGGCCGCTGCCGGTCAGTAGTCCATAACCAGCCCCTTATCCGAAAGGAAGGCAAGCCCGTGACTGTGAGTCGGGAAGCCTCGGGCGGGGACACCGGCCTCGTCGACGGCGCGCAAGCGTC
>NZ_JADQBF010000011.1 GCF_016278775.1 Demequina sp. | reverse complement strand
CCGGCTCGGTCTCGGGTTGAGCCTCCGGCTCTGCGGCGGTTTCGGGCTCTGGAGCCTGCTTGGGCCGAGGATCCGGCTTCGGAACACCCGCCGATGACGGTCCAGCGGGTGAGGCGGGAGCAGTCCCTGGCTTCTGCCTGGACGACGCAGCCGTACCGCCCGCTGAGGCGACCGTCGACCCCCAGAGTCCGCCGAAGGAGGTGTCCTCTGCCAGGTCGCCGTCATCCGCCTCCCCCTGCAATGAGGTGTCTTCCATCGGACCGAGCGTGGTCGCGCCGGACGGCTCCTCCGAGTCATCAGTGGATACAGGCCTGGCCCCTTCAGGGGCCGGAGGCGGGGCCGAATCAGGTTGCTCTCCCGCCGCAACTGGCTTCGCAGCAGGAGCGGCAACCGACGCGGCCGTAGCCGACGATCCTCCTCCATTCACTGCGATACCCCCTGCGAAGACCATGCCACTGGATACTGCGAGCGCATCTGCCGCCAGCGCCGCCGCAGGATCACCCAGGCTCACCGTCGTGCCGGTGGGGACGACCGCCTCCGTCCAGGTCGTGACTCCCGCTCCCGAGATGGGTGCGTCGGCGTGGGCGGTGAGTCGTCCGCGCACGGCCACCCGGGTTCCCTCTTGCTCGACCAGCGCAAGGGCGAAGTCCGGCAAGGCGGACAGGCTCGCGCCGAAGTGCGCTGTCAAGGCGTCGACGAATCCGCCGAACCCTCCCCCCGAGCGCAGTGCCGCGGCCACCGCCAACCGCACTTCCGCCGACATCTCGGCATCGACCAGAGCGACGCCGCCTGGCTCGACTATGGCGAGCAGCGGCCCAGGACCGTACCGGTAGCTCACGTTCCACTCCCGGCTGGCGCGCCTGCACGCGGCACGGTGTCACCCGCTGCGCCGAGCTCATGACTCGATCCCACATGCTCCGCGTTGATCACGATGACGGTGACGTTGTCGCGGGCGCCCGCTGCGACGGCTTGGCGCACCAGGTCGTCCGCGGCCTGCTGTGCGCCATCCGCCTGGGCGAGGGCGGCGGCGATCTTGGCGTCATCGAGCTCTCCCGACAGTCCGTCGGAACACACCACTACTCGGTCTCCCGACTCCACGGGCACCATCCAGAAGTCGGGCTCCCCCGGCGCGCCCGCCCCGATCGCCCTGGTAACCATATTGCGGCGAGCGTCACGCCGCGCCTGTTGCGGCGTAAGTTCGCCCGCGTCGACGAGCTCCTGGACGACCGAGTGGTCCACACTCACCTGCTCCAGGCTGGTGCCGTCGTAGCGATAGGTGCGCGAGTCGCCGACATTGATCACCACCCAGTAGCCGACGCCGCCGACACTAGCGACGCCCACGCCCGTGAGCGTGGTTCCGGCACCTTCCGTTTCCCCGGCGAGTGCGTCCACTCGCTGAGATGCCCTGTCAAACGCGTCACGCATTTGCTGCACGGCCACGGTCTCGGTGCCTACCAATTGCCGAAACTCGTCGACGACCATGGCGCTCGCCACCTCGCCAGCCGCGTAGCCGCCCATCCCGTCCGCCACCAGGAACAACGGCGCCTCGCAGAGGTACGAGTCCTCGTTGTGTGCTCGGGTGGTGCCGACATCCGACGCGGCGCCAGCGCTCAGGGTCACCGATCCAGCCTGGAATTGGGTCACCATGTCAGCGCACCTCGAGAACGGCCGAGCGATCCCCCACTACGAGCCGGTCACCCGATGCCAGCGGCACGGACGTGCCGGGTTCTACCTGCACCTCGTTCCCGCCTCGGTGAACGACCACCCCATTCGTGGAGTACAGGTCGGTGACGGTGAATCCCTCGGAAGTTGGTGCGACCGCGAAGTGCGTCTTTGACAGGGACCTGGTGTTGTCCGTCACAGGAACCAACAGGGCATCGACATACTCGCCTGCGGCAGGGTTGCGGCCTATCACGGCCGTACCTGTCACGGTCACGACGGAACCGTCATCCCACGTGAGAACGGCGACACGAACGCGCGGCGCCGCCACCCGGGTGGCGTCGAGGTCGTCGTCTTCGGGCGCCAGCACAATTGACGTTGGTGGTGGCTCGGGCGCGGCCGGGGGCGCTGGCGGAGGAGGCGGAGGCGCAACCGGGGGCGCTGGCGGAGGAGGCGGAGGCGCAACCGTGGGTTCAAGCTCCGGCACGACGGGCGTAGCCGCCGCAGGCTCTGCAGGTGGCGCTGGCGGAGGAGGCGGTGGCGCAACCGGGGGTTCCGGCTCCGGCACGACGGGCGTAGCCGCCGCAGGCTCTGGCACCGCAGGCTCCGGCACTGCGGGCGCGGCTGGCGCAGCGGGTGGAGTTGGCGGAGCGGGCGCAACGGGCGGCGCGGCAGCGGTTGACTCGGACGCGCGCACGTAGCCGGGCACCGCCGAGATCACTCCGGATGCCTCGCTCGCTGGAGTCCCTGTGGGCCCGTCGCCAACCGACATCGAGGAAGCCGGGGGTGACTCCTTGTGGGCCGCGGCGGGCGTGCGGGCAGCCTCGTCCACTGGGATCGGCGGTGGCGGCGGCGGTGCGGACTGCGCCTGAGCGCGAGGCGTGTCGACCGCACCCTCGCGCGAGACCATGATGGAGCCCGCCGCGAGGTCGTGCCACCCGCGCCGCTGCGGATGCCACAGCGGCGACAGGGCGCCGATGAGGACGCTAGCGGTCACTCCGAAGACGAACTGTCGCACCACCGCCCTGCCAAAGCCGAGGGGGCCGCCGGTCTGCACCCGCACCAACCGCGTGCCCATGAGCCGCATTCCCGGCGATCCACCGCGGCTACCCCTCAGAGCGACGAGCACGAGCCACGCGCACAGTGTGACTGCCCAGGCGACCGCCAATGCGCGTAGGGGAAGCTGATCGGCGGAAATCTGAGCGTCGACTGCGGAGTCGGTCTCCCGCGCGGCGGCGAGCATGACCGGAATTGACGCGGCCATCGAAAGGACGCTCAGTGCGCCATAGTCGATGAACGCGGCGCCTACGCGCGGCCCGAGCGGAGCCAGTGTGGTCATGTGCGTGTCCTCCTCGATCGCCGTGCATCTTCACGGGCTTGGGCGCGCCGCTGCGCGAGCGAACGCAAACTCATCCTTGCGGTGACCCGCGCGGTGAAGGGCCTCGAGCGATGCATGGACCGCATGGCGGTGGCCACGTCTGCCCAGTACTCAGCGACCTCGTCATCGGTGGGCTCCCCTGGTGCCCACACGCCCCTATCAGCGCGCGCCGCAAGCGCGAGCGTTGATGCGTGCTCAAAGCCGTGGTCTACCATCCGTGCACCCTCAACTCGTGTGGCGTGGGCTGGCACGGTCACGCGGTAGTCCGCAGCGAGGTCGGCGACCTCCATCCACGCGCCATTCAGGCGGTCCCATGACGCTCCTGAGCGCCGTCGGCGCCGTCGCCTCCTGGCTTTGGCGATGAGAATCCATGCGAGTGGCCCCCACAGGATCGCCGAGCCGCCGGCGAAAGCGAGAACGACAAGGGCGGTGCGAACGAGCGCCTCCACGTCGACGGTCGTGTCTTCGACGACTTCGTCTTCCGTCGGCAGGCTCGGTGGCACCTCAGCGGGAGGCGCGGGTGGTGGCGGCGGTTGCAACACGCGCGGCTTGGGCTCGCGCTGCGGCTCCTGTTCCTCGTTGACCGGCGCCTGATCCTCGGCTGGCGACGGGTCGATCACCACCCAGCCCAGGCCGTCAAACGCGACCTCGGCCCACACGTGGGCTGTGGCACCCGTGGCTTCGAAAACTCCCTCGGAGTAGGTGTCGGGATAGAAGCCCACGACCACCCGCACGGGAATGCCCAGTTCGTGCGCCATAAGCGCGTACGCCACGGCGTATTGCTCGTCGTCGCCGATCATCTGCTCGGCGGCGAGCAACTCGGCAATCCGTTCAGCGCGGTGACCCGATCGCGACGGCGCTTGGCCCTCGAGGCCGTGAGAGAAGAAGCCCGCGCCCGACAGATGGTCGGCCAGTGCCCTCGCCTGTCCGTAGGGCCCTCCCGCGTCGGCCACCACGTCTGCAGCCATGGTGCGGGCGACCTCTGGTGACTGGGCGATTGCCGGGGGCGCGAGCCGCGCGAAGGATGCGGACTCCAGCCGCTCAACGGAGGGTTGGCCGTCGACGACGGCGCTGAACTCGTACGTCACGCCGGTGCCGACGCCGTAGGTCTCGACGAGCGTCCCGGTCGCGGCGTTGTGGTGCAATGCTCGATTGAGGGATTCTGCCTGATCGCCTGAGAACGACACCGAGGTGACTGCGCCGACGGTCGGCACCCAGACCCCGCTCAGGGAGTCGACGGTGATGGTGAAGGATTCCGGCTCGCCCTCGACGTCCGCGGCGAACCCGCTACCCACCCGGGCGAACGAGCCACCGGTCGACGAGCCGTTGCCAGAGACCGCGTAGACCACGCCGTCGTACGCGTCGAGGGTGGCCAGACGCACCCGGCCATCTTGCGGGAGGTGATCGACCGTGAACAGTGGTTCATCCTCGTAGTCGCGCACCCACTTGCGAAAGGACTGCAACGGACTCGCGTAGTCGTGCAATTCCAGTGGGGGGACGACCTCTTCGCGCAACAGGTTCCGGTCTTGTTGAGGCGCCGCCACTGCGACGGTGCCCGCGCCGACTGCGAGCGCGCCGAGCAGCATGCCTACCCCTCCGTAGGCCCGTCGGCGACGCGACGTCGCGAGCGTCTCGGCGGAGTGGCCAGCCGCGAGCGCCTCACCACCTGCCGCACGTTCCCGGTGGCGACGCCACGCGAGCCACGCGATGGCGACGGTGGCGAGCACCGCCCCTTGTGCAAGAGGGGCGGCGGCTCTGTAGAGCCCGAAGCCAATGGACACCCCCAGGAGGGCGAGCACTGGAATGACTGCCCACGCGGCGCGTCGCGTTCGCAGCGCCAGCAGGGTCGCGGCCAGCGAGGCCACCAGGGTCGAGATGAACGGCACCAGCAGCACCGTCTCGAATCCCACCGTCGGAACGTCGACCGTAAGGAGTGCCTTCCAGGCGCGCACCGCTCCGAACGCGAGCCCACTCACGGTGTCGAGGCTCGGAACGACTCCGGCGATCGTCGTGCTCCGCAATGCCAGCGCGCCCCCGAAGATCACATACGCGCCGATCATTGCCGCCACGGCCACGATCACGGGCCACCGTCGCCATACCGCGACGACGCCGAGGCCCACACCGATGACGATGCCTCCCACCGCGGCAGGCAACCATGCGGTCGACGCGAAGACCGGCCCGAAGCCCCACGCACCCATTGCCAGCATGACGACGATGGCGGCCAGGTCGACGCCCGCACGTCTCGGGTCTGGCATGCCGCCCTGGGATGCGCGTGTCATGCCGGAATCCTCCGCATCGCCTGAGGAAGGTCACGCAAGTCGCCTAGCGTGAGGACCACGACATCCCCGATGGTGCGGCGGGTGAGCGGTGCTTCAGGAGTGCAATAGACGGCGACGACGAGTACGCCCAGCGGGATATGCGACGCCGCCACGCGAATGTCCGACGGGGTGACGGCTCCGCCGCAGATGATGACGGCGACCGAGGCGTCTGGCACTGCAGCTCCGGTCCTGAGCGCGAGGTCCACGAAGGTCCCACGGTTCGCTGCGGTGTTCTCGAGCCCGGACAGGGCATCGAGAAACTGTTTGCCTGCGCGGGTGGGCAACTGGGCACCTTGGACAAGCACGCTCAGTTGCTTGTCCTCCCTCAGCGCCTGCAACCCGAGCGAGCCTGCGACCGACACGCCGAGTTCGAACTGGTCTTCTGTTTGGTATTCCTCGCTGTTGAGTGACAGTGAGATCGCGAGATGCGACCGCCGCGTCTCTTCAAACTGCCTCACCATGAGTTTGCCCGTGCGGGCCGTCGACTTCCAGTGGACGTGACGGCGATCGTCTCCTGGCACATACTCGCGAAGGGCGTGGAACGATATGTCGGAGTTCGACAGATCCTTGGAAGGCAGGCCCTCCAGGTCCTGCAGGAAGCCGGAAGAGGAACCCTCGAGCGGCACCGTGCGCGGGTGCACGTAAAGGTCCACTGGCTCGGTCCAGGTGACCACGCGCGCGAGCAGGCCAAGCGGGTCACCTCGCACCGCCGTGATGGGACCGACAGGCAACACGGCCCGGCGGTGAGTCGGAATGGTGAACACGTCGTCATGGCTCTCGCCTGGCCCGAGTCGTGGGATGGCGAACGACGCCAGTCCCTTACCCACCGGCAGTTCGACAAGCACGGGCAGCAAGGCCCGCTTGGTGGGGTTGCGCAGTTCGATGCCGCCGACGGCGCGCTCGCCCACCACCACGCGGGTCAAGGCCAGGTCGAGAGAGGCGTCGTAGGCGATGCGCCCCACGAGGAATGCCGCCGCCATGGCCAGCGCTGCGACGCCGATCGCGGCAATCGTCAGGAACTCGAGCCACCCCCACATCGCAGCGACGGTGAGCGCGACGATGGTGCCGAGGAGCACGACGGCTCCAAGGCCAGTGACCCAGCCGGCCGCGATCCGCAGCGGCCGCGTCACGGGCGCCGCGAACGGCACCGCGACCTCAGTCACCCACGCGCGCGCGAGCCCCACCGCGGGGACGGACCCCGTGGTCGTGGCGGGCGCGGCTGCGCCATCGCGCGCGGGTGTTGCGCTCATACCGAGACGGTCCTGCTTTGTGGCGCGGCCACCTCGGCGAGCACGCGATCCACGATCTGGCCGCTGGTGGCCCCTTGGAACTCTGCCTCTGCGTCAAGCACAATGCGATGCGCCCACACCGACTGGGCGAGCGCCTTGACGTCATCGGGAGTGACAAAGTGGCGACCGGAGGCGGCGGCGTGCACCTTGGCGGCCCGCACCATGGACAGGGCTCCGCGCACCGACACGCCCAGGAGGGCCTCTGGCGCGGCGCGGGTGGCCTCGGTGACGGTGGCGATGTAGGTCAGTACCGCGTCGTCCACGTGGACGGTTGACGTCAGATCGCTCATGTCGGCCACCGCCTGAGTCGTGATGATCGGAGAGAGCGCGGCTGAGCGGTCCCTTGCCGCGGACCCCGAGAGGATCCGGGCCGTGTGTGCGATGTCCGGGTAGCCGATCGTGGTCTTGAGCAAGAAGCGGTCGAGTTGCGCCTCGGGCAACTTGTACGTGCCAGCTTGCTCGATGGGGTTCTGGGTGGCGATCACCAGGAAGGGCTTGCCGACGGAGTGGGTCACGCCGTCGACGGTCACGCGGGACTCCTCCATCACCTCCAGCAATGCGGACTGGGTCTTGGGGCTGGCGCGGTTGATCTCGTCCGCGAGCACGATCGACGCGAAGATCGGCCCGCGATGGAACTCGAACTCGCGCACCTTCTCGTTCCAGATGGTGATTCCCGTAACGTCTGACGGCAGCAGGTCTGGAGTGAACTGGATGCGCTGGTGTGTGCCGGAGACTGTCGCGCTGAGGGCCCTCGCCAGCGACGTCTTGCCGGTTCCTGGCGCGTCCTCGAGCAGCACGTGGCCCTCCGCAAACATCGCGGTGAGCACCAGGCGGATGACCTCATCCTTGCCGAGCACCGCCTGGCCAATATTGGCAGTGATCTTGCCAAACGTGTCAGCAAACCACGCGGCCTGCTCTGGAGTCATGCTCATAGGGGTCTTCCCTCTCTTGCGGCTGGTTACCAGCCGGAGTCGCTAGATCTGACCCAGGTGCCGTTGGGCAACTGGACGCGAACGTAGTACGGGGTGTCCCACGGGTTCTGGGCCGCAGGACCCGAGTAGCAGTAGTTAAACGAGGCGCTACCGCTCCCATTGGTCTTGTTGAACGAGGGCATGGTCCCCGACGAGAACGCTCCGTCGGAGTTCCGGCACTCATACGGGAACTGGTAGTTCGCGGGGAAGTACCGCATCTCCCAGTGGAAGTAGTAGCACTTGGCCGCCTCCGAACACACGTCGGTGCGTTGCGGCCCGCGGGAGATGGTCACCTCGGGGTTGATGGTGAGGGACGCCTCCCCGATCGGGCTCCACTGGCCCTCGGAGTCCTGGACACGCACATCAATGGAGTGGGTGCCGCCAGCCGACGGCGCGTTGACCGAGCCGCCCGAGATCGCGCCGGACACCCAACCATTGCCATCAATGTTGTACTGGAGCGTCGTGATGGGCCGTCCGTTGGTGGTGGCGGCCAACCATGTGAAGCGCACGGTGCCGCTGTTGTTTGCGGCGGACACGCTGGGCTTAGGCGGAATGCCGTACGGCACGGCCGCGGCCGACGCCGCCGATTCGGAGCCGGTGTACGAGACGCCGTCGGCGGTGGCGGTGGCACGCAGCTTGACCGTGTACGACGAGCCATTCGACAGGGAACCGATCACGCCGCTTGCTGGCAGCGCCTTGAATGTGCCCGCGCCATTCAACTGGTACTCGTAGCTGATCCACGCCGCGTCGGCACCATTCCGGGGACCTGGGTTGAAGCCCACTGTGATGTTGCCATCGCCGGGGCTCGCCGTGACCGACGTGGGCGTGCCGGGCGCTACGAAGGCACGCCGCGGATCCGACGGAGGCGACGGGTCAGAGGCGCCCGCCTTGTTGTGGGCGACCACGGTGAAGGTGTACGCCACGTCGTCTGTCGCCAGTTCGAAGGCTCGCGAGTACACGCCCGCTGGCACCTCGGCCGTCGCGACGGCGGCTCCGCCTCGCAGCGCCGTGACGGTGTACGACGACACGGTGTCACCGTTGCCTGAAGGCTCGGTCCACTCCACCGCAAGCTGCGCCCTGTTGCCTACCGGGGCCAACCGCTGGGTGGTGGGCTTGGCCGGGGCAACCGGCGGGCCAGCTGGCACCTCGGTGCCCGAGTACTCCGACCACGCTGAGGGCTCGGGGGCATCATTGTGCGCCTGCACTCGCACTTGATAGGCGACGCCGTTCTCGAGGCCACTCCACTCGTAGGACGTTCCGGATACGTTGAGCACTTGCGACGGCCCGGCGACAGGCGGCGGCGAGATCTCAAGCGTGTAGCCGGAGATGGGAGATCCCTTGCTGACGGCAGGGGTCCACGCCACGGACAGCGCACGATCACCAAACGCGAGGGACGGCGCAGAGGGCTGCTCCGGCCGGACATCTGGGCGCGCCACGTCGGAAGGAGACGAGGGGGCGGACTCGCCCGCGCGGTTGGTCGCGGTCACCGTGAAGCGGTACTCCACGTCATTGCTGAGCCCGTCGATGGTGCAGATCGTCGTGGTGCAGTCGGTCTCCGTGCCCTGATCAGAACGCACCGTGTAGTGGGAGATCGGTGCGCCGTTGTTCCCTGGCGCGGTCCACTCCAGGACGACGGTGCGATCCTCGACGGACCGAATCGCCGGCTTCACCGGTGCGTCCGGCTCCTTGACCACGGTCACGAACACGCGGCCCTCGACCTGGCGGTCCGCGTCGCGGGTGCGATCCTCGATCGTGTAGCGCACCTGGAGCGTGCCGTGGAAAGCGACTCCCGGAGTGATCCGGAGTCCGTCCTCGCCGATGAGCACCTCGCCAACGCCAGCCTCGATGCCATACGACACCACGGTCAGGGGTTCGGCGGGGAACGGATTGAAGTCGTTGGCGGTCACGTCGACGAGGATCTCGGCGCCTGGTCTGGCGTCGTCAACGTAGTCGTCGTTCGCTACCGGCAGCGATCTGCTCGCGCTCGTGACCGCGACCCTGACGAGGCCGGGAACCGGGGCGGCTACCCCGTCCGACACCTCGATCTCGAGGTCGGCGAGCGTGCCCTTGGGGACGTCGGCGTCGGCCGAGACCATCAGGGCGTCGCCTTCGACAGCCGCCGTGAAGCCTTCCGCGACATCGCCGGTAATCGCGAACGTGAGGACGTCGTCCTCGTTGGGATCGGAGGCAAGCAGGCCGAGATTGAGCACGGTGGGCTCTTCTCCAGGGGTTACCTCGACGCGCGCGTCGCGCAAGGAGGGAGGCTCATTGCCGGCCGGAAGCACGGTGATGGGGATGGTGATCGCCGCCACTCGGCCTTCCGGATCGTCGACCGCGAGGCCGTCGGTCACTTCGACGGTGATCGCATCCTTTCCCCAGTACCCGTCAGTCGACGTGTACTGCAACGTCTCCTCGTCGACGACGAGGTCGTCGCCGTTGGCGTGAGCGGCCCTGACCGCTTCCGCTCGGGTGACGAGCGGCGGATTGCCGTTCGCCGTGAGGATGTAGTCCTCAAGACGAATGGTCTTGGTCTCGCCGCTGACCACTTCAATGGGGGCGGCGCTGATGAGTTGCGGCCTGGCGGTGCCAAATCCGGGAAGCATGACGAACGCCGAGGAACTCAAGCCGTCACCATCGGTGATCGTATAGGTGACGATGCGCGCCACGTCGGTGAGTTGCAGCGTGACGACTCCCAGGCCGCTCACCACCGCGGTGTCATCCGCCACGGTGAGCGTGAGTGCGGACGTCACGCCGTCTGGGTCCTCGTCGTTGGCGAGCACGTCGACGTCGACCGTTCCGTCATCCTCGACATCGGCGGCCGCGATCCGGTCATCGCGGGCGATGGGCGGGACTGGCTCAAGCGCGTCATCGACCGTCAGCAGGATGGTGCCAGCGCTCGACGCTCCAAACACGTCGGTGATCGTGTACTGCAGCGTGTATTGGCCCTCTTCCTCGGCGCTCAACACGACCCGCTCCCCCCGCACCTCCGCCTCGACGCCCGCAGGGGCCTCGATCTCTGGAGAGAGGCTGATGACGTCCGAGTCGGGATCGGTGTCGTTCTCAAGCACCGCCACCGACACGGAGTGGCCCGCCCTCGTGGCGGCCTCGTCGCGCAAGGCCACGGGGGCATTGTTGAAGCCGCGCATGGGCGCCACGCCCACCACCACTGAGCCCCTGGCGGAGGCTCCGAGCCGATCGCGCACCTCGAACTCGAACGTGTCGGTGCCCTGCGAGTCCGCGTAGGCCTCGTACACGATCCAGTCTTCTCCCTGCTGCACCACCCTGCCAAGCTCTGGCGCGGTCGCGAGGCCCTCGAGCACCACCGAGTCGCCATCGGGGTCGATGCCCTCGAGCGCGATGGGGATGCGGACGGTGTTGCCCGCGAGCACGCGCGCCACGGCATCGGTGGGCCGCGGCGCGGTGTTCCCTTCGTCGGCCCCCACAATCCTGATCTTCACCTGGGCGCTATCACGCTGCTCGTGCTCGTCGCCGACGTCGTACAAGGCCGTGACCGTGCCCGCTTGATCGCCTGCCCTGATCCGCAACACGTTGTCAGACACGAACACCTCGGCCATCGCCGGGTCGACGAGCGGCTCGCCGAGGCCCACGAGAGTGAGTTCGTCGCCGCTCGGGTGGGTGTCGTTGTCCAGGACGTCGACGGTCGCGACATCGCCGACGCGGACCACCACTTCGTCGTCCTCCGCCACGGGCGGCAAGGTCACGTCAGAGGGCGCGATCGGCAAGACGGTGATGTCAGCGCGGGCCGTGTCCGTGCCGTTCGACACCAGATAGCTCAGCGTCACGGGCTCCTTGAGGCCACCGATGTCGGTGACGCGCACCAGACGATGCTCGAGGACTGCGACCCGAAGGCCAGACCGCTCGGGCACCTCGACGTTCTGAATGACGAGCACTCGCCCGCCTGGGTCGGAGTCGTTGGCGAGCACGTCCACCAGGGTGTCCTCACCGGGAGCAACGAGCGCGACGTCCGACACTGCGATGGGCGGCAGGGTCGCGTCGACCTCCGGCAACACGTCAACCCGCACCAGGCCAGGGGCCGTGGTGGCGCCGTCGGTCACCAGGTACTGGATGTAGTAGGTGCCTGCGGCATCGGACGAGAAGGTGAAGGTGTTCTTCAGGTAGTCGGGCACCATCGAGACGCCCAGCACCTCGTCAAGTTTCGCGAGCCGCAACGGCTTGCCCGATCGCGACATGTCGTTGCCCAGCGGGCTCACCAGGACGGGCCGCCCCACCGAGGTGACGACGTGGTCCGAGTTGGTCTGCGGCGGCAACGTCTTCGAGGGCCACACGTCCACGCGCACGGTGCCCGTCGAATCCTCGATGCCGTCCGAAACCGTCACGTCCACGTCGAACGGTCCCGTGACATCTGGGTCGGCAGTGATGCTCACACGGCCGTCGGGGGTGAACTCGACGCGGTGAGGGGCTGGCGCTGTCGCGTTGCGCAGAAACAGCGTGTCGCCTTCGGGGTCGACCCAGTCGGGTAGCACTTGGTAGGAGACGGTCGCTCCCGCCTCCATGACCAATCGTGACCGACGGCGCGGTTCGGGAGCCGTGTTCTCGCCCTCGCCCGCAATGCTGATCGTCACGGTGGCGTCGTCCACTCCGCCGCGACCGTCACTGATGCGGTAGGTGAACGTCGCCGTGCCCGTCGCCTCTGGGGGCAACACCACTTGGAAGGCCTCCCCATCCCGAATGGGTTGAACCTGCCCAGGCACGCCCGTGGCGTCGACCACCACGGCCGTGAGGAGGTCGCCGTCGAGGTCGTAGTCGTTGTCAACCACGGGCAGCACGGTGGTGCGGCCAGCGCGCGTGCCAAAGTGGTCGTCCTCCGCCACCGGAGGGGTGTTCTCTTCGCTGCGTTCCGGCAGCGAAGACAGTTCGTCCTCTTCCTCGAACTCCTCGAAGTCCTGGTCGTCGTCCGGCGGGGGTAGCAGCGACTCCCAGTCTTCGACCCTTTCCATGCCGTCGGACGAGAGCCACCCTGTGCCGTTCACGGAGTCATTGAGGACCACCACATTGCGATTGACACGGAACACAAACTTCGCGCTGGGCAGTGCGCCGTCGATCTTCGCGCCGATGTCGAAGGCATCGTCCGCGCAGTCGCGGCGAAACTCGCCTGCACCCGCCCAAGCCAGATACACACATCCCTGCAGGGACACGGGAGCGGCTGGAGTTCCGACGGCCTGCAAGTCATTGGTCACTGCTTCGGCGCCGTCCAGGGGCTGGTTCCACCATCCGTCGTCAAAGGCAAGCGACACGGCGGCACCCGCGGCAGACGGCTGTTGAAGCACGGCGCCCTCAGGGACTTCGATCTGTGTCCCATCGATGTGGAGAATGCCCGTCGAGGAGTCGAGCACCACCACACGGTCGCCTACCAGGGTGATGGTCGCCTCGGCGTCTTCGGGCAATTCGAGTGTCCCGCGATCCTCTGTGCTCACGAGCGGGCCATCGAGACTCGCGGTCACTACCTCACCGGTGACGGCTGAGACCGCCGCGACAAGGCCGTCAGGGCCAACCGCGAGCGCGGCGTCTGCGCCCACCTCGGCGACGGGCGTGGTCGCCTCAAGGTCGACGGACGGCAGGCGTGAGGCAGGCATCACCCACAAGCGCCCGTCCGTCGGGTCCAGCACGGCCGCAGTGTCGGCACCCAACCCAAACTCGGCGTAGGCGGGCATGGCCGTGAGCGAGGGGGCCGTGAGGGTGGCGGCGTCGACGAGCGCCACCGTGGAATTGGCCGAATCGTGTACCACCACTGTGTTGCCTGATTGGGCCACGTCGAACTGTCCGGTGGTGGTGCGGTACCCGCCGTCAAGCGTGCGCGATTGGTGATTGAGGTGGCCCACCATGAGCACCGACTCGTTGGTCAACCACACGCCGCCATCGTGAAGCTCGACGTCCGTAGTTGGTACGCCGTCATCGAGAAAGGCGAACACGCCAAGCGTCATGGCGGACATCGTCACGACCGCGCCAGACGCGATATTGCGCCGCTCGCTCAATCGCGCCAACAAAGCCATGGTCCCCCCGTTTCCCTCAGACTCGGACACCATAGCGCGTCATGGTGCCCGGGGAATAGGGCAGTTTTCCCCATGTCTTCCTGGAGGGCGACCCGGGAGACGTCCTCTCATCCTCACGACCGAGGCGCCATCGTGCGGCACGGGACTAGCCTGGGGCGCATGGCGACCATGAAACGCGGGGGTGACGCGGCGATCGCCATCGCTTTCGCCGCCCTTGCGGTGTTGTCGGCGCACGCGGTGACGAGCGATGTCGAGCTGGACTACCGGGAGTTCGACACGTGGGGCTACGTCCTGGTGATCGCTCAAGCGCTGCCGCTCGCATGGCGCTCGGTCGCTCCCCGCACGGTGTTGTGGGTAGTCGCTAGCTTGTGGTCGGTCGCCTCAGGAATCGGCTACCCCGCGGAGGTGTCGTTCTTCCCCCTTCTCGTGGCGCTGTACACCGTGGGCGCATCGCTTCCTCGGCGTGAGGCCTTTCTCCATGGCGGAAGTGTGGCTGGCCTTGTCCTCGGCTGGACCATGGTTGGCGTCTTCGCTACCGACTTCGTGCCGTGGACGGCGCCCGCGTCGGTGGCGTTGGCAGTCATCGTCCCGATCCTCTTCGGCCTCACGGAGCGCAAGCGCCGAGAAAGGCTCACCGAGTACGAGCTCTCCGCCGAGCGCAGGCAACAGGCAGCAAGGATCGCTGCGGCCGACGCCGTGCGTGCCGAACGCGCCCGCATCGCGCGCGAACTGCACGACGTGGTCGCGCACGAGATGACAGTGATGACGCTGCAGGCGGAGGGAGCTCGGCGACGCGTTGCGAAGACCGATGCAGATGTGGCCGGCGCGCTTGCCACGATTTCGGACTCGGGCCGTAAGGGGCTTGCCGAGATGCAACGCATGATTGGCGTGTTGCGCACGTCGGAGCGAGAGCTTGAGCACGAGGCGGCCGAGCTCACTGGCCGCACCCGCGCACCCGCGTTGGTGGGCACCACCGATCAGGACGACCTGGCTCCGATGCCGTCGCTCGCGGCCATCCCGGCCCTCGTGAAGCAAGTCGAGGATTCGGGGCTGCCCGTGCGCCTGGCCATCGCGGGCACCACCCACGTGCCCGCTGGGGTCGAACTCAGCGCGTATCGGATCATTCAAGAGTCACTCACCAACGCCCTCAAGTACGCGGGATCCGGCGCCACCGCGAGCGTGACGGTGCGCCGTCGGCGAGACGCCGTGACCGTGACGGTGGAGGACGACGGCAGAGGCGTGATCTCCGACGTTGTCTCGTCGTCAGGCGGAAACGGTCTGGCTGGTATGAAGGAGCGGGTGGCGGCGCTCGGCGGACGCCTCGAGTTGGGCGCCAGGCAGGGCGGCGGCTATCGGGTCCACGCGGTGCTACCCGTCACAGACGACCAAGTGGTCAGCCAACGTGCCGCGCAGGAACAGGAGACTTAGGTGATCCGAGTTGGACTGGTCGACGATCAGCAGATGGTGCGCGTCGGCCTCAAGATGATTCTCGAGTCAGAAAACGACATCGTGGTGTGTTGCGAGGCCGCGTCCGGCGAGGACGCGATCGCAGGAGCAGCGGAGCACCGTCCGGACGTGGTTCTCATGGACATCCGCATGCCGGGCATGGATGGCCTCGCCGCAACGCGAGAGGTACTCAGGGTTGCCCCTGATGTGCGCGTCGTCATCCTCACCACCTTTGACGACGACGAGTACCTGTACGGCGCCCTACGCGCCGGCGCCTCTGGCTTCTTGTTGAAGAGCGCCGACGGCGACAGCCTGGTCAACGCCGTGCGCATCGTCGCCGGGGGCGAGGCGTTGCTTGCGCCCGAGGTGACACGCCGCGTCATCGAGCAGTTTGCGCGGGGCCCCGTCAAGAACATCCACGACAGCGGCGACGCCTCCGAGCCCATCTCAGTCGCCCCCGCAGCGGCTCCAGACGCCGCGAGCGAGCCCGAACACTACGTCCCCAGCCCAGAGGCGATCGGCGACCTCTCCGACAGGGAGGTGCAAGTGCTCCAGCTCATGGCGCGCGGCATGTCGAACCAAGAGATCGCGAAGGAGCTGTTCGTCTCCAACACCACCGTGAAGACGCACGTCAGCCATATCCTCACTAAGTTGGGAGTGCGGGACCGCGTGCAGGCCGTGGTGGAGGCATACGACTCTGGAATCGTCCTGCCCCGGCCGTAGGTCGTTCCCCCACCCGCATGGGGGACGTGCCTCGGGGTTTCCCCTGGCATCGTCCTCAAGAACGATCCGCCACAACCGTCCCCATGGCCGATGCCCCGAGGGCCCCACCTTCGCCACACTGAGTCCGGAATCTTCTGACACAACATCACGAAAGGCACCCCCCATGACCACCATGGAAGCACCCGCGCAGACGCCGGTAGCGGCAGCAATGCGCGACGGGTACAAGGACTATGGATTCGGCGACACCGCGGTGCGCGCACTCGACGGCGTCACCGTCGACATGAAGCGCCACGAGTTCACCGCCATCATGGGCCCGTCCGGGTCCGGCAAGTCGACCCTGCTGCACACCCTCGCGGGACTCGACCGCCTCACGGCCGGCACCTCACTGATTGCTGACGCCGTCATTACCCACCTCTCAGAGGCCCAGGTCACCGAGATCCGCCGCAACTACATCGGCTTCATCTTCCAGGCCTTCAACCTGATCCCGTCGCTCAACGGCCGCGAGAACATCACGCTGCCCATGGACATCGCAGGCAAGAAGGTTGACAAGGAGTGGTTTGACGAGATCATCGGCATCCTCGGCCTAGGGGATCGTCTGACGCACCTTCCTGCCGAGCTTTCCGGCGGCCAGCAGCAGCGCGTCGCCGTGGCGCGCGCGCTCGTGGCGCGGCCCGAGATCATCTTTGCCGACGAGCCGTCAGGAAACCTCGACTCGAAGTCAGGTGCAGAGTTGCTCGGCTTCATGCGTCGTGCTGTCAAGGAGTTCGGCCAGACCATCGTGATGGTGACGCACGACCCGACCGCCGCGTCGTACGCCGACCGCATCCTGTTCCTCGAAGACGGCAAGATCGTCGACGAGATGCGCGAGCCGACCGCAGAAAAGGTGCTCGACCGCATGAAGCAGATGGGGCACTGATTCCTGATGCTGAGACTTGCACTCAAGTCGGTTCGGCATAACCCGAAGCGGCTCATTCTCACGGCCTTTGCCGTCGCCCTTGGCGTCGCGCTCGTGGCCGCGACGCTGACATTCACGTCCGCGCTCTCGCGCGGCTTCACCGACCTGTTCGGTGACATCTACAGCTCCGTCGACGTGATCGTCGAGGAGGCTCCAGCCGAGGGCGAAGAGGGCGAGTTCACCGCGCGCGACGCCCAAGGCCCGTTCTCAGACGATGACGTGGCCGCCGTCAAGCAGGTGGATGGCGTGCTGTACGCCGAAGGCTCGGTTGCCTACGAGACGGGTATGGTGCTCAACGCCGACGGTGATGCACCGCTTGGCATGGGCGCACCCACGCTGGTGTACGGCTGGTACGGGATTCCCGACATCGACGGTTCCACCCTGGTCGACGGAGCGGGTCCGTCGGCCGACGGCGACGTCGTGGTCGACGTCGACACCTACGCGAAGCTCGAGCTGGCGCCCGGCGACACGGTCAAGATCGCGACGGACGACGGCGTGCAGGAGCTCACCGTCACCGGCTCGATTCGCTTTGGCGAGAACAACGAGCTCCAGACCGCCAACCTCATGTATGCCAACGAGGCGACGGTGCGCGAACTTGCTGGCGGGGTCGAGGGCTTCCGCGACATTCAAGTGGTGGCAGAAGACGGTGCGAACCCCGACGCGATCGTGGACGCGATCTCTCCCCTCCTGCCCGACGGTACGCGTGCTATCACCTCGCAAGACAAGGTTGCGGAACAGATCGACTCACTCAACGAGGCGCTCAACATCGTGGATGTGTTCGCGTTGATCTTTGGACTCGTGGCCCTGTTCGTTGGCGCGTACATCATCGTCAACACCTTCAGGATCATCGTGACCCAGCGCACCAGGGAGTTCGGACTGCTCCGGGCGATCGGCGCGCAGGGCTCACAAATCCGCAACTCGATCCTTGTCGAGTCCGTGGTGGTCGGCCTCGTCGGAACGACGGCGGGAATCCTGACTGGTTGGGGCCTCGCTCTCGCCGGTGGTGCCTTGGTCGAGTCCTTCAGCGGCAACATCCTTGGCACGCTCGTGTTGCCAGTGAAGGCGGTGCTGTGGAGCTACTCGCTGGGCGTCTCCGTGACGGTCATTGCGGCGTTGCTCCCCGCGATCCACGCCTCGCGCATCTCCCCCATGGAGGCGCTCCGCGAGGCCGGTACTGCCGGCAAGAAGTCGCTACGGCGACGCAACATCGTGGGCGGCGCGCTCACCCTGTTGGGTGTCGCTGGCGTGTTGATTGGCCTGTATGGCTCGGTTCCCAGGCCCGCGTGGTGGGTGGGCGCAGGGGCCGTGCTGATCGTGCTCGGCGTCACGCTGCTCGCCGCGCAGGTGATCGTTCCGCTCGCGTATGGCCTGCGGGGCGTGCTGTCGAAGCTGTGGGGTGTCAACGGCAAGCTTGCCGCGAACAACATTCACCGCGAGCCGCGTCGCTCGGCCAACACGGCCGCGGCCTTGATGATTGGTGTCATGCTGCTGGCGCTGGTGGCGACGTTCACGGAGTCAGTCAAGGACACGTTCACCTCACAGTTCGCTACCAACAAGGCTGAGCTGATCGTCATGAGTCAGGCGACGCTGATCCCGCAAGGGGCCGTCGACGTCATCGCCGAGACGGAAGGCGTCAACAAGGTTGCCCGCTACGGGTTCGGCGAAGCCTCCGTGGATGGCGAGAACTTCTTCATGGGCATCGTCGATGCTGAAGAGATTGATGGAGTGTTCGAACTCGAAACCGACCGTCCGCTGACCGAGCTGGGACAGGGTGTCTTCATCGATGCGAGCGTCGAGGCGCTGGGATACGAGGTAGGCGACCAGATCACGGTCGAGGGACCCGAAGGCTCCGTAACCCTTGAGGTGACCGGCCTGTACCTGGTGGAGGGCGATCAGCCGCTGATCGTGGACTGGTCAGTCGGCGAACAGTTGGTCGGGGAGCCCGACATCATCCAGGCACTCGTTGACTTCGACGAAGGTGCCGATCTCGAGGCAACGACGGACGCCGTCAACGAGAACCTCAAGGAGGACTTCCCGTTGGTGATGCCCCAGTCGCCAGAAGAGATCGAGCAGTTCTTCAACCAGGCCCTGGACATCCTGTTGGCCGTGATCTCTGGCCTGCTGGGTGCCGCCCTGCTGATCGCCATCCTGGGAGTGGCCAACACGCTGCTCCTGTCGGTCACCGAACGGACCCGCGAGATCGGCCTGCTGCGCGCAGTCGGCGTCACTCGCAAGGCGGTGTGGGGCATGATCACGCTCGAGTCGGTCGTGATGGCCGTGTTCGGAACCCTGCTGGGCATCATCCTGGGGGTTGGCCTGGGCGCGGCACTCGTCAACGCTCTCGCCGAGTACGGCTTCGAGCGTGTGGTGGTGCCGTGGGTGTGGATCGCGATCTACACGGTGCTGTCCATGATCGCCGGTGTCATCGCGGCCATCTGGCCCGCGTGGCGTGCCTCGAGGCTCGACATTCTGAAGGCCATCGCGGCCGACGGATAGTCGATTCCCTGCGCGAAGGGCCCGGACCACTCGGTCCGGGCCCTTCGCGCGTCGGGGGCGCGCGCCGATTGCGTGCAGGCCGCACATGGCGCATGGTGCACGCGACAAGTCCGGGCCTGTTGTGCGCATAGCGCACCTTCGCGACTAGATCTCGACGCCCACCCACACGGGCTCGGGCACCAGTGAGATGCCGTACCGCTCGCGCACCCCGTCGCGCACCACGCGGGCGAGCGACACCAGATCATCGGCCGACGCCCCGCCCCTGTTGGTCAGCGCAAGGGTGTGCTTGGTCGACAAGGCGGCCCTGGCGTCGTCCCCCACCGCGAAGCCCTTGCCAAAGCCAGCGTGCTCGATCAGCCACGCCGCGCTGGTTTTGATCGAGCCTTCAGGCGCGTGGGGGCCTGCGGGGAAGCGCGGTGCGTCAGGGTCGAGAGCCGCGGCGGCCGAGGCGTCGAGCACGGGGTTGGTGAAGAACGAGCCCGCGCTCCAGGTGTCGGGGTCAACATCGTCGAGCACCATGCCCTTGGAACGCCTCAGCGCGAGCACGGCGTCCCTCACCTCGGTGATCGGCACGCGCGCGCCCAGCTCGACGCCGAGCGCGCCAGCGAGCTGCGCGTACCGCACGGGCGCCGACAGCGACGCCATGCGGGTGTGGAACGTGACGGACAGCACCACAAAGCGAGGGCTCGGCGCCCAGACCGCACCATCGTCGGCACCGCCGTGCATCGACCGCTTGAGCACCGAGTCACGATACGAGAAGCCGAGCGACATGAGGGGAAGGGTCCGCACCGACTGCGTCGAGCGGTCCCACGTGCGCACCTGCGCGATGAGTTCCGAGACGTCCGCCCCATAGGCGCCGACGTTCTGCACGGGGGTCGCACCGGTCGACCCTGGGATCCCGGAGAGGGCCTCGAACCCCGACCACTGCGAGCTCACGGCACGTTCCACGAGCGCATCCCACGGCACGCCTGCACCCGCGGTGATCGTCAGACCCCCGCACGAGCCGTCATTCTGCAGTGCCACGTGCGCCTCGACATCGCGTCTCGCGTCGCGGACGACTACGCCGTCGAAGCCCGCGTCCGACACCAGCAAGTTGGAGCCGCCGCCAAGGATGAGCACGGGAGTACCGGCGGCGTCGGCCGCCCGCACCGCCTCGATCACCTCGTCATCGGACTCGGGCTCAAGGAACTCACGCGCCTCACCCCCAACCCTGAGGGTGGTGAGGTCGGCCAGCGTGGTCATGTGCCTTAGCGTAGCCGCGAGCCCTCGTCGCCTCTGTGCATCGGAATGGCCTCGCCCGCGGCGTCGATGACGGCGGCGGGATCTGACGCGCGACGGCCGAGAAGCCCCACGCCGACGCTGCGCTCCTGGCGACGACGTGAGCGGAACAGGTTCCGGTCGGCACGCACGGCCCTGGCCAACACGAACGACGCGACGGAGCCGATCACGACGAGCAGCATGGCATGTCGGAGCGGAATCCACTCCCCCATCTGTCCGATCGCCTGCGGCACCATCAGGCCAGCGACCGTGGAGAAGGACGAGACGGCCGCAACGCGCGCCGCCGCGTGACGGGGGTCATCGGCGGCGGCGGAAAAGCCGATCGGGTAGTTGAGCGCTGCCCCTGCTCCCCAGAGAATGACGGCGAGAGGCACCAGCCAGAACGTCGGTGTGAAGGCAAAGAGCGCGACGCCGACCGCGGCAAAAACGGCGGAGGCACGCAGGGTCACGACGCGGCCGAGCCGGTCGATGATGCCAGCGCCAGACATCCTGACGGTGAACATCGCGGCAACGAAGATCCAGTAGATGATGTCGCCGGTCGACTCGCGTTGGCTGAAGTCGTCGACCACAGCGAGGGAGAGCCATTGGGCGGCGATCATCTCTGTCATGGCCGCGGCGAACACGATGGCGCCAATGAGCAACACCCTGCGGTTGCGGTACTCGGCTCCCGCGGTGGCGAACGGTCCGCCGAGGGATTGCGAAGCCACCCTCGGGTCGGGCGTGCCATCCAGGACCGCGAGGGGAATGACGGCAAGGCGCACCATGGTGACCGCGAGCGCGACGATGGCGAAGTGCCACGCCGGAGCGACGTGCCAGTGCGATGCGGCCGCTCCCGGCGCGAGGCCGATGCCCATGCCCACCGAGAAGCCAGCGTGGAACTGGGGCATGATCGACCGGCCGACGTGGCGTTCGACCTCGGCGGCCTCGGCGTTGGCTGGCACGTTGGACAGGGCGAACGCGAGGCTCACAAAGAAGGAGGCGGTCGCGAAGAACACGGGCGAGCCTGCTGCGGTCGCGAGTCCGAGCGAGACGAGCGCGGCCAGGTGCGCGATGCTGGCCCACCACAGCAGTGCGCGCGAGCCGAATCTGGCGTTGGCCCACCCCGCGGCCATCAACGCAACCAAGGCGCCGAGCGCACCGAAGAGCAGGAGAATCGCCAGCCCTGCCGAGGAAACGCCCAGCAGGTCGCGGATGGTGGGGATGCGCGACAGGAAGGTGGTCAGAAGCATGCCGAGTGCCGCGAACGTCACGAGGAGTGCGCGATGCGCCGTCCGCACCCGCTCAGCGGAGGGAGACGTGGTCGGCGCGTGACCGAAAGTCGGAACCATGGTGTCCTGCCCCAGAAGGCGGGCCGCGGATCGCGCGCTACCCACCTAGAAGTCGAAACGTTTCGAACTGAGATTACCATGGTGCCAGTACGCTGAGAGTTCCACCTGCAACGTCCCATCTCACCGCACCTGACAAGGGGTAGTCCATGAGCGCAAAGCGCCGGCCCACCATGGCCGACGTCGCCTCGCTCGCAGGCGTCTCGCTGTCGACCGTGTCTCTCACCTACTCCGGTGCCGGACCGATCTCGCCTGACATGCGCGCGCGAGTGGAGCGAGCCGCTTCAGAACTGGGTTACGCGGGTCCGTCGCCGCAGGCGCAGGCCCTGCGATCCGGGCGCAGCAGGGTGGTGGGGCTTGTCATTCATGAGCGCCTCCACTTCGCGTTCAGGGACCCCTTCACGTTGCGCGTGCTCGACGCCCTCATCGGCGACCTCGGTGAGATGGGCCAGGGCGTTCTCCTGCTGCCCTCGCCGTCTGAGGACTCGACGGAGCCGAATCTGCTCGCCACCGCCTCCATGGATGCCGCCGTACTCATGCGCGTGCGCGACCACGACGAGCCTGCGCTCGACATCCTTGCCCGCCGAGAACTGCCCTTTGCGATCGTCGAGGGCACGGCACCGGGAGCGGCCGCCATCACGATCCCCGACCGCCGCGCGACCGCTGACCTCATCCGACACCTCATGGAACTGGGCCATGAGCGCATCGCCACCGTGACGCTCCCCAGGGGCGGACGTAAGGGCACTGGAATCTACGAGGGCGAGCTGTTGGCAGGCGCGCTCTGGACGCCGACGCGCAACCGCCTGGCGGCTTTCGAGGATGCTGGGATCGAGCCGTGCGTGGTCATCGAGTCGGGTGCGTCGATGGTGGAAGAAGGCGTCGCAGCCGGCCACCTCGCCTTCAGCCACCCGTCCAAGCCCACCGCCGTGGTGTGCCAGTCGGACCTGCTCGCCGGCGGGGTGGTGCTCGCCGCCCGCGAGTTGGGTCTGAGCGTGCCGGATGACGTCTCGATCACCGGCTTCGACGGGCTCGACTTGCCGTGGCTGCAGCCCCTTGACCTCACCACGGTTCCCCAGGACGGCGCCGCGAAGGGCCACCTCATCGCTCAAGGCGTCAAGGCGCTGCTCGACGGCGACGAGCCCCCCGTCATCGAACTGCCCCTCGAGATCCGCGTCGGCAACAGCACCGCACGCGCCCCCCAGTAACGCCGAAGGGCGCCGCCCGGTCTCCCGGACGACGCCCCGACGGTAGTGAGGTGAGTGGAGTTACAGACCCAAAGCAGTCTGGAGCGCGGGGAGCGCGAAGTACACCGCGAAGGCGCCGGCCGCGATCCACATGAGCGGCTTGACTCCCTTGGCGTTGCCCTTTGCTGCCTGCAGGATGACGTACGCAATGAAGCCCATCCCGATGCCTGCGGCGATCGAGAAGCCGAACGGCATCACGATCATCGTCAGGAACGCAGGGATCGCGATCCCGTAGTCCTTCCAGTCGATGTCGACAACGCCCGCCAGCATCATCAAGCCGACAAGGACCAGGACCGGTGTGGCAGCCTCGAATGGCACCAGGTTGGCCAGCGGCGACAAGAACACCGCCACGAGGAAGCCGAGACCTGTCACCACGGAAGCCAGGCCAGTGCGCGCGCCATCGCCCACGCCGGAGGCCGATTCGATGTACGCCGTGTTGGAGGACACCGCACCAGCACCACCCACGATCGCGCCGATCGAGTCGACAATGAGGATCTGCTGCGAGTTGGCAGGAACACCTTCTTCGTCGTTGAGGTGCGCCTCTTCACCGACTGCGGTCATGGTGCCCATCGTGTCGAAGAAGTCGACCACGAACAGCGAGAAGATCAGCAGCAGGACGGTGATGACGGCGGGGCCTGAGGTGAAGGCACCGAACACGCTGACCTGACCGAGCAGGCCAAGGTCGGGGCTGAAGCTCCAGTCCTGATCCTTGAACGTCGGGACGACGAGCGCCCACCCCGAAGGGTTGTCCGCAGCGGAGCCCACCTTGGCGATGGCCTCGATGATGAAGGCGATGACCGTCATGCCGACGATCGAGATCAGCAGTGCACCCTTGACCTTGCGCATCAAGAGGATGCCGCCCACCACGATGCCGACGACGAAGAGCAGAGTCGGCCACGTATTAATGGCACCGCCCTCGCCGAATTGTGACGGCACCGAGTCTGAGCCGGGGTCGTTCACCAAGCGCGAGTCCCAGAACGCGATGAACGCGAGGAACAGGCCGATGCCAGCCGCGATGGCCTTCTTGAGGGCCATCGGAACGGCCACCAAGAACGACAGGCGCAACCTGGTGAGCACCAGGATGAGGACCAAGACACCCTCGAGGACGATGAGTCCCATCGCCTCTGGCCACGACAGCGCGCCAGAGCCCACCAGGCCGTACGCGACGAAGGCGTTGAGCCCAAGCCCCGTCGCGAGCGCGAGCGGGAATCGGGCGTACGCACCCATCGAGACCGTGAGCACGCCAGCGATCAGCGCCGTTGCGGCCGCGATCATGCCCAGGTTCGGCTCGGTGCCACCGCCGAGGTAGTTGCCCGCCTTGTCCGGCACGAAGCCGAGGATGAGGGGATTGAGCACCACGATGTAAGCCATCGTGAAGAAGGTCGTGAGTCCACCGCGGACTTCTTGACCGAACGACGATCCCCTTGCGGAGATCGAGAAATAGGTGTCGAGCTTCGCTGCGAAGCCCGTCTTCTCCTCTGATGCAGTTGCCATACCCGAATCGTGGCAGTGCCCAGCCCTCAAGAGCACTTCCACGGCGTCAAAACACTGCGTGGTGAGTTGGAGGGTTCCTACAAGTCAGGCGTGCAGATCGGTCAAAGCTCCTTGCGGCTTGGGCCGCAAAGCCCGAAGCACCTACGCGCAGTCGACGATCGCTTGCGCCTTGCCCAGCACCTTGGCGCCTTCAAAGGTCACGGTCACGTCGATGCGCGCCCGTTGGAGTTCGTGATCGAGAGCGCCCACCACCGCCGTCACGCTCACGGTGGCCGCCCCGAGCGCGGGAACGGGCACAGGGCGTGTGAAGCGAGCCTGATAATCGACGACGTTGCCGGCGCCGGCCCACTCCTCGACAACGGACGCGCCGATGCCCATGGTGAACATGCCGTGGGCAATCACGCCAGGCAAACCCACCTGCTGGGCGAAGGCGTCGTTGTAGTGGATCGGGTTGAAGTCTCCTGAAGCGGCCGCGTAGCGCACGAGCGTGTCGCGCGTGACCTCCACGTCGCGCCCGGCTACCTGGTCGCCGATGTTGAGGGAGGAGAAGGCGGGAAGGGTCTCTTCGCTCATGACTGGTCCTCCCTCACGGCCAAGGTGGACATCACGGTGGTGACCGGCACCCCGTCGGCATCCGTCAGTTCGGCGCGGCTGGTCACCATGGAGATGCCGGCGCGCTGCGTGATCGACTCGATGATGACGCTCGCGCGCACCACATCGCCCGCGACGATGGGCCGGTGATGAGTGAAGCGCTCGTCGGCGTGGACCACCTTGGAGAAGTCCACCCCCACCTCGGGATCGGCTACGACGTGGAACTCCGCCTTCTGGGCGATGATCGCCGCAAACGTCGCAGGCGCCACAACGTCCTCGTACCCCTCGGCTCGCGCCACTTCCGGAGAGAAGTGAGCGCCGCTACGGGCATCGACGGCGTCGGCGAAGGCGCGGATCGCCCCACGAGTCACCTCGTACGGCTCGAACGGGCCGTACGAGCGGCCCTGGGTTTCTGGATTCACAGGCACGCACCAACCCTATCGAAAGGGACGATGCGGACGGCACCATCGCACGGCATATGGCGAAGCTGAGTGCTAGTCCGCCACATACCCGGCAACCAACGCCCGATGGTCGGTGCCGGGAATCGCGACTGTGTCGAGCGTCTTCGCGACCAGGCTGGCGTCGCGGGTCATGACGTGGTCGATCGCTACGAGGGGCCCGATCGTTCGGCCTTCTGGGAACGTGGGTTGGAACCCTGCCCCGGCCTGGTCAGCGGCATCCGCGTAGCCGAGCCCCTCGAGCCGCCGGAACGCCGCATGGTCGCGGGCCGTGTTGAAATCACCCGCCACGATGACGCCGCCAGTGACATCGCCAAGTAGAGCGGCGAGCCGGTCCATGTCTTCCGACCAGCGCTGATGGCTACGAAGTGCGGGCGCCTCAGGGTGGATCGCGTACACGGCAAGCGCCCGGGACTCGACCGTGATCTGCGCGCGGACCGCCCGCGCGCTGAGGGCATCGACGATCTGGCGGTCTGCGAGCGGAAGCCGCGACCACAACCCGGTTCCCTTGAATCCGGGCTCGGGGGCTAGCACCGCCTGGGGCAGCACCTCTTCGAGACCCGCGTCACGCAAGCGCGTCACTGCAGCAGGGGTGAGCTCCTGCACGGCCAGCACGTCTACGGAGTAGTCCTCGACGAGCCGCACCACGGCGTCGGCGTCGGCCTCTCCGTACTCCAGATTGAGCGTCGCTACCGTCAGCACGGTATCGCCCGCCGCGGGCGCGGCAACGTAGAGCGGCACCATCCACGCCACACCCAGGGATGTGATGGCGGCAGCGGTGACCGAGAGCGACCACGATCTGGCGAGCACGGCCAACACGAGCGGCACCACACACGCGAGCGTCACCCACGGCATGAGCGCGACGAGCCATGCGAGCGGGCCCGCCTCCCAACCCGTGAGCCGCGCGACCACCGGGACCAGCACGGCAACGAGGCCCACCAGCGCGAGCCACCACACCCACAGGTGCCAACCGGCGCGACGCCGTCGCCGGGAGACCGCAGCGTCGTCCGTGGCCGTCGGTGGCGCGTCGGCCGTCTCATCCATGTGACCGAGTGTGACACGCGCGGCTCGGCGGCGACCGTCGCCGCAGAAGAACGAGACGCCCGCCGCGGCACGGGCCGGACGGGCGTCTACGAGGTGAGCGAGACTAGCGGGTCTCGCGGTGGGGCTGGTGCTTTCCGCACTTGGGGCAGAACTTCGCGAGCTCGACGCGGTCAGGCGTGTTGCGGCGGTTCTTGCGCGTGATGTAGTTGCGGTTCTTGCACTCTGTGCACGCGAGCGTGATCTTCGGACGAATGTCGTTCTTAGCCATGATTGACTTCCCTGCCTTGTTGTTCACGCTCGCGCGTGTCAGCCCATCCGAATCGATGGAACCTGTAGCGAGGGCGGGACTCGAACCCGCGACCCCACGATTATGAGTCGTGTGCTCT